>NZ_JBHWEL010000008.1:92797-131090 GCF_042734135.1 Streptomyces sp. NPDC059668 | reverse complement strand
CCACCCCCACCACCCCCCCCCCCCCCCACCCACCCCCCCCAATGGAATGAGACTGAGCGATGCTCAGGAGATCTTCGGTTACTACGAGTTGACCTGCGTCTTCACCAGGTTCGAGAAGGTCGTCAGCCGGGTGTACACGCCGGGGTAGCCGGCCTCCGCGCAGCCGTTGCCCCAGGACGTGATGCCGGCCAGCACGCCGCCGATGAGCAGCGGGCCGCCGCTGTCGCCCTGGCAGGTGTCGGTGCCGCCGTTCGGGTAACCGGCGCAGACCATGTCGGAGGCGACGTAGTCCGAGCCGTACGAACTCCGGCAGCCGGCGTCCGAGACGGTCGGGACGGTCGCGGTGCGCAGCTGGTTGGAGGAGTTGCCGTTCTCGGAGGTGGTGCCCCAGCCGACGATGCGGGCGGTGGTGCCGGCCGCGTACACGCCGGTGTTCGCGGAGGTGACGTACGACGCGGGGGTGTACGACATCGACGTCGACAGGGTCAGCACGGCCACGTCGTCGCCGTTGGTGGCGTCCGTGTAGCCGGGGTTGATCCAGATCTTGCTGACCCTGCTGACGGTGCCGTTCGTACCGTTGAGGTACGTTCTGCCGCCGACGACGCGGACACTGCTCGTCGTCTCGCCGACCATGCAGTGGGCGGCGGTGACGACCTTGTTGGCCGCGACCAGGGTTCCGCCGCAGAACTGGTTCTGCGAGGCGTCCGTGATCTGCATCATGAACGGGTACGCGGTCGTGGTGGTGGTCGTGCCGCCGACGATCGGCTGGGGGGCGGCGACGGCGCCCGGTGCGCACAGGAGAGCGGTCGCGGCGGCGGCAGCGGCCGCCGTACAGAGAGCGGCTGTCCTCGTGGCGCGGTTGAGGCCGAACATGGATCTCCTCAGAAGTTGCCGGTGGGGGGACGCGCGGGTGTGGGGGGTTGGACACGGCGCCTGCGAGCGGACGCCGTGTGCCCGAGCGAGCGGCACGACGCTCACGCTAGAAGCGGGACCGTTCCGCTTCCAAGGGGGGAACTCCCTAGCGGAGTTGGGGAGGGAAAACCCTTGGTCGCACGGACCGGGGTTTAGCGTAAGGTCCGGCCCCTCCCGTCGCCCCGCACCGCCCTGCGGTGCGTCCCCGAGACCCACCGGACGGCCCGACCCGCCCTGTTCCGGCGGAGGGTGACGAGCTGTCAGAAGAGGTGACGGAGCCGGTCGTGGCGCTCCGGAGCGATCGGACGCGGCGCCCCGGAGCGGCCTGACGGCCGGGGCGTCACCCCGTACGCGGATTCACCCGTTCCGGCGCCGCGCCGCCAGCCGGACGATGTCCACCCGCGACCGGATCCCCAGTTTCCGGTACACCCGGGTGAGCGTGGCCTCCACGGTCTTCACGCTGATGAACAGGCGCGCCGCGATCTCGCGGTTCGTGGCGCCCTCCATGACGAGGGCCGCGACCTGACGCTCCGTCGCCGCGAGGCTCTCGAGCGCGGCGGGAGCCAGCGCGGCCGGCGCCGGCCCGGCCGCGGCCGCCGGCGCGGTCGCCGCCGTCTCCACCTGCCGCAGCCAGGGCAGCGCGCGGCAGCGGCGGAAGAGGCGGGTCGCCTCGTCGTACGAGGTCGGGCCCGGCGGGTGAGCGCGCACACCGGCCAGGGCGTAGGCGGCGCGGGCCTCCTCCAGTCCGTAGCCCAGTTTGCCGAGCCGGTCCTGCGCCGCGGTCAGCTGCCGTACGGCGGGACCCTGTTCGCCGCGTGCCGCCCGGACCAGTGCCTCGGCGCGGTCGAGCACGGCGAGCACGCTCTCGCGGCCGAGCCGAAGCGCCCGCGCCCGCGTGGCGTCGATGACGTCCTGCGCCTCGACCGGCTCGCCGATCCGCACCAGCGCCTCCGCGAGGTCGCCGTGCCAGCGGCCACGGGCGGGGTCGGTGATCCCGAGCCGTTCCTCCAGTTCCCGCACCCGTCGCAGGGACCGGACCACCGCCACGAAGTCCCCGGCGACCAGCTGGGCGTGGCCGAGGGCGCCGAGGGCGCGCGAGAGATAGACCAGGTCGCCGTCCTCCTCGGCACGGTCCACGGCCTCCCGCGCGAGCGCGAGTGCCCGGTCGACGTCACCGCCGGCGGCCTCCGCGAGCGAGGTGAACATGGCGGTCGCCGCCTCGCCGATGCCCGTGTCGCGGGCCAGCCGCAGGCTCTCGCGGGCCAGGTCCAGCGCCCGCCCGCAGTGTCCGGAGCGCAGTTCGGTCTCGGCGAGCCCGCGCAGGAAGTGCAGCTCGCTCTCGACCATCCCGCGCCGCCGTACCTCGCGCAGCAGCGCGGTGATCGTGGTGCGTGCCTCGGCGAGCTGGTCGCCCATGATCAGCCAGCGGAAGCGGACGGCGCCGGCGCCGTTGTGGTCGCACGCCACCCGGGGGTCCTGGGGCTCGCGCAGCGCCCGCTGGATGGTCGCGGGCGCGGCCGGGTGCCCCATCAGGGTCTCCATCTGCGCCTGGAAACCGAGCGCGAGGAGTTCGGTGGGCCGGTCCCCGGCGCGGGCCGCGAGCTGTGCGGCGATCGCGGCCTCCTCACGGCCCTTGGTCATCTCGCCCTCGACCAGCAGGGCCCGCCAGGCGAGCTGGTAGCGGACGAGCGCGAGCAGCCGCGGGTCGTCGCCCGCGTCCGCGAGCGCCTGCGGGAAGACGGCGTCGACCTCGGCCATGGCCTGTCCTGCCGCGTCGATGACGACCATCCAGGCCCGTACGCGGTCGGCGGGCGTGGTGACCCGGCGCAGCGCGTCGCGGGCGATGTCCCGGGCGAGGTCGGACTCCCCGGCGGTCAGCGCGTCCTCGGCGGCCTGAAGTCGCCGTTCGTCCGGTCCGGGCTCGGCGTCCACGGGGGTGTGCCGGGCGGCGAGCAGGCCGAGTCCGGCGGCGACCGACGGAGCGCCGCGGTCCCTCGCCACGGCCGCCGCCTCCCCGAGCCGCGCGGCGACCTGGGGATCGGTGCCGGTCGTGGCGAGGGCGAGGTGCCGGGCCCGCTCGATGGGGTCGGAGGCGGCCGTGGAGAGCGCGACGTGCGCGGCGCGCCGTTCGGCGGCGCCGGCCTCCGCGTACAGGGCGGCCGAGATGAGGGGATGCGCGAAGCGGATTCCGGGTGTCTCGCGCTCGGTCGCCAGCAGTCCGAGCGAGGCCGCGTGCGCGGTCTCCGCCTCGGCGTCCGCACGCCCGGCCGCGTGCAGCAGCGCCACCGTGGGGCGGGCTCCCGCACTCGCGACGAGCAGGGTGCGGCGGGCCTCGGGGGACAGCATCTCCAGACGGCTGAGGACGAGGGCGCGCAGCGAGGTCGGTACGGGCAGCGGTTCACCCGGGCTCGGCCGGGTCGGGCTCTCGGCGAGCGCGCGGCCGAGCTCCAGGGCGAAGAGCGGGTTGCCGCCGCTGGTGCGGTGGATGTCCCGGACGGTGGAACGCGAGAGCCCGGTGTGGCCCCGGTGGCCGAGGAGTTCGGTGGTCTGTGCCCGGGAGAGCGGGTTGAGCCGCACGGCCAGGGTGTTCGACGGGGACGCGCGTAGATAGCGGTCGTGCTGTTGGTCCGGCGGGTCCGTGTCGGTACGCGCGGCGCACAGCATCCGTACGGGCATCTCGCCGAGCCGGCGCGCGGCGAAGCCGAGCAGTTCGGCGCTGGCCGGATCCAGCCACTGCAGGTCGTCGGCGACGATCAGGACGGGACCCCGCGCGGCCAGCGCCCGGAGCACGGAGAGGACCGCGAGCCGCAGGGCGAGCCCGTCCCGTTGCAGGGTCGACTCCCCGCGGCCGGTGAGGGCCGATTCCAGGGCGGTGCGCTGCGGTGCGGGCAGCCGGTCGGAGACCGTGTCCACCACCAGACCGAGCAGGTCGGTCAGGGCGAGGAAGGGCAGATGTGATTCGGACTCGGTCGCGGAGCAGCGCAACACGGTGTGCGCCGATTCGGCGCTTTCCGCGGCCAGCGCCCGCAGGACGGTCGACTTTCCTATTCCGGCGGGGCCGTGCACCAGCAGGCTGCCTCCGCCGGAGAGCTGCTCGCGTGCCGCCGCGAAGACCTCCTCCCGGCCTATGACCAGGTCGGGGCGGGGTCTCGCAGGTTCCTTGAAGTCCCCTCGCACGCTCACCGCTCCCCTCGCATGTCGTGTCCGGGCCAATGTTAGGCAATAACTCTTTGAATTTCGGACTCTCGGGGTGGTGAGGGAAATAACAGGGGCTGTGCATAGGGTATTTCAGAGTGCGCCCGATTGAATGGAAAGCCCCGGACGCGTGCCGCCCGGACGCCCGCCGCCCGGTCATCCGCCGCCCGGTCACCCGTCACCCGGACAACCGCCACACCCGGACAACCGCCCTTCCTACGGCAGCAGTCCGGCGCGGCGTGCCGCGATCACCGCCTCCCAGCGCGTGTGGGCGCCGAGCTTCCGCATCGCCGACCGCAGATACCCCTTGACCGTCTCCGGGCGCAGCCCCAGCCGCCGTGCCGCGCTCCCGTTGGTGGCCCCCGCCGCGACACAGGCGAGGACGTCCACCTCGCGCGGGGCGAGCCCGACGTGCGGCCCGACGTGCGGCCCGCCGTGCTCGGGGGCCGCCGCGCCCGCCAGGCGCCCGCACACGTCGAGGAGTTCGGCCCGCAGCGCCGGGTCGGCGATACGCGGTGCCAGCGCCCGCAGCGCGCCGTGCGCCTCCCGCACCTCCTCCCAGGCCGCGCTTCTCGCCACCGGTTCGGGCTCCCGCGCCACGGCCAACAGGCCCCGCGCCTCGTCCCGTACGACCAGCGCCTGCTCCACGTCCCGGGCCGCGGCCACGGCCGCGCCGAGCGTGCGGTCGCCCAGGGGCTGCGCCGTCCGCAGGGCGCCGTACAGCACTCCGCGCACCCGGCGGCGTACGACCACGGGCACCGCCAGCACCGAGCACAGCCCCTCGGTGGCCACCGCCACGTCGTACTCGTGGCTGATCTGCCGCGAGGCCGAGTAGTCCGTCACCGCGCAGGGCCGCGCGAGGGCCACCGCCTTGCCGCCCAGACCGTTGCCCGAGGACACCGCGAGCGCGCTGAGCGCGGGCGTCGCCGTGCCGCTGAGCTCGCTGATGCGCACCTGCGCGCGCCCGGGCTCGACCAGGCCGCCGAAGGCGACCGGCAGCCCCGTGGCACGCCGCAGCCCTACCAGCGCGGCACGCATCTCCACCGCGTCGGCCGCTTCTGCTGTCACCTGTTCGCCCCTTCGTCGCGGCGCACCCCCGTTCGGGGGTAGTGAGACCTCCCTGACGGAATACACGATGTTAGGCGGTGGTGCGGCAACGAGGAGGACACATGACGGTGACGACGGACGCGACGGAGCGATTCCGTGCCGCGCGGGACTTCCTGCTGGAGCACCGGGAGGACTACGCGACGGCGTACCAGGGCTTCGACTGGCCGCGCCCGGACTCCTTCAACTGGGCGCTCGACTGGTTCGACGTCATCGCGCGGGGCAACGACCGCACCGCCCTGCACATCGTCGAGGAGGACGGCGGGCGCGCCGAGTTCTCCTTCGCCGCGCTGTCCGAGCGCTCCGACCGCGTGGCCAACTGGCTGCGCGCGCGGGGCGTCCGCGCCGAGGACCGGATCCTCGTCATGCTCGGCAACCAGGTCGAGCTGTGGGAGACGGCCCTCGCCGCGATGAAACTGCGCGCCGTCGTCATCCCGGCGACCACCCTGCTGGGGCCCGCCGACCTGCGCGACCGCGTCGAGCGCGGCCGGGTCCGGCATGTGATCGCGCGTGCCGAGGACACCGGGAAGTTCGACGAGGTCCCCGGCCGGCACACCCGGATCGCGGTCGGCGGCGGACGGCCCGGCTGGCAGAGCTACGAGGACGCGTACGCCGCCGACGCGACCTTCGAGCCGGACGGCGCGACCCACTCGGACGACCCGCTGATGCTCTACTTCACCTCCGGCACCACCGCCCGCCCCAAACTCGTCGAGCACACCCACACCTCCTACCCGATCGGCCATCTGGCGACGATGTACTGGATCGGGCTCAAGCCCGGCGACGTGCACCTGAACATCTCGTCGCCCGGCTGGGCCAAGCACGCCTGGTCCAACCTCTTCGCGCCCTGGAACGCGGAGGCCACCGTCTTCATCCACAACTACACGCGCTTCGACGCGGGCCGGCTGCTCGCGGAGATGGACCGGGCCGGGGTCACCACCTTCTGCGCCCCGCCCACCGTGTGGCGCATGCTCATCCAGGCCGACCTGACCCAGCTGCCGACGCCACCCCGGGAGGCCGTCGCCGCGGGCGAGCCGCTCAACCCGGAGGTCATCGAACAGGTGCGGCGCGCCTGGGGCGTCACGGTCCGGGACGGGTTCGGACAGACCGAGACCGCCGTCCAGGTCTCCAACAGCCCCGGGCAGGAGCTCAGGGCGGGCTCGATGGGGCGGCCCAGCCCCGGCTTCCGCGTCGAACTCCTCGACCCGGTCTCCGGAGCGCCCGGCGTGACCGAGGGGGAGATCGCGCTCGACCTGTCGGGCGGCCCGGTGGGTCTCATGACCGGCTACCACGGCGACCCCGACCGGACCGCGGAGGCGATGGCGGGCGGCTACTACCGGACGGGCGACATCGGCGCGCGCGACGCCGACGGCTACATCACGTACGTGGGCCGGTCCGACGACGTCTTCAAGGCCTCCGACTACAAGATCTCGCCCTTCGAGCTGGAGAGCGCGCTGCTGGAGCACGAGGCGGTGGCGGAGGCGGCCGTCGTCCCGGCCCCCGACGCGCTGCGGCTCGCCGTCCCGAAGGCGTACGTCGTCCTCGCGGCGGGCCACGAACCCGGTCCCGACCTCGCCAAGGTGCTCTTCGAGCACTCACGCACGGTGCTCGCGCCCTACAAACGCATCCGGCGCCTGGAGTTCGGCGAGCTGCCCAAGACGGTGTCGGGAAAGATCCGCCGGATCGAGCTGCGCGAGGCCACGGCCGCGGGCTCGGACGCCGAGTACCGCGAGGAGGACTTCCGGTGACCGAACTCTCCTACACGCACGGCACGAGCGGGACCGCCCTGCTCGGTGACACGATCGGGGCCAACCTGGACCGGACGGTGGCGGCCTGGCCGGACCGGGAGGCGCTCGTCGACGTGCCGTCCGGGCGGCGCTGGACGTACGCCGAATTCGCGGCCGACGTCGACAGGTTGGCGTCCGCGCTGCTCGCCACCGGCATCGCCAAGGGCGACCGGGTCGGCATCTGGGCGGTGAACTGCCCGGAATGGGTGCTCGTCCAGTACGCGACCGCCCGCGTCGGCGCGGTCATGGTGAACATCAACCCCGCCTACCGCACCCACGAGGTCGAGTACGTCCTGCGGCAGGCCGGCATCTCGCTGCTCGTCGCCTCCCTCCGTCACAAGACCAGCGACTACCGGGCGATGGTCGACCAAGTACGGCGCAACTGCCCGCGGTTGCGGGAGACCGTCTACATCGGCGACCCGAGCTGGGACGCCCTGGCCGGACGCGGCACCCCCGAGTCGCGCGCGGAGCTCCGCACCCGCGGGAGCGAGCTGTCCTGCGACGACCCCATCAACATCCAGTACACCTCGGGGACCACGGGCTTCCCCAAGGGAGCGACCCTCTCCCACCACAACATCCTCAACAACGGCTATTTCGTGGGTGAGTCGATCGCCTACAGCGAGCAGGACCGCGTCTGCGTGCCGGTGCCGTTCTACCACTGCTTCGGCATGGTGATGGGCAATCTCGCGGCGACCTCGCACGGCGCGTGCGTGGTCATCCCGGCCCCGTCCTTCGACCCGGCCGCGACGCTGCGCGCGGTCCAGGACGAGCGCTGCACCTCGCTGTACGGCGTCCCGACCATGTTCATCGCCGAGCTGAACCTCCCCGGCTTCGCGACGTACGACCTGTCCTCGCTCCGCACCGGCATCATGGCGGGCTCGCCGTGCCCGGTCGAGGTGATGAAACGGGTGGTCGCCGAGATGCACATGGCGGAGGTCTCCATCTGCTACGGCATGACCGAGACCTCGCCGGTCTCCTTGCAGACCCGCCGGGACGACGACCTGGAGCACCGCACGGGCACCGTCGGCCGGGTGCTTCCGCACCTGGAGATCAAGGTCGTCGACCCGGTGGACGGCGTGACCCGGCCCCGGGGGACCGCGGGCGAGCTGTGCACCCGGGGCTACAGCGTGATGCTCGGCTACTGGAACGAGCCGGAGAAGACCGCCGAGGCCGTCGACCCCGGGCGCTGGATGCACACCGGGGACCTCGCCGTGATGCGCGAGGACGGCTACGTCGAGATCGTCGGCCGCATCAAGGACATGATCATCCGGGGTGGCGAGAACGTCTACCCGCGGGAGATCGAGGAGTTCCTCTACGCCCATCCGAAGATCGCCGACGTGCAGGTGGTCGGAGTTCCCCACGAGCGGTACGGCGAGGAGGTGCTCGCCTGCGCCATCGCCCGCGACCCGGCGGACCCGCCGACACTGGCGGAACTGCGCGCCTTCTGCGACGGCCGGCTGGCCCACTACAAGATCCCCAGCCGCCTGCGGATCCTGGAGGCCTTCCCGATGACGGTGTCCGGCAAGGTTCGCAAGATCGAACTGCGCGAGACGTACACCGACCGGGACTGAGCCGGCGGGCCGGCGAGGACGCCCACGACCCCTACCGCCGTGGTGTCCACGACCTGACGGAGCGGCTCACGGGTCGCTGACCGGGCCCGCCCCCAGCGCCCCACGGCCGGCTTCGGGGACGGCCCCCGCGGGGCCGCGCGGGGGCCGGTCAGACCCCGCCGGCGGTGAGTTCGTCCGCGGGGGCGTTGACCGGCTGGGGGGTACCGGTGAGGTCGAGGACGAAGAGGGGGACCCGGAGCAGGTCGGCGCGGGAGCGCGCGTCGTCGGTGTAGCCGGCCAGCGAGAAGTAGACGCACCGCGTGGACTCGCTCATCGCCGTCAGCCACAGGCACTCCACGTCGCGCAGCGAGGCGGGGCGGACCGTCGGGTCCACCTGGGCGACGACGCCCCGGGCCGCGAGCCCGACTCCCGACGGCGGCCGCTGGTCGGCCCTGCGGACGTCGCGGTAGCCGAGCCACCGCAGATACAGCGCGGCGGCGGTCACGGCGTCCCGCGCGGTGCGGATGGTGACGGGCTGGAACGCCCGGCGCGGGGCCGGGGCGGGGCCGGGGGCGGCGGGGCTTCCGCCGTCCGGCGGTGGTACGTCGGCGTGGTGGCCGTCGTCCGGACCGGAACCGCCGGCGGAGGGGCCGTCGGCGGCCCGCGCCGGTGCGGCGCCCGCGCCGGGTGCCGGCGGCGTCCCGGCGGGCCCCGGGGCCGGTGCCGCGGCCCCGGGCGGGACGGACGCCTCGGCGGTGTGCGGGGTGGGGGCCCCGGTCGGGTGCGGTGAGCGCGCGGGGGTCTCGTCCCGGACGGGGTCCGGCTCGGCGGCGGTGTCCGGCGTGACACCGGCCAGCGGCGGTCGCCGTACCCCTCCCGGCCGTGTCCTCCGTACCGGAATCCGCAGCACGGTCCCGCACGCGCAGCCCAGTTCCGGATGGGGCCACTCGTCCTCGCGGCCGCAGGCGTCGCAGGGCACCGTCACCCAGTCGTCGTCCCAGACGCGGTGCGTCACGGGCACCGGATCGGCGAGGCGGTCCAGCGTGGGAGTGACGGGCGCGCCGCAGACGCACGGGTACGACGACGCGGCGAAGAGATGCTCGCGGCGGCAGGCCGGACACCGCACCGGCACGCTCTCGGCCATGGCCCACTCCAGGACGTCACGTCGGGACAGCGCGTCCATCGTCCTCCAGGGAGCGGGCCGCCGACAGCGAAACGCCCCGACCGCTCCAGGACCTTCCGCATGGCCGCGCCCCGGGGACTCCCGCCCGGCGCCGCGCCCTTGACGCCTCCTGGCCCGCCACCTACATTGCTTCCAGATAGTAGAAGTTAGTTTCCGTAATACGGAATTCAGTGAGTTCGGCTTACGGAACGGAACGCGAAGTCATCCACGGATCACCTACGGAATCACCAGCTCTCCGCGGGGCGCGACGGAGCGCGAATCCGACAGCCGAAGCAGGAGTACTCCATGGCTCGTATGACCGCTGCCCGCGCGGCAGTCGAGATCCTCAAGCGCGAGGGCGTCAGCAACGCGTTCGGCGTCCCGGGCGCGGCGATCAACCCCTTCTACGCGGCCCTGCGGGCCGCCGGCGGGATCACCCACACGCTCGCCCGGCACGTCGAGGGCGCCTCGCACATGGCCGAGGGCTACACCCGGGCCCACCCGGGCAACATCGGCGTCTGCGTCGGCACGTCCGGACCGGCCGGCACCGACATGATCACCGGGCTGTACTCCGCCATCGGCGACTCGATCCCGATCCTGTGCATCACGGGCCAGGCCCCGACCGCCGTGATCCACAAGGAGGACTTCCAGGCCGTCGACATCGCCTCGATCGCGGGGCCCGTCACCAAGATGGCGGTCACCGTGCTGGAGGCCGCGCAGGTCCCCGGCGTCTTCCAGCAGGCCTTCCACCTCATGCGCTCGGGCCGCCCGGGCCCGGTCCTCATCGACCTGCCCGTCGACGTCCAGCAGACGGAGATCGAGTTCGACCCCGAGACGTACGAGCCGCTGCGGGCGTACCGGCCCACCGCCACCCGCGCCCAGATCGAGAAGGCGCTCACCCTCCTGGGCGGGTCCGAGCGCCCGCTGATCGTCGCGGGCGGCGGTGTCATCAACGCCGACGCTTCCGAACTCCTCGTCGAGTTCGCCGAGTTGACGGGTATCCCGGTCGTCCCGACCCTGATGGGCTGGGGTGTCCTGCCCGACGACCACGAGCTGAACGCCGGCATGGTGGGCTTGCAGACCTCGCACCGCTACGGCAACGCGACCTTCCTGGAGTCCGACTTCGTCCTCGGCATCGGCAACCGGTGGGCCAACCGCCACACCGGCAGGCTGGACGTCTACACGGCCGGGCGCACCTTCGTCCACGTCGACATCGAGCCCACCCAGATCGGCAGGATCTTCGCCCCCGACTACGGGATCGCCTCCGACGCGAAGGCCGCCCTCGCGCTGTTCGTCGAGGTGGCACGGGAGTTGAAGGCCGCGGGGCGCCTTCCCGACCGGTCCGGGTGGGCCGCGGCCGCACAGGAGCGCCGGGCCACCCTCCAGCGCCGTACGCACTTCGACGACATCCCCATCAAGCCGCAGCGCGTCTACGAGGAGATGAACAAGGCCTTCGGGCCGGAGACCCGGTACGTCTCCACCATCGGCCTCTCCCAGATCGCCGGCGCCCAGATGCTGCACGTCTACCGGCCGCGGCACTGGATCAACTGCGGCCAGGCGGGCCCGCTGGGCTGGACCGTCCCGGCCGCGCTCGGCGTCGCCACGGCCGACCCGGAGTCTCCCGTGGTCGCCCTCTCCGGCGACTACGACTTCCAGTTCATGATCGAGGAACTGGCCGTCGGCGCCCAGCACCGGATTCCCTACGTCCATGTCCTGGTGAACAACTCCTATCTGGGCCTCATCCGGCAGGCGCAGCGGGCGTTCGACATCGACTTCCAGGTCAACCTGGAGTTCGAGAACATCAACTCGCCCGAACTCGGCGTCTACGGCGTCGACCACGTCAAGGTCGTCGAGGGCCTCGGCTGCAAGGCGATCCGGGTGGCCGACCCGGCCGAGCTGGGCGCCGCCTTCGAGGAGGCCAAGAAGCTCGCCGCGGAGTTCCGGGTGCCCGTGGTCGTCGAGGCGATCCTGGAGCGGGTCACCAACATCTCCATGTCGACGACGAACGACATCGGCAACGTCGTCGAGTTCGAGGAGATCGCGACCGAGCCGTCCCACGCGCCGACGTCGATCAGGACGCTGAAGGTCTGACCCGGCGCGTCATCCGACGCCCGCGCACGCCGTACGGCCCCGCCCTCGTGTAGGGAGGGCGGGGCCGTCGCCGTCGCCGCATCGAGGAGCGAACCCCGGCTCCGTCCTGAGGACTTCGTACGGCTTCCGCTCCCGGGCCGGGGTTCTCGGTGCGCCTGATGATCGATCAGGGTCGTTGCACGGCACGGTGGTTGTGATGCCCCGCTATGAGGGTGCCTCAGCCTGGTCCCGTGTCCGAGCCGCCGCCGTCGGTGTAGCCGCCGCCGCACCCGCCGCCCCAGGAATGCGGCAGCAGCCCCTTGTCGGCCGTGCCGCCGCGCCCCACCAGCCCCGCGTCCACCGCGAAGCGCGGCTCCAGGACGGTGAGGGCCCCGGCGCCGTGGAGCGCGACCGCGAGGAGCATGTCGTGGCTCGACAGGCCCTCCCTGCCGGTGGGCAGGGGACGTTCGGCCCGTGTCCGCCTGAGGAGGCGCCGGGCGGCGAGCGTGGGGCCGGGAGGGAAGGTCCGGAACGTTCCGGCCTCGGTCAGCTCGGCCCGTACCTGTGCGAGCGCCTGCCGTACCCGGGTCCGCCGCAGCAACTCGCCCATGCCCGCGGGGCGGTAGAGAGAGGCGTGCACCGCCCGTTCCAGCGGATGCGCCGCCCGGTCCGCGGGGTGGTCCGCGTGCGCGGGCGCCCGTGACGTCCGCATCGTGCCCGGCCGGCCGGCCTCCACGACGCCGCGCAGACGCAGGGCGAGCACGGCGACCGTCACGGCGGCGCGGGGCCCGCCACGCACCAGGGCGACGGCGTACGGATCCGGTTCCTCCGACATGCCGTCGCCCATGGCCGCCCCCGTGTCGCTCCCGTCATGAGGCCCGCCGCCCCCGTGCCGGCGGGCCTCATGTGCCGAGAGTGTGCCCTCGACCGGGGTGGGGTGAAGCCCTCGGAGCGTTGTTCAGAGCTTGATTTGAGCATTCCGTAGGTGACGTACGCCCGGAGGCGTACCCCGGAGGTGCGCGGGGCCGGTCGTCACTCGGACGGGTGCTCCGACAGCCCCGGCCAGTCGTCCGGGCCGCCGCCCTGCCAGTCGATGATGTCGCTCTCCTCGACCTCGATCTCGTCCAGGTCCGCCAGCCGCAGGATCTCGACGACGTCGTCCAGGTGGTAGGCGATACCGAGCGTCTCGTCCCCGGCGGTGACCCGCCGCGATCCGTCCAGCCCTGGGGCGTGCACAACAATGCTGGGATAGTCCATGCCCTCAGGCTGCTGCCGGCGGGGCGGATACGCACGCCGACGCACCCAGAGCCTCAAGATCGGCAACGAAGCGTTCGCAGCGGCAGGAGTTCACTTTTGATGAGCGGTTTCGATGACCTGGCTGCGCTCCGGCTGGAGCCGCTCGCCGAAGTCCTGGCGTCGCACACTCCTGCACAGGCTGAGCTGACGGCCGGCCAGTGGCTCGGTGTCGTGGAGCTGCTGACCATGCGCCTGACGCACGAATTCGGTGACCTGCCGTCGGAGCGTCGGGAAATATGTTCGTCGGCGTTTGGGCATGCGCTAGACAGTGCCGTCGCTTCGGGTGCCATCGATTACCGTGAGAGTTTGATTCGCCGCACGAATCTCTCACTGGTTCTACTCCAGGACACTCCACCGGACACCAGTGTCGATCTTCTGAACCCAGGCCCACTCATCGAACTTCTCCTCCTGGAAGTTCCGATGCCGGCGGAAGAAGCCGGCGCCATGTCGGCCGATTGGCGCAGTCTCGACATCTCTCGGATTCGGGATCTGCGCATGGCCAAGAACCTGGTCTCGCCGGGTCTTGCGATCGCCGGGCTGATGCGTGAGGAAGAACGTGATCCCCGCTTGGAGGAGTGGGAAAGAGTTCTGCCGTCGCTTCCATGATCAAGGAGCGAGCAGACTCGAGGAGTTGATGCATGGATGCGGAGGAGTCGACACATGGATCCCCATCGGAGAGACCTGTACCCGGACGTGACCGCCGCGGGCGGCCTTCTGTCGGCGATGAAAGAGGCCACGAAGCTGGGCGGAGGCGACATCTGGCCGGTGTTCTCGATCACCGACGCCGTCGTCATCGGGACGGCAAGGGGTCACGTGTCGGTCGTTCCCGCCACCGAGGAGCGTCGGTTCCGGGTGCGTGTCCATATTCCCGGGTTCGAGTGGGACATTCCCGCGTTCACCTGGGACATCGGCTCGACGGACGATCTCGGGTTGCTCGCGGAGATGGTCGTCGCATGGCGGGAAGGTGTGCCGTTCGGCGAGTTGGCGGAGAGGTTCACGTTCCTGGAGCTCGACGAGTTCGCCGGGGCGCTCGAGAGGGGAGAGCCCACTTCCTCGCAGTGGGCCGACCTTCTGTCAGCCGAATTCCACCGGAGGCAATGGAACCTTCTGCGCCGCCTCCATGCGGATGAGGTGCTGCGGAACATGTTCCCGGTGATGTCCCACGGTGCGGTCCGCCTGCGGGTGGATCTGTTCGACGGAGCGAGCCGTCAGGTCCGGGTGTACGAGCTGGACGGGGAGCGGTACGAAGTCTGCCCCGGGGAGCCCGGGGCCTCCTGGGTCCAGGTGCCGGCCGGTGATCTGATCGCCCACCTGCGAGCTGCCTTGAACGAAGAGTGATTCCGACGGATCGACGAGGTCGAACCCCGCCAGATGCTTCCTGGCGGGGTCTCTTTGCGCATACCCACTGACGAGTCGTCACGGTCCGCGCCCAGCGGGTTGCTTGGGCCCTGGGTGCAGGACGCCCGTGGTCCTGGTCGATTGCCCCTGTTCTCCACGCAGAAGGACCGCCGAGGAGTCACGGGAAGGGTCGGACAGGTCCTGCGGCCCCACCGTGACTCAGGGTCCTGGAAGGTGGGCGGGGACCGCGGCGGACGCGACGGGACCGGGGGCTTCCTTCCCTCAGGTCGAGAAGGGCCTCCGGAACCTTGACCACCGCACTGGCTCGCATGCCGCCGCGGTCCCGGTCCTGCCCGGACGGCGCTGGACCACCCCTCATCCGGGTCCAGCGCCGCCGCGGGCGGCAGGGGGGGGGCTCAGTCCTCGCGCAGGGCGCGGACCGCCTCCGCCACGCGGTCGCCGTACGACGGGTCGGCCGCGTGGAAGTGGGCGAGGTTCCTCTCGACGACGTCGTCGCGGGAGACCTGCGCGAGGCCGCCGGCGATGTTCGCGACCAGACGGGACTGCTCGTCCCGCGACATCAGGCGGTACAGCTCACCCGCCTGGAAGAAGTGGTCGTCCTTGGTGTGGAGCGGGGCCTCGTGGGTGCCGGTGTGGCCGTGCACCGCGAGCGGGGCCGACAGCGGACGGCCGGTCTCGGCCGGTCCGTCGTAGGAGTTGGGTTCGTAGTTCTTCGCCGCACGGCCCTGGTCGTTGGCGGCCATCAGGCCGTCGCGGCCGTAGTTCCGGGCGGCCGTCGCCCGGGGCGCGTTCACGGCGAGCAGCGTGTGGTTCACGCCCAGCCGGTAGCGGTGGGCGTCCGCGTACGCGAACAGGCGGCCCTGGAGCATCTTGTCGGGCGAGGGGCCGATGCCCGGAACGAAGTTGTTCGGGGAGAAGGCGGCCTGTTCGACCTCGGCGAAGACGTTGTCGGGGTTGCGGTCCAGGACGAGTCGTCCCACGCGCCGCAGCGGGTAGTCCCCGTGCGGCCACACCTTCGTGAGGTCGAAGGGGTTGAAGCGGTAGTCCGCCGCCTCCGCCGCGGGCATGACCTGCACGTACAGGGTCCAGGACGGGTGCACGCCCCGCTCGATGGCCTGGAGCAGGTCCGTCTGGTGGGAATTGGGGTCCTTGCCCGCGATCTCCTGTGCCTGCTCGCTCGACAGCGAGCGCACGCCCTGGTTCGTCTTGAAGTGGTACTTGACGAAGAAGGCCTCGCCCGCGGCGTTCGTCCACTGGTAGGTGTGCGAGCCGTAGCCGTTCATGTGGCGGTACGAGGCCGGGATGCCGCGGTCGCCCATCAGCCAGGTCACCTGGTGCGTGGCCTCGGGGGAGTGCCCCCAGAAGTCCCAGACGTTGTCCGGCTCCTGCTTGCCCGTGAACGGGTCGCGCTTCTGGGAGTGGATGAAGTCGGGGAACTTGACCGGGTCCTTGACGAAGAAGACGGGCGTGTTGTTCCCGACCAGGTCGTAATTGCCCTCCTCCGTATAGAACTTGACCGCGAAACCGCGGGGGTCACGGACCGCGTCCGCGCCGCCGAGGTTGTCGGCCACGGTCGAGAAACGCAGGAACACCTCGGTGCGCTTGCCGACCGTGCCGAGGAAGTCGGCGTACGTGAAACCCGTGACGTCGTCGGTCACCTCGAAGTGGCCGTACGCGCCCGAGCCGCGGGCGTGCACCACACGCTCCGGGATGCGCTCGCGGTTGAACCGGGCGAGCTTCTCCAGCAGGTGCTGGTCCTGGAGGAGCAGCGGGCCGCCGACGCCTGCGGTGGCGGAGTTCTGGTTGTCGGCGACCGGGGCGCCGGACTCGGTCGTCAGCACGCGCTTCGACATCGTGGACCTTCCGTACGAGAGGGCAGCGGGGCCAGCGGAAACCTTCTTCCGCTATGTGGACCATCCGCTTCGTGGAGCCTAGGTTTGGGGTCAATCGACGTCAACAGTTTGTTGAAGTCGATTCCGGACGGTGCCACCGCCTGGGCGCGACAGGACAGGTGTCGGCGGCGGCACCGCCCGGAAGTCTCAGAGGCGCGCGCCGGAGAGCCGCTCGACGGCCCGCAGCAGGGCCGAGTGGTCCAGGCCGCCGTCGCCCTGCGCGCGCAGCGATGCCACCAGTTGGGCGACGACGCCGCCGACCGGCAGCGCGGCGCCCACGGTGCGGGCGGCGTCCGTGACGATGCCCATGTCCTTGTGGTGCAGGTCGATGCGGAAGCCCGGCTTGAAGTCGCGGTTGAGGAAGTTGTCCTTCTTGCGCGTCAGGACGGTCGAGCCGGCCAGGCCGCCGTTCAGCACGTCGAGCGCCGCCCTCAGGTCCACGCCCGACTTCTCCAGGAACACCACGGCCTCGGCGCACGCCTGGATGTTCACGGCGACGATCAGCTGGTTGGCGGCCTTCACGGTCTGGCCCGAGCCGTGCGGACCGCACAGCACGATCGTCCGGCCGAGCGCCTCGAAGATCGGCTCGGCCGCGTCGAAGTCGGCCTGCTCGCCGCCGACCATGATGGACAGCACGGCTTCGACGGCGCCGGCCTCACCACCGGAGACCGGGGCGTCGAGGACGCGGACGCCCTTGGCCGCGGCGGCCTTCGCGAGGTCCACGGAGGTCTGCGGGGTGATCGACGACATGTCGACGAGCAGCGCTCCGGACCGCGCGTTCTCCAGGATGCCGTCGGGCCCGTACGCGATGGCCTCGACCTGCGGGGAGGCGGGCACCATGGTGATCACCACGTCGGCGTCGCGCACGGCCTCGGCGATCGACCCCGCCGCGGTGCCGCCGGCCGCGGCCAGCCGCTCCAGCTTGTCCTGCTCCAGGGTGAACCCGGTGACGTCGTACCCGGCCTTGATCAGGTTCTCCGACATGGGGGAGCCCATGATGCCGAGCCCGATCCACGCGACCTTCGGGAGTTTGCTCATGAGGGTGCCTTTCTGACTTCTCTGACGCTCTGTGTCGGTGGGGTGCCGGCTCAGCGGGCCGGCCGGGCCTCGGCGGGCAGCCAGTCGAAGGCCTCGGCGCTCGGCCGGTCGCCCGGCTTGTACTCCAGGCCGACCCAGCCCTCGTAACCGGCCTTGCGCAGCTGGTCGAGCAGGTCGTCCAACGGGAGCGTGCCGGTGCCCGGGGCGCCGCGGCCGGGATTGTCGGCGATCTGCACATGGCCCGTCTTCGCCGCGTAGGCGGAGATCGCCCGCGGCAGGTCCTCGCCGTTCATCGACAGGTGGTAAAGGTCCATGAGGAACCGGGCGTTGCCGAGGCCGGTCGCCTCGTTGACCCGGTCGACGACGGCGACGCCGGCCGCGGCGCTCACCAGCGGATAGTCCGGCGACTCGGGCCGGTTGAGCGTCTCGACCAGCAGGATCGCGCCGATCCGGTCGGCCGCGCGCGCCGCGAGGACCA
The DNA here is from genome assembly GCF_042734135.1 of Streptomyces sp. NPDC059668. Taxonomy (NCBI): domain Bacteria; kingdom Bacillati; phylum Actinomycetota; class Actinomycetes; order Kitasatosporales; family Streptomycetaceae; genus Streptomyces; species Streptomyces sp. NPDC059668. The sequence continues at coordinate 113,250 of NZ_JBHWEL010000008.1, read as the reverse complement.
GGTTCTCCAGTGCGAGCGCGTCCTGTTCGGCCGGGTCCACGCCCTCGACGCGGTTGCCGTACAGGGCGTTGAGCGCCCCGCAGCCCAGCGACCGCGCGAAGTCCGCCGCCACGTCGATGTTGGCGCGGAACCTCTCCGACTCCACGCCGGGGATCGACAGCGCGCCCCGGTCGGGACCGGGCAGCCGCCCGGCGTAGAAGTTGAGGCCCGTCAGCCGGACGCCCGCGTCCTCGATCGCCCGCTTCAGGGCGTCGAGTTCGGCCGGTGCGGGGGTGGGGGAGTCGACCCAGGGCCACCACAGTTCGACCGCGGTGAAGCCGGCCGCGGCGGCGGCCGCGGGGCGCTCCAGGAGCGGGAGTTCCGTGAAGAGGATCGACAGGTTGACGTTGAAGCGCTGCTCCGCGGCTGTGTGCGATGCAAAACCGGTCATGGACTCGGCGCCCCCTTCCGTATCGACAGGTCCGGCCGGTCTCCGCCGGTCCGCATAATTCCGTATTGTGGAAGTTCATTTCTGCTTAATGGAAGATTGCCGTCGGGTCTCGGGGCTTGTCAAGAGGGGGCTGCCGGAAAATCGACGCCGAGCAGTAGGTTGAGCGGGTGCGATTGAGAGTGGAGTTCACGACCGAGCCCTTCGACCTGGACGAGGCACCCCCGCACGCGCTGGTCGCCCGCGAGGTCGTCGAGGCGGCCGCGCTGGACGCCGTGGACGTCGGCCCGTTCGGCAACACCGCGGAGGGCGGGGCGGACGCCGTGCTCGACGCGGTCGACGCACTGCTGCGCAAGGCCCTGGCCGCCGGCGCCACGCGGGTCTCGTTGCAGGTGAACGTGGTCGGGGAGGGCGATAAGTGACCGGCACCGGGGACGATCCCTTCGTCGCGGCGGTCAAGCCGCTGGTCGACGCCATGGGCGGCGAGATGCTGGCGCCGGGTGAGGCCGGACCGGACGACGTCGTGCTCTCCTGGGAGGGGGCGGACGTGGTGGCCGTACGCCTGCCGCAGCTCGCCGACTCGCTCGATCACATCCTGGCCGCCCTGGAGCGCAAGCACGGCAAGCCCCTGGCCGACCTCGACCGCAAGACCAAGCAGGAGGTCGTGCGGGTGCTGGAGGCGCGCGGGGCCTTCTCCGTGCGGCACGGTGTGGAGACCGTGGCGGGCGCGCTCGGGGTGAGCCGCTTCACCGTCTACAACTACTTGAACCGTGAGAAGCAGGTCTGATCCGGGTGAGCCGCTTCACCGTCTACAGCTACCTGAACCGCGAGAAGCAGGTCTGAGCGCAGCCCGGGGGGTCCGGGGAGGGTGCGGGGCCCGGTGGAAGCGGGCCGCCCCCGCCGGCGGACAAGCGCAGGTCAGGAGCGCGTCGGGCCTCCGTCCTCCCGGCTCGTGGGCCCCCGCGGGACCGCCGCCGTCCGGATCACCCGGACGGCGGTTTTTGTTACCCGGATTTTTCAACAAAGTGTTGACGTGGTGTTTTCGAGGGCGTTAGCTATCCGCAGCCCGTCCAGCACAAGGCCACGGAGGCATCCCGTGACGTCGAGCACGACACCCGGTGGTCTCGCCCGGTTCAACGCCCTGGAGGAGCAAGCGGCCCACGCGGCCCTCGTCGAGGTGTGCGCCTCGGCGGCCTGGGTGCGCGGCCTGCTCGCCCGTCGCCCGTACGCCACACCCGACGCCCTCTTCGCCGCGAGTGACGCCGCCATGGCCGAACTGACCGCGGCGGACCTGGCGGAGGCGATGGCCGGGCACCCGCCGATCGGGCGGCCGAGACCCGGAGACCCGACCTCCTCCCGCGAGCAGCGCGGCATGGCAGGCGCCTCCGAGGAGCTCAGGGCGGAGATGCTCGAACTGAACCTGGCCTACCAGGAGAAGTTCGGCCATGTCTTCCTGATCTGCGCCACCGGCCGCACCGGCGAGCAGATGCGCGACGCGGTCGAGGAACGCCTCGGCCACGCACCCGAGCAGGAGTACGAGATCGTCCGCGTCGAACTGACGGCGATCAACCGCATCCGCCTCGGCCGACTCCTGGAGGAAGAAGAGGCATGAGCACCGACACCACGGCCTCCGTGTCCACGCACATCCTGGACACCAGCGCCGGCCGCCCCGCCGGGGACGTCGCCGTGCGACTGGCGGCCCGCGCCGGCCGCGACGCCGACTGGCGCCCGCTCGGCGGCTCCGCGACCGACGCGGACGGGCGGTGCAAGGACCTGCCGGCGCCGCCGGAGGGGACGACCCACGTACGGCTCGACTTCGAGGTCGAGGCGTACTTCGAGAAGAAGCAAGCCGATGCGCAGCAGGACGCCCCCGCGAACCGGGACAGCGGTACGAGCGGAGTGTTCTTCCCCGAAGTGGCGATCACCTTCGCGGTGACGCCGGGCGAGCATTACCACGTACCGCTGCTGCTCAACCCGTTCGGCTACTCCGTTTACCGAGGGAGCTAGCAGACAGATGACGGACAACTCCCGACCCGCGCGCCCTGTGGTCCTGGGACAGAACCAGTACGGCAAGGCCGAGAACCGGGTCGTCAGGATCACGCGCGACGGCGACACCCATCACATCAAGGACCTCAACGTGTCCGTGGCGCTGAGTGGCGCCATGGAAGAGGTCCACTACTCCGGTTCGAACGCCAACGTGCTGCCGACGGACACCACCAAGAACACGGTGTACGCCTTCGCCAAGGAGCACGGCATCGAGTCCGCCGAGCAGTTCGGCATCCACCTCGCCCGGCACTTCGTGACCAGCCAGGAGCCGATCACGACGGCGCGCATCCGGATCGAGGAGTACGCCTGGGAGCGCATCGAGACCTCGGACGCAAACTCCAGGTTCATCGGCGCCGACGAGGTCAAGCACTCCTTCGTGCGCAAGGGCCAGGAGACCCGGGTCACCCAGATCACCTTCGACGGTGAGACCTGGGAGGTCGTCTCGGGGCTGAAGGACCTCGTCGTGATGAACTCGACGAACTCCGAGTTCTGGGGCTTCGTCAAGGACAAGTACACGACGCTGCCCGAGGCGCACGACCGCATCCTGGCGACCGAGGTCTCCGGCCGCTGGCGCTTCAACTGGACCGGCGACGAGCAGAAGATGCCGAATTGGGAGAAGTCCTACGACCAGGTCAGGAAGCACATGCTCCAGGCCTTCGCGGAGACGTACTCGCTCTCGTTGCAGCAGACCCTGTACCAGATGGGCGCGCGCATCATCAACAACCGGAGCGAGATCGACGAGGTCCGCTTCTCCCTCCCGAACAAGCATCACTTCCTGGTGGACCTGACGCCGTTCGGGCTGGAGAACGACAACGAGGTCTACTACGCGGCCGACCGCCCCTACGGGCTGATCGAGGCCACCGTCCTGCGTGACGGCTGCGAACCGCGCATCCCGGTGGACCTCACCAACCTCTGACCTCCGCCGGTGCCCCCGGCCGGCCGGGGGCACCCCTCTTCATCGGCACCCGTGGCGTCGACCGCCGCGGCACTCAAACCTCCTGGGGTCCTGCCGTCCCCTCTCCGCAGAGCGAAAAGGACGCATCATGGCAGCAGCCCAGCGCATCGTCATCGAGAACTGTTCGATCGCGACCGTCGACGCCGACGACACCGAGTACGCCACCGGGTACGTCGTCGTCGCCGGCAACCGCATCGAGTCCCTCGGCGCGGGCAGTGCCCCCGACGGGCTGGAGAACGTGGTCCGCCGGGTCGACGGCACCGGCCACCTGGCCACACCCGGCCTGGTCAACACCCATCACCACTTCTACCAGTGGATCACCCGCGGGCTCGCCACCGACCACAACCTCTTCGACTGGCTCGTCGCGCTGTACCCGACCTGGGCGCGCATCGACGAGCAGATGGTGTACGCCGCCGCGCAGGGTTCCCTCGCGATGATGGCCCGCGGTGGCGTCACCACGGCCATGGATCACCACTACGTCTTCCCGAAGGGCTCCGGGGACCTGTCCGGCGCCATCATCCGGGCCGCCCGCGAGGCAGGCGTGCGCTTCACCCTGGCCCGCGGCTCCATGGACCGCAGCGCGAAGGACGGCGGCCTGCCGCCGGACTTCGCCGTCGAGACCCTCGAAGGCGCCCTCGCCGCCACCGAGGCGACCGTCGACGAGCACCACGACGCCTCCTTCGGCGCCATGACGCAGATCGCCGTCGCCCCCTGCTCGCCGTTCTCCGTCTCCACCGAACTCCTCACGCAGGGCGCCGAGTTGGCCCGCCGCAAGGGCGTACGGCTGCACACGCACGGTTCGGAGACCGTCGAGGAGGAGCAGTTCTGCAAGGAGCTGTTCGGGATGGGCCCGACCGACTACTTCGAGTCCACCGGCTGGCTCGGCGAGGACGTGTGGATGGCCCACTGCGTCCACATGAACGACTCCGACATCGCCGCCTTCGCCCGTACGAGAACGGGTGTCGCCCACTGCCCGTCCTCCAACGCCCGCCTGGCGGCCGGGATCGCGCGCGTCCCCGACATGCTCGCGGCCGGCGTCCCGGTCGGCCTCGGCGTCGACGGCACGGCCTCCAACGAGTCCGGCGAACTCCACACCGAGCTGCGCAACGCCCTCCTCGTCAACCGCCTCGGCGCCCACCGGGAAGCCGCCCTCAACGCCCGGCAGGCGCTGCGTCTGGGCACCTTCGGCGGCGCCCAGGTCCTCGGCAGGGCGGCGGAGATCGGCTCCCTGGAGCCCGGCAAGCTCGCCGACCTCGTGCTGTGGAGGCTCGACACCCTGGCCCACGCCTCGATCGCCGACCCGGTGACCGCGCTGGTCCTCGGCGCGGCCGCCCCGGTCACCCTCTCCCTCGTCAACGGCCTCCCGGTCGTCGAGAACAGCCGGCTGCTGAACGTCGACGAGGACGCCGTCGCCCGCTCCACGCGGGCGGAGGCACAGCGTCTCGCGCGGATCGCCGCGCGGGCCTGAGCAGTCCGAAGATCTCCGGCCGGGGGGGACGGCCCCCGGCCGGAGGCCATGGACCCGAGCGGGGTCCATGGCGGCCGTCTCCGGTGGGCGCGCATGGACGTGCGCGCCCACCGGAACGGCCCCCGTCACCCGGACGCCCCGCCCCCTGACGGTCCCGCCGTCCGGACGGGCGCTCCTCGTGACGGCCATCGTCCCGGTCCCGCACGACCGCGCATCACCTCCCTGACACCCGCGTCGGAGCCGACGCGTAACCGACCGGAGGAGCCGCCGTGGCCGCCCCATCGACCCCCAGCAACGAGGCAATACCGCACAACGGATCGAAGCACCCGGTCGACGAGAAACTCCCGCCGCTGAACATGGCCGCCAGTGGCCTCCAGCACGTCGCCGCCATGTACGCGGGAGTCGTCGCCCCACCTCTGATCGTCGGCGCCGCCGCGGGACTCTCCGGCGCCGAACTGACCTTCCTCACCGGCGCGTGTCTGTTCACCGCGGGTCTCGCCACCTTCCTCCAGACGCTCGGCTTCTGGAAGATCGGCGCCCGGCTGCCGTTCGTCAACGGGGTCACCTTCGCCGGCGTCGCCCCGATGACCGCGATCGTCGCCTCCACCAAGGACAAGGGCGACGCGCTGCCGGTCATCTTCGGCGCGGTCGTCGTCGCCGGCGTCCTCGGCTTCGTCGCCGCACCCTTCTTCAGCAAGGCGGTCCGCTTCTTCCCGCCCGTCGTCACCGGGTCCGTCATCACCCTCATCGGCGTCTCCCTGCTGCCGGTCGCCTTCGGCTGGGCGCAGGGCCCCGACCCGGCCGCGCACGACTACGGTTCGGCGACCTTCCTGGGCCTCGCCGGCACGACGCTCGTGATCGTGCTGCTGCTGCGCCGCTTCACCCGCGGGTTCGTCAAGCAGATCGCCGTGCTGCTCGGCCTGGTCGCCGGCACACTCGTCGCGATCCCCCTCGGCATCACGGACTTCGCTCCGGTCGCCGACGCGGACGTGGTGGGCTTCCCGACCCCGTTCCACTTCGGCGCCCCGCAGTTCCAGCTCGCCGCGATCCTCTCGATGTGCGTGGTCATGGTGGTCTCGATGACCGAATCGACCGCGGACATGCTGGCGTTGGGTGAGATCGTCGAGCGGCCGGCCGACGAGCGGACCATCGCGGCCGGGCTGCGGGCCGACACGCTCGGCTCCGCGCTCAGCCCGCTCTTCAACGGCTTCATGTGCAGCGCCTTCGCCCAGAACATCGGCCTCGTCGCGATGACCCGCATCCGCAGCCGGTACGTGGTCGCCACCGGCGGCGGCTTCCTGGTCCTGATGGGCCTGTGTCCGGCGGCGGCCTCACTGATCGCGGTCGTACCGCGTCCGGTGCTCGGCGGCGCGGGCGTGGTCCTCTTCGGCTCGGTCGCCGCCAGCGGCATCCAGACCCTCGTACGGGCCGGCCTGGACAAGGACAACAACGTCCTGATCGTCGCCGTGTCGCTGGCCGTCGGCATCATCCCGATCACCACGCCGGACTTCTACCACGCGTTCCCGCAGACCGCGCGCATCGTCCTGGACTCGGGGATCTCGACGGGGTGCGTGACCGCCGTGCTGCTCAACCTCGTCTTCAACCACTGGGGCCGGCGGCGTGACGCGGGCGAGGTCACCCACCCCATGGAGGCCGGCGAGGACCTGAAGGCCGTCCCGGCCCACTGATCCCGCGGAGGTCACCACCGTCCCCGCGGGCGTCCCGGCGACGCGCGCGGGGCGCGGCATCACGAGTGCCGCGCCCCGCGCCGTCGTGGCGGGGACCGTCAGCCGATGTGGTAACTGTCCCCGTACACCTTCCAGTCCAGCGGTGTGTTCAGGTTGAGGTTCCGGTTCTTGACGAACACCCGCTGCTCGGTGTCGACCCGGCTGGTGTCGGAGTGCGCCTCCTCCTGCTTCATCGCCCAGACCCGGGCGTCGAGGAAGGCGTTCAGATACGTCACCTCGTCGCCGCCCTGGGCCGGGGGCTTCGCCTTGGCCAGCGCGCGCTTGCGGATGCTGCTGAAGCTCGTGCTGTCCGAGCCGTCGCCGTGCATGACGATGGCGTCGTAGTAGGTGAACTGGCCGAGCACACCGATGCCGTCGGCCTTGCCCCGCTGGACGGCCGGGTTGAAGTAGACCCGGTCGCGTTCGTCGTTCTGGGCCTGCTGGAACGCCGTGTCCTGGGCGGCCTTGCGCCAGTCCGCGGGGAAGCCGGGGTCCAGGCCCTGGTGCGAGTCGCTGCCGTCCACGTCACGCAGCGCGGGCAGGTACTTGGCGAGGACGTTGCCGGGCTTGCGCTGGGTGTACAGCTCGACGAGGTCGAGCATGTCGCCGGTGCCCGAGCAGAATCCGATGATCCCGGCGGTGTAGCCGCGACCGTCGCCGATGTCCTCGATGTACTTGTACTGAGCCTTCCAGTCCAGCGAGGAGTTCTCCGCGCTGGAGACCAGCTTCATGGCGATCTCCTTCTTCGCCGGGTCGTCCAGTCCGACGGCCGCGGCACCGCTCGCGGACTGCGCCGCGAGGACCGGACCTGCCACCAGTGAGGCTCCGATCAGAGCGAGCAGGGTGCGTCGTGAGGTGTGGATGTGGGGGGTGCGCACGGTACCTCCGATGAGGGGAGTGAGGCGTCCACTTACTGTTAGGAAGGTTTCCTACCAGAGATTGGGTGCCGCCGATACCCGTCAGGAGGAGCCGAGTTGGCGCTGCCTACAGGCCAACAGGGCCTAAAGGCAGGCAGTTTGGGCATTCAGTCGATGGTCATGAGGGGGAGCGCGCGTCGTGGACGGGCCGGGCGTCCGTCGAGGCCGTGGAGGAGGCGGGCCGTGGACGCAGGACGGTGGCCGCCGACAGCAGGGCCGCCGCCGTGATCGCGGTGGCCACCGCGAACGCCAGCCGGTAGCCGTCCGCCGTCGCCGTGACGACTGGCGCGCCTGCGCCGGTCAGGCGCTCCGTGCGGCTCGCCGCCAGGGTGGTGAGGACCGCGAGACCCAGTGAACCACCCACCACCTGCGTGGTGTTGAACAGCCCGGAGGCCAGCCCCGCGTCCTCCTCGCGGACGCCCGTCATCGCGAGTCCCGTCACCGCGGGCATCGCGGCCGCGAACCCGGCGCCGAGCAGCAGCATCGCGGGCAGCACGTCGGCGGCGTACGTGCCGTGGACCGGGGCCCGGCTGAGCAGAGCCATGCCCGTCGTGACGAGGGCGAGCCCGAGAAGCAGGACCCGGTAGGGGCCGAAGCGGGCGATCGTCCGCGCGGACAGGCCCAGCATCAGCACCCCGATCGCCACCGGTGCCGGCAGGAACGCGATCCCGGTCAGCAACGCGTCGTATCCCAGGACGCGTTGGAGATAGAGGGCGCCGATGTACTGGAAGCCGTACATGCCGGCGATCATCAGGGCCTGGACCGTGTTCGCGCCCGACAGCGGACGGGACCGGAACAGGCGCAGGCGCAGCAGCGGACGTGCGGCCCGTGTCTGGCGCACGAGGAACCCGGCGAAGAGGGCGACGGCGAGCCCGGCCGGGGCGAGTGTGCCGCCAGGACCCCGGTCGCCGGTGCCGACGATGGTGTACACCGTCAGCATCAGTGCGGCCGTGACCAGCGCCGCCCCGGGCCAGTCGGCGCCCCTGCCCGGCCCGACTCCCTTCTCCGGCGCGAGGATCCGCACCGCGGCGACCCAGGCGGCCACCCCGATCGGCAGGTTGACCAGAAAGATCCAGTGCCAGCCGGCGGCCTGCGTCAGCGCCCCGCCGAGAAAGGTCCCGAGCGCCCCGCCCGCGGCGCCGACCGCGCTGAACACCGCGATGGCACGGGCCTGTTCGCGTGGACCGGGGAACAGCGCGACCAGCATCCCGAGGACCACCGCCGAGGTCATCGCCCCGCCGACACCCTGTAGGGCGCGGGCGGCGACCAGCGTGCCCGGACCGGTGGCGACCCCGCACAGCATGGACGCCGCCGTGAACACGGCGAGCCCGGTGGTGAACATCCGCCTGCGGCCCACCAGATCGCCCAGCCGCCCCGCCAGCAGCAACAGGCCGCCGAACGGGATCAGATACGCGTTCACCACCCAGGCGAGCCCGGGCCCCGAGAACCCCAGGTCGCTCTGGATCGCGGGCATCGCGACCGTGACGACGTTCCCGTCCAGGACGGTCATCAGGGTGCCGGCGCACAGGACGATCAGCGCCGCCCGGCGGGAGTACGTCCGCGGTGCGCGTGCCGCGGCGGGTGGGGGCGGCGTTGTGTGCGCCGGGGACGGGTTCCGGGACGGCATGGCGACGACCTCCGTGTATCGCGTGTACTCCGCGTGTTCCGTGCGGTCCTCGGGCGCGGGACACTCCATAGGTGCACGACTTGTAACGGGGTACATCGTGAGTGACCATGAGGTCCGGCATAAGGAGGTACTCGGATGTCCCGGGGGAACACCGGTGTTACCGCCCAGGTCGTGCACGCGCAGGCGTGCCCGGTCCGGGAAGTTCTTGACAGGGTCGCCGGCAAATGGAGCGTGCAGATCCTCGTGGCCGCCGCGCACGGCCCGATCCGCTTCACCGAGCTGGAGCGCAGCATCGACGGCATCAGCCGCCGCATGCTCACCCTGACGCTGCGCCACCTGGAACGCGACGGACTCGTCACACGCACCGTGCACGCGACGGTGCCGCCCAAGGTCGAGTACGCGCTGACACCGGTGGCACGCGAGCTGCATGCGACCCTGCTGTCCCTGACGGACTGGGCCGAGCGGCACCGCGTCACGATCGCCGAGTCCCGCGCGGCCTACGACGAACGGCACCGGCCGGAGCCGCTGGACGCGTAGACCGCCTCGCGGCGCGGCTCAGAGGCCGAAAGGTCCCGCCCTCGCCCCAGGTGAGAACGGACGCCACCGCGGTGAGCGACCGGCGTGCTCAGACGCGCCGGGGAGACGCCAGTACGTACCGCACGCCGGTACGCGGTTCCGTGTACTCGCCGGCCTGCCAGCCCGCCTTCTCCAGCGTGGCCGCGCAGGCCCGCAGCGCCTCGGGATCGGGCTCGTGGACGGCGACGGCCTCCGGCTGCGGTGTCGCCCGTACCCGGTAGCCGCCGTCCGCGGCGTCCGCGCCCGCCGGGCGGTGCCCGGCGGCCTCCAGGGCGAGCGCGGCCGCCTGCACCAGATGCGTACGCTCCCACCCGCACGGCCGGTCCACGGCGCCGTCCGGATGGGTCATCCGGCGCAGTTCCAGGAGTCCCTCCCAGGCGCTGCGCACCTCACGCGCACGGGAGGGTCCGCCCGCCGGGGCATCCTCGCCACCGATCCGCGCGGCGAACACCCCCGCGGCGGCCGGGGGAGCGGAGGTCCCCGAGAGCGCCTCGGGGGTTTCCGGGAGCGGTTCAGGCGTCTCCCGCACGCGGTGTCCGGCGGGCGTCAGGAAGTGGTCGTGCGGTGGACGCGCATGCCGGAAGGCGAGCCCGCGCTTCACCAGCGCCGCGATCTGTGCCCCGGTGCCCTTCAGCCGCCCGGTCACGGGGTCGGCGGCGTCGATGACACGCCGCTGCGCGGCGGTCGGCGGTCGTGTCATGGCGCACTCCTTCCCCCGGACCCGGCCGGTGCCGGTCCACGCGAAGACTACGACGCGGGTCTGACATTCCAGCCGGCCACCACATGCCGACGGTGCTCGGTGCTCAGCCGGCTCACGGTCCCGGTGGCGAGCTGGAACAGTGCGCCGTCCTCCGCGGGCAGCCCCAGCCGCCGCGCCGTCAGCACCCGCAGGAAGTGCCCGTGGGAGAAGACGGCGACACAGCCCTGCGCCTCGGCGAGGGCCGCGTCGATCTTGGCGAGCATCCGTTCCGCGCGCGTACCGACCTGCGCGGGGCTCTCGCCGGGATGCTCCGGCGGTCCGGGCGCGACACCGTCGTCGAAGAGGAACCAGTCGGGCCGGGTCCGGTGGATCTCCACGGTCGTCACGCCTTCGTACCCGCCGTAGTCCCACTCGCACAGGTCCGCGTCGACCCGTGCCCCCTCGACCCCGGCCAGCCGCGCCGTCTCCCGCGCCCGCCGCATCGGGCTGACGAACGCCGCGGAGATGTGGAACGTGGCGATCAGCGGGGCCAGTCGCCGCGCCTGCTCGCGGCCGTTCTCGGTCAACGGGATGTCGGTCGATCCGGTGTGCCGCCCGGACAAGGACCACTCGGTCTCGCCGTGCCGCACGAGAAGGAGGTCGCCCATGCTTGTGGTTCCTCTGCTCGCCGAAGGTTCTCGCGATCCCAGGCTACGAGCCCGGACCTCCGACTCCAGGGACGCGCACGGGTGGGGCGTGGCCGTCAGGAGGGGGACGAGGTGACCGCGAAGGCGACGAAGGCGGTCCAGGGGTCCGGGGTGAAGCCGAGGTGGGGGCCGTGGGCGTTCTTCGAGTCGCGTACGCGCACAACGGCGGGCGTGGTCGCGACCTCGACGCAGGCGGGACCGTCGTCGGTGCTGTGGCTGCTCTTGAACCATTCCAGGTCGGAACCGCTTATGGTCATGTCTCCCTCAGCGCTTTCTCGATGAAGGTCAGAGACTCCCTGGGCGCGAGAGCCTGGGCTCGGATGATCCCATAGCGGAGTTCCAGGATCTGGATCTCCCTGGGGTCCGAGATCAGCCGGCTGATCAGCTGAACCTCGTTGTGCCCCACGGTGGCGCCCTCTTTGAGCCGCAGTAGATGGAACGGGCCGCCGAGACCGGCATTGTCCTCACGATCCAGTGGCATCACCTGGATCTCCACGTTCCGCAGCTGCCCTACTTCCAACAGTCGTTCGAGTTGTCGGCGCAGTACCAGTCTGCCCCCGATCGGCCGCAGCAGCGTCGCCTCGTCCTGGACGAAGCTGAACGCCGGGAGCGTGTGCTCGCGATCCACGATCGTCTGGCGCGACAGACGAGCGGCCACGCGACGCTCCAACTGCTCCTCGGAGAACGCGGGACGCCGTGAGCCGAACACCGTGCGCATGTACTCCTCGGTCTGCAACAGCCCGTTGACGAGCGAGTTGTCGTACGCGCAGATCTCCACCGACTCACCCTCCAGCTTCGCCAGATCCCGCACCTTCTTGGGGTACCGGGCCTCCTCCACGTCCTTCGCCAGTGCGGCGATCATCCCGGCCGCCCCGAGCGCCTGGTCCGCCGCTTCGAGGAACTGCCTTCTCGGTGCCCGCCGTCCGCGCTCCACGGACGACACCTGTTCCTCGCTGTACCCGATCGCGCTGCCCAGTTCGGACTGCTTGAGCGCCGCCCGTTCGCGCCACATCTTGATGACCTTGCCCACCGTGCGCAGCACGGCCGCCGAGTCGTCGTCGCCGTCGGCCTGCCGTGGCTCGTTGGCCGTGACGTCCATGTCCCCACCTCCACGCGGCGCGGGCCGGACAGCGCCGGACCGCGACCGGACAGTGACCCCGCGTACCACCGATGTCGCTGTTCAGCGTAGTGACGATCGGCCACGCTGAGTGACATGAACGTGGATATCGCCGCTCCCGCCCGGGACTTCACCCTCCAGCTGTCGGCCACCCGCAGGGGCGCCCGGCTGGCCCGCCTCCTCGCGTCCGACCAACTGCACAGGTGGGGCTGGCCCTACGGCTGCGACGGGAACCGCACCGCCGCGCTGCTGGTGGCGGAGCTGGCGTCGAACGCGGCGCTGCACGGCCGGGAGAGGGGACGGGACTTCCGGCTCACCCTCACCGCCCGCGCCGACGCGACGCTCCGTATCGAGGTGACGGACCCCCGCCCGGACCGCCGTCCGCCCGAGCCGGGTTCCCTCCGGCAGGCCCCGCCCGAGGCCGAGTCGGGCCGGGGACTCCTCCTGGTCGAGGCGCTGGCCGCGCACTGGGGGACGACGGGCGGTGACCCGTACACCAAGACGGTGTGGTGCGAGGTCGGTCTGGGGTGAGCGCGGGCGTCGCGCCCGCCGCTACTGCCGGTACCCGCTCAGGAACCGGCCGATCCGGCTGATCGCCGCGTCCAGGTCGTCGGCGTGCGGGAGGGTGAGGATGCGGAAGTGGTCGGGGCGGGGCCAGTTGAAGCCGGTGCCCTGGACGACCTGGATCTTCTCGCGGAGCAGCAGGTCCAGGACGAACCGCTCGTCGTCGTGGATGCGGTGCACCTCGGGGTCGATGCGCGGGAAGGCGTACAGCGCGCCCTTCGGCTTGACGCAGGAGACGCCCGGGATCTCGTTGAGCTTCTCCCAGGCCCGGTCGCGCTGCTCGCGCAACCGGCCGCCCGGCGCGGTCAGTTCGTGGATGGACTGGCGGCCGCCGAGCGCGGCCTGGATGGCGTACTGGGCGGGCGCGTTGGCGCACAGCCGCATGGAGGCCAGCATCGTCAGGCCCTCCAGGTAGTTGCGGGCGTGCTGCTTGGGGCCCGTCACCACCAGCCAGCCCGAGCGGAAGCCCGCCACCCGGTACGTCTTCGACAGGCCGCAGAAGGTCAGGACCACCAGGTCGGGGGCGAGCGCCGCGGCCGAGTGGTGGACCGCGTCGTCGTAGAGGATCTGGTCGTAGATCTCGTCGGCGAAGACCATCAGGCCGTGCCGGCGGGCGAGGTCGAGGATGCCCTCGACGACCTCCTTCGGATAGACGGCGCCGGTGGGGTTGTTCGGGTTGATGATGACGACGGCGCGGGTCCGGTCGGTGATCTTCGAGGCCATGTCGGCCAGGTCCGGGTACCAGTCCGACTGCTCGTCGCAGAGGTAGTGCACCGCCTTGCCGCCGGCGAGCGTGGTGACGGCCGTCCAGAGCGGGAAGTCCGGTGCCGGGATGAGGACTTCGTCGCCGTCCTCGACCAGGGCCTGGACGGCCATCGAGACGAGTTCGGAGACGCCGTTGCCGAGGAAGACGTCGTCCACGTCCACTTCCAGGCCGCGGTCCTGATAGCGCTGGGCGACGGCCCTGCGGGCGGAGAGGACACCGCGCGAATCGGTGTACCCGTGCGCCTGGGGCAGCATCCGGATCATGTCCTGGAGGATCTCCTCCGGCGCCTCGAAACCGAAGAGCGCGGGGTTGCCGGTGTTGAGGCGCAGCACGCTGTGGCCGGCCGCCTCCAGTGCGTCGGCGTGCTCGATCACGGGGCCGCGGATCTCGTAACAGACCTCGCTGAGTTTGCTGGACTGCCGGAACTCCATGAGCTGCGTCCTCCGGTTCGTGGTGTTGCTTGGTTTTACCAAGTAGGTGCTTGGAAAGTCCAACAACATGTCTAGACTGCGTCGCATGTCACCTCGCCGAAGCTACGACCAGTACTGTTCCGCGGCCCGCGCGCTCGACGCCGTCGGTGACCGCTGGACCCTCCTGATCGTCCGCGAGCTGCTCGGCGGCCCGCGCCGCTACACCGATCTGCACGCGGATCTGCCCGGCGTGAGCACGGACGTCCTCGCCTCCAGACTCAGGGACATGGAGCGCGACGGCCTGACCACCCGGCGCAGGCTGCCACCGCCCGGCGCCGTCTACGTCTACGAACTCACGGAACGCGGAGCCGAGTTGCTGCCGGTTCTACAGGCGCTCGGCGAGTGGGGCGCGCCCGCTCTCGGCGAGCGCGGGGCCACCGACGCCGTACGGGCGCACTGGTTCGCACTGCCCCTGTTGCGGGGCCTCGCGGGGGAGGGCGAGGGGCTGGTCGAAGTCCGGCTGGAGGAGGGCGAGTTCCATGTACGGCTGGGTGTCCGGGAGGGGCCGGTGTACGGCGACGGGCCCGCTCCGGGGGAGCCGGACGTCCGGCTGTCGCTGGACACCGCGACCTGTACGGCGGTGAGCCGTGGGATCTCGACCGTGCTGGAAGCGGTGCGGGAGGGCCGTATCGAGGTCACGGGGGAGAGCACTCTCGCCAAGCTGCTGCGCGGGGACTGACACCGCCGCGCCGCCCGCGTGTTCGGCGGCCGGCGCGTCCTCCGTGACGAGGGCGTGCCGTCCGCGCCGGACACTTCCAGCGTGTTCGAAAGCATTGCGTGCGGCGGGGCGGCGACCACAGGGTGGCAACCGCGGGTGGGAGGAACGCCGTTACGGCGGCAGGGGTCGCCCGGGCGCGGGGGTGTCCCGCACGCCGCCCGCAGGGCCGGGGCCCGGACGGGGGACGGGTCGGACGGGGACGGGGCCCGCCGTGCTGTGGGGGGAGCACGGCGGGTCCTCGCCGTCGTACGGGCGTCCAGGCCCTCGTAAGGCAGCAGGGCCCTAGGTCACTACATGCCCGGGGGCACCCGGGAGGGCCGTCCCGACCCGCGGGTCAGCGCGTAGCCGCCGATGCCCGCGAGCGCCGCGAGGATGCCGCCGATCCCGGTCCACACCCAGCGGTCGGACCACCAGCCGGAGGTCCAGCCGTCGTCGGGTTCGATGGACGACAGCGCGGTCTTCGACGAGCCGGAACCGGGGTCGGACTGCTTGGCGCTCGTCGCGATCCCCGGGACCAGCGGCTTGCCCAGCGAACCGTCCACCGCGGCCGAACCGCCGATGTCCTTGGAGTCGACCTTCACCTCCGCGCCGACCGGCAGGCCCAGTTCGGACGCCGGCAGCCCGGTGGCCGTCAGCCGGATGTAGTACGTGCCCGGCAGCGGGTCGTCGGCCCAGGTCTCCGACCAGGCGCGCACGGTGCGCAGGGTGCAGGACAGCTCCACGGTGGCCGCCTCCCGCGCGGCCGTCCGCGTCTGCGCCCCGTACTGGCACGCCTGGCGCCGCCGCAGCCCGTCGTACACGTCGACCTGCCAGGTCTCGGAGGCTCCGCGTGCGGAGGCCTCCGGCAGCTTCACCGTCGCCTTCACGGTGGGCCGTTGACCGGCGTCCGCGGGGAACGACCAGTACAGGTAGTCGCCGGCGGACCCGCTGGCGGTCGCCCGCGTGCCCTGCCCGATCTCGGTCGCCGTACGGAACGACGTACCGGCCCGGGTGGGCGCGCTGTCGTCCCCCGACGGGCTCGGGGAGGGCGAGGAGTCGGCGAAGGCGGGTGCCGCCGCGACCCCGAGCAGCAGCAGAGCCGTACTCAACATACGTCCGAAACGCATCAGTTGGTCCTCCAGACCGCGATCCGCAGGCGGGAGATCCAGCCCCACAGCACACCCGCGAGGAAGCCGATGACCACGAGGGCGCCGAGCAGCCACCAGCCGCGCCCGAGGCCGAAGGAGGCCACGTCGCTCGCCTGGTCCGGCCCGTCGACGACGTCGACCGTCAGCTCCAGCGGCATCCCGGGCGTGGTCTTCACGCCGCTCGCCGCCGAGAAGGAGTTGGACACCTGGAGACACACGGTCTCGGCCGGGGCGTTCTCGTCGTCGCTCTCCGCCTTCGGATAGCGCAGACCGGTCGAGATGACGTCGGTACGGCCGTTGCCCGCCGCCTCGCCCCGTACGATCTCCCGTCCGTGCACCGTGACGGCGCGCAGCAGCACCCCGTAGTCGGGGTTGACGGCGCGGTCGGCCGCGACGCTCACCGAGGCGCGCAGCTCCTTGCCCGGCGCGACGTCCACCCGGTACCAGCGGTGCTGCGCGAACTCCTCACGGTCGGTGTAGAGCCCGGACTTCAGCGCCGGGGCCCCGGTGCAGGCGTCGGTGCCCTCGACGGCGACCGGTGTCGCCACCGGATCGGCCGCCCGGTCGACCAACTGGCCGACCCGATCGGTGAGTTCTTCCTTGTGCTGGACCGAGGTGTAGGTGCCTCCGGTCGCGTCCGCGATACAGCTGAGCTGGTCGCGGGTCTTGGCGTCGGGCACCAGCCCGAGCGTGTCGATGGTGAGACCGACCCCCTTGGCGGCGATCTCCCGGGCCACCTCGCAGGGGTCGAGCGGCTGGCAGGTGTCCTCGCCGTCGCTGATGAGGACGATGCGCCGGGTGCCGTCGCCGCCGTCGAGGTCGGCGGCGGCCTTGAGCAGCGCGGGGCCGATCGGTGTCCAGCCGGTGGGGTTCAGGGTCGCGACGGCGGTCTTCGCCTCCGTGCGGTCCAGGGTTCCCACCGGATACAGCTGGGCGGTGTCCTTGCAGCCCGTCTTGCGGTCGTTCCCGCGGTAGTTGGCGCCGAGGGTGCGTATACCGAGCTGGACCTCCTCGGGTGTCGCGTCGAGCACCTCGTTGAACGCCTGTTTCGCGGCGGCCATCCGTGATCCGCCGTCGATGTCGTTCGCCCGCATCGAACCGCTGACGTCCAGCACGAGTTCGACCTTGGGGGCGGCCTGCGCCGCCGTTTCGTCGGCGACCGCTCCGGCCGGGAAGGCGATCCCGGCCGTCAGGGCGGCGAGCAGGGCGCAGACTCCCGCCGCCAGCCGTTGTCTTGTGATCATCGCCGGATCCTATTGATCAAAGGTGCCGGGCTTCAAAACGATCTTCAGGACGGGTGGCCGATGAGAGGGTTGGGAAGCTCTGCCCAGATGTCTCCGGGAGTCTCCGGGGACAGCCTCATCAGGGTCAACGCCTTGGCCGGCAGGGGCTCGTCGAGCAGCGCGACGAGGTCCGGGGTGCGGGGCAGGCCGTCCACCGCGCTGCCCAGGTCCTCGCGCAGCACGGCCGAGGAACCCGCCGTCGCGCCCAGCGCGCCGGCGACCAGCGAGCCGAACAGCTTGCGGCGCAGGGTGGTCACGTCGTCCGTGACGATCCGTCCGGACATCGCGGGGGCCGCGATGCCGTGCCGGGCCAGTCGGCGCGGGCTGACGCGGATGTCCGCCAGATCGCGGTAGACGAGCCGCAGCGGCTCACCGGTGGCCGACAGCACGACGAGGAGGTTCTGTCCGTGCGCCTCCAGCGCCACCCCCAGGTCGAGCAGCCGCAGCCCCACGGTGAGCGCGAGGCGGGCGAAAGCCGCCGTCCAGCCCGGGGACCGGGGGAGCCCGGTGGCCGCGAGGGCCGCCACCGGGACGACGCGCTCGCCGTCACGGGCGTACCGGTCCGGCGACTCGCGCAGCACCGCCGCCAGAGCGGGGGAGTGGGCCGAGACGGCACCCAGGGTGCGGGTCACGTGCAGCAGACCGTCCGTGCGGGCCGCGATCTCCTCCGCGAACGCCGAGACCGTCGCCGACGTCTCGATCGAGTAGACCGAGATGTCCCGGACGGAGGAGGTCAGCCGGGCGCTCAGAGCCGTCTTGACATGCGGGCCGTCCGGCAGCGCCAGGGTCCGCAGCGACATCAACGGATGGGCGGCGAACCCCTCTTGATGACCCCGGTCGAGGATGTGCGCCGCCTGCCAGGGATGCACCGGGATCAGGACACTGTCCTCGTCCCGCAGCCACTTGGGCCACTCGCCGCGTACCAGGCAGTCGTCCACGGCGACCAGCCCCAGCTCCACGACCGGCCGGTGCTCCGGGCCGTACGCGAGCTGCTCGGCCGCCGAGAACCCGGGACGGGACCGGCAGTTCGGATGGTAAGGATGCCCGTCGACCACCCGCTGCTCCCACTCCCAGCTCGCCGCGGGTTCCGGGCCGGCCGGCGCCGGCTGCGCACGGGACAGGGCCAACGACGCGGCACTGTGGCCGAGTTCGGCCGCGAAGGCGCGGGCGTGCGGGACCGCCAGGGCCGTCATCAGCCGGTCCGGACGGTCGTAGGGCCGGTCGTCGAGCCGCAGCTCGGTCACGTACGCGGTGGTGGCGTACGGGTCCGCGTGCGGGCCGTGCAGCCGCCGCCCGTCGGTGAGGTGCAGTGTGAGACCCTCGCGCCCCCGCTCGCGGCGCGCGATCCACGGCAGCGGCTCATGGGCCAGCGCCCGCCACAGACGGGTCAGCACGGCGGCCCGGGCGCCGGGGAGGCCGGCCGCGTACGGCGCCGACAGGTCCGGACGCACGCTGCCCAGTTCGTCGGCGAGCGCGGCTTCGGCCTCGGGCAGGGGGAGACGGTGCACGGTCGGGCTCCTTGGAGACGGGGACTGCGTCGCGGTCGCCCGCGCCGACAGACATAATGATCACCAGTGCACCGTAGGGAACGAATGGATCGCGTGGACTCCATGCCGCCCAGACTGCCTCCGCCCGCCGGGAGCGACGGAGAAGGTGAAGACACCGCCGACGCGTACGCCGCGGCGCCGCTGCTCAATTGTCTGCTGCGGGAGGCGGCGGAGCCCGCCGGGGACCCCGGTACCTTCCGGCTCCGCGCCAGTGGCCGGCTGATGCGGGTACGGGGCACACGCCGGCCCCACGCTCCCGAGGTCCACACCGACGGCGCCTGGCGGCGGCTCGACCACACCGCGCTGGTCGAGCTCACCGCGGACGAACTGCTCCTCCTCACCCGTCTGCCCAACTCCGAGCTGCCCGCGGAGATGACCGACAGCCGGGACACGGTCGCCGCGCTGCTCGCCGCGCGCTCGGTCGCGACACCGCCCGCCGACCCGTACGTACGATCCGAGCAGTCCCTGCTCACCGGGCATCCGTACCACCCGGCGCCCAAGGCACGCGGCGGCGGCCCCGCGGCCGGCTGGCTGCCGTACGCGCCCGAGGCCTACGCCGGCTTCCCGCTGGAGCTGCTCGCCGTGCGCGAGGACGCGGTCGTCGAGGAGGGCGACACCGCGCCGCTCGACGTCTTCGGACGGGCACCGGCCGGCTACCGCCTGCTGCCGGCCCACCCCTGGCAGCTCGGCCTGGTCGGCTCCCGGCCCGCGATCCTGGCCGCCTTCGCGGACGGCCGGCTGGTCCGCCTCGGCCGCACGGCACGCCCGCTGTGGCCGACGGCCGCCATCCGTACGCTGTACGCCCCCGAGGACGACCTCTTCGTCAAGTTCAGCCTCGACGTGCGCATCACCAACGACATCCGCCGGCTGTGGCGGCACGACCTGCTGAAGCTGCGCCGCACGGACGCGGCGACCGTGGCGGCCTTCACCGCCATGAGCGCCCCGGCGGCCCTCCCCACGGACCGCCCGGACGGTCCGGTGAACACCCCCGCCGACCGCACACCGGGCATCCCCGCCGCCTGGCTGAGCGACCGCGGGTACCGCACCGCCGACTTCGCCTTCGAGGAGCTCGCCGTCCTCGTCCGCGACGGGCTGCGCGAGCACCTCGCCCCGGGCACCACACCGCTGCTCGCGGCCGCCCTCGTGGAGGGCTTCGAGGGCAGCCCCCTCGACGGACTCGGCGACCCGTCGGCCTGGTGGAGGGCGTATCTCCGGCAGGTCGTACCACCGACGCTGGAGGCGTTCGCGCGGCACGGCGTCGTCCTGGAGGCGCACCTGCAGAACACCCTGGTCGCCGTGGACGCCGACGGCACGCCCGTCCAGGCGCTGTTCCGGGACGCGGAGGGCGTGAAACTCCTGACGGACGTGGACCGCGCCGCCGGGTGGGAGCGGCTGGTCTACTGCCTGATCGTCAACAACGTGACCGAGCTGGCCGCCCTGCTCGCGGAGCGGCACCCGGGCTGGGACCCCTGGCCCGCCGTACGGGCCGAACTGGCGGGGCACGGCCTGCCCGGGATCACGGACGCGGTCACGGACCTGCTCACCGCCCCCACCCTGCCCGGCAAGACGAACCTGCTGCTCCGCTGGACCGGCGCGGACGGCGCCGACGCCCGCTATCTGCCGCTGCCGAACCCGCTGGCCCGCGCCTGACCGGCCTGACCGGCCTCTCCGGCCGCCGCCGGCCCGCGCGGCCCGGCTGTCGTCCGTGCCCCGCCGCGCCCAGGGGCACGGC
>NZ_JBHWEL010000008.1:27889-92787 GCF_042734135.1 Streptomyces sp. NPDC059668 | reverse complement strand
CGCGCCGCCCCCGGCCGCCCCCCCGCCCCCCCCCCCCGCCCCCCGGCGCGCGCCGCGCCGGGTGTCCGGGCCCCCCCCCCCCCCCGGGGCCGGGGGGGGGCCCCCCCCCGGGGGCCTGTCTTGTCACCCGGACCGCGACGGGCTCCGGCCCGAGCGGGCCTAGTCCGTCGCGGGAACCGGGGTGAAGGTGACGGGCAGGCCGACCGGGCCGCGCATGAGCCCGACGGGTATCCAGGGGATGTCGGCCGGCGGCACCGCCGTGGCCAGATCCGGGAAACGGCGCAGAAGTGTCCCGATGCCGACCTCCGCCTCCAGCCGGGCCAGCGGCGCGCCGAGGCAGTGGTGGATGCCGTGTCCGAACGACAGGTGACGGACGTCGGCGCGGCTCACGTCGAGGGCGTCGCGTTCCGCCGCGGGCATCGCGGGGTCGGCCCGTCCGACCGAGGTCAGGGCCACCACGACGGTGCCTCCGCGTGGTATCCGGGCGCCGCCGAGGGTGATCTCCTCGGCCGCGTACCGCATCGGTGTGAACTCGACCGGCGGGTCGAAGCGGAGTAACTCCTCGACGGCGCCGGGCAGCAGCTCCGGCCGCTCGCGCAGCCGCCGTGCCTGCTCGGGGTGGCGTAACAGCGCGACCATGGCGTTGCCCAGCAGGTTCACCGTCGTGTCGTGACCGGCCACCACCAGGAGGTTCGCGGTGCCCACCAGCTCGGCCATCGACAGCCGGCCGTCCCGCTGGTCGTACACCGCGGTGAGGGCGGACAGCAGGTCGTCACCGGGTGAGCGCTGCTTCTCGGCGACGAGTTCGGCCAGATAGCCGTTGAGCTTGACGAAGGCCTCCCGCTGTTTCTCCGCCTGCGAACCGAGGGCCTGTGACGTCCAGGCACGGAACGAGGCGCGGCCGTCCTCGGGCACGCCCAGCAGCTCCGAGATGACCTGGACGGGAAGCGGAGCGGTGAACGACCGGACGAGGTCGGCGGTGCCCAGCGGCGCCATCGCGTCGGCGAGGCCCTCGGCGATCGCGGTCACGCGAGGCCGCAGCGCCTCGATCCGGGGTCTGGTGAACGCGGCCGAGACCAGTCCGCGCAGCCGGGTGTGGTCGGGCGGATCGGCGTTGAGCATGTTGACACCCAGGCCGGATTCGGGCCGGTGCGCGGTGAATCCGACCGCTTCGAGGGCGTCGGCGGCCGGCGTCGCGTCCTTGAGCAGAGCGGGGTGCGTCAGAGCGGCCTTCGCCAGGTCGTGGTCGACCACCACCCAGGTGTCGAGGCCGCGCAGGATCTGCACCTTGTGGATGGGGCCGCGGGCACGCAGTTCCGCGTACCGCTCGTGCGCGTCGGCCTTGAAGGCGGCGTCCAGCACGGTGATGTCGTCGTGGTCGGTCGTGGTCATGTTCGTTCCTCCTGTCCAAGTGCGGTGTGCGTGCCGGGGATCGGGACCGGGGCGGCCATGGGCGACGAGGCCCGCTCGGCGGGGGAACCGCCCGGTGACCGCGACGGACGCCCCGCCGCCGCGCGGGGCCGCGCGCGGCCGGCGGGGCGGTGGTGGCGTCCACGAGCCGGCCGGGGCCCTCACCCTCGACGATCACACGCGACCACTATGCGCACCTCGTGCCGGAGGATGGGGCGCATCCGCCAGAGAGCCTGGGAAAATGCTCACAGAAGTGATCGCGAACCATCACGTCGCGCCCCTGCACGAGGGCGGCTCGCTGCCGGGGCTCGTCGAGACCCGTCTCGGCAAGTGCCCTGGAGGCGGGAATCGGTGACCCGGGCTCCGGCCTCGCACCGAGGCGGTGGCGCAGTGGCGAGGTGGCGCGGTTCCAGAGGTCCGGCTTCCGGCGAGCTGCCCGCCTCCGCGGGGGCCGAGGCCGGACGATCGGTGTGTCCCGGGCCCAATTCATCGGCCCACGAGGGCGGTTCAGTACCCGGGGACCACCAGATGGGCCCGTTCCTGCGGGCGGGTGACGGCCAAGTAGTGCTCCTCGGCCAGTCGCCAGCGGGACTCCCAGTCGATCGGGCCGTGATCGTCGCCCCGCTCCCGGAGCCGGCGCATGGACTCCTCGCGCGGAGTGTCGACGTAGACCATCAGGTCGTAGTGGTCGGCGAGTTCGGGGCGGGCGGAGTACACACCCTCGACGACGACCAGGCCCGACCGGGAGACGGTGTGGACCTCGTCGGGCGCCAGGGCCCCGGCCTCCCAGTCGTAGCGCCGGTAGACCGCGTCGCGGCCGGCGGCGAGCGGGACGAGCACCTCGTCACGCAGCCGCTGCCAGTCGAAGTAGCGGTGGTAGCCCTGCACAGGATCCAGCCTGGCCCGCTCCTGCGCGTCCATGGGGCGGTAGAAGTCGTCACCGTGCACGACCACGGCGCCGCGCGACTCGGCAAGTGCCGCCGCCAGGGTCGATTTGCCGGAACCCCCCATGCCGTCGAGCGCGACCAGGGTGAACCCCTCGCGGCTTCTGGCGTCGACTGCGGCGGCGAGCGCCGGGATCAGCGTCATGACGGCATTCTGCTCGGGCCGCCGTGCGCACGCACCCCGCCGGGCGCAGAACGCGGCCGTGTGACCACGACGCCTCACCGATGCCAGTCGGGTGGGCGTTTCTGGGTGAACGCCTGGGCGCCCTCGGTGGCGGCAGCGGTGGTGAAGACGGGGGCGCTGAGGGGGTCTTGGACGGTGTAGGCGGTGTCGTCGTCGAGGCCGCGGGTTCTGTGGACGATCTGTTTCGTGGTGAGGACGGCCTCCTGGGGGTGGGCCTGGACGCGTTCGGCCAGGACGAGAGCCGCGTGGAGGGCTTCGCCTTCGCGGGTGAGCTGGTTGACGAGTCCGTGGCGGGCCGCGTCCGGGGCCGGCAGGGGAGCCGCGGTCAGGAGCATCTCCATCGCCACGTGGTACGGGAGGCGCCCGGGCAGACGGATGGCTCCGCCCTCGGCGGCGATGAGCCCGCGGGCGACTTCGGGCAGCGCGAAGAACGCGGAGTCGGCGGCGGTGATGAGGTCGCAGGCGAGGGCGAGTTCGAAACCGCCGGCGACCGCCGCGCCCTCGACGGCCGCGATGAGGGGCTTGCGGAGGTGCGCGCGGGTCAGCCCCGCGAGCCCGCGGTCGGCGACGACCGGGACGCCGTCGGTGGGGAAGGCCTTGAGGTCCATGCCTGAGCAGAAGTGACCGCCTGCTCCGGTCAGGATGCCGACGCTCAGTGCCGGGTCGGTCTCCAGCCGGGCGAGGGCCGTGTCCAGGGCCTTGGCCAGTGACCGGTCGACGGCGTTGCGGACGCGGGGCCTGTTGAGGGTGATGAGCAGGACGCCGGGGCGTGGTTCGGTCACCATCACGGGGGCTTGGGTGTCCATCGGGTGGCTCCTGGTCGCGGGTTTGCACGGTGGGAGAGGGGGAGGGTCAGTTCCGTACGACGGGCAGCGCGGCCAGTCCGCGCATCACCCGGGCCGGCCGCCAGGGCAGCTCCTCTGCCGGTTTGGCCAGCGTGACGGGGCCCAGGCGTTCGAGCAGCAGCGGGAAGGCGACAGAACCTTCGAGGCGGGCCAGGGCGGCGCCGATACAGAAGTGCGGCCCGAAGCCGAAGGCGAGGTGGTCGTTGGGCGTACGGCCCACATCGAGCAGGTCCGCGTCCGTGAAGCGGGCCTCGTCGCGGTTGGCGGAGCCGATCAGGAGGCTGACGATGTCGCCCTCGGCGATCAGCCGGCCGTGGAGGGTGAACGGTTCCGCCGCGCACCGGAACGTGGCGTCACGCACCGGGGAGTCGTAGCGCAGCAGTTCCTCGACGGCGGTGGCGACCAGGCCCGGTCCTGCCTCGGGTCCGGTGAGCCGGGCGGCCTGGTCGGGGTGGCGGAGCAGGGCGAGCATGCCATTGCCGATGAGGTTCATGGTGGTGTCGTGACCCACCAGCAGCAGAAGGTAGGCGGTGGAGCGCAGTTCCTCCTCGCTCATCGCCCCGCTGTCGTCACTGGCCCTCACGAGAGCGCCCAGCAGGTCCACTCCGCTGCACTCGGAGCCTGCGCGTTTGCCGGAGATCAGGCTGTCCAGCAGGACGTGCAGATCGGCTTCCATCCGGGCGGGGTCCAGGCCCGGGGCGGGGGCGATGGTGGCCATCAAGGTGTCCCGCGTCGCCGCGTTGTCGAGCTCATCGGGGACTCCGAGGATCGCGCAGATCATCCGGAAGGTCACGGGTGCCGCGAAGTCCGCGATCACGTCCACGTGCGTGTGCTGCTCGATCCGGTCGAGCAGCCGGTGCGCGGTGTCCGCGATGAACGGTTCCAGCTCGGCGATGCGCCGGGGTACGAACGCGGCGTTCACCAGTGTCCGCAGACGGGTGTGGTCCGGGGGATCGGCGTGGACCAGGTGTCGGTTCAGCCCGGCCGGCCCCGCGACGTAGCCGGGTACCCGGCCGGGGTCCTTGCTCAGCCGTCCGTCGCTCAGCAGCGCGCGGACATCGTCGTAGCGGGAGATCTGCCACACGGTGGGACGACCGGGTCTGCGATCGGCGTGGGCGGGCGAGTGCCGCCGCAGCCACGCGAAGACGGGGTAGGGGTCCCGTACCCGGAGGGCCAGCAGTTCGGGGGGCGGGGACGGCACTGCGGGAGCGGGCACGGTAGCTCCGGGCTCGAGATCCGACACGGACACCGCACCAACGACCGGCGACGGCCGGAGGATGCGGAACCTGTCATTCCAGCCTGGGGGAGCAGGGGGAGCAGGGGGAGCGGCCGGGGGCCGCCGGGTCACAAGGGCCGTCTGTCACGCTGGGTTACTATGCTCACGCCATGCCAGAGGCCGGCGGCGAGGGCCGCACCGCTGTCGACGGACCGCCCGCACCGCACCGGAGACGGTCGTGAAATGTAGGGCACTAACCCGGTGGAGCCTTGAAAGATGATGAAAGAGGTCGCCGCAACCCGCTACGTCGAGTCCCTGCACACCGGTGGCTCCGTGCCCGCGGTCGTCGAGGCCGACGACCTGGGCACGTACGTCGTGAAGTTCACGGGTTCCGCGCAGGGTCGTAAGGCGCTGGTCGCCGAGGTGATCGTCGGAGAGCTGGCGCGCGCCCTCGGGCTGCGCTTCCCCGAGCTGGTCCTCGTGCACTTCGACCCCGCGGTCGCGGGGGACGAACCCCACCAGGAGGTCCAGGACCTGCTGCGCGCCAGCGCCGGGGTGAACCTCGGGATGGACTATCTGCCGGGCGCCCGGGACTTCACCCCGGAGCTCGCCAAGACCTTCGCCGTCGACCCGCTGGAGGCGGGCAGGGTGATCTGGCTGGACGCCCTGACGGTGAACGTCGACCGCACGGTCCACAGCTCGAACCTGATGATCTGGCCCACGTTCGGCATCGCGCCGCCGCGCCTGTGGCTGATCGACCACGGCGCCGCCCTCGTCTTCCACCACCGCTGGGACGCCTCCGCGCCGGAGAAGGCCTACGACTTCCGCCAGCACGCGCTCGGCGGCTTCGCCCCCGACACCCGGGCGGCGGACGCCGAGCTCGCGCCCAGGGTGACGGAGGCGCTGCTGCGGGAGGTCACGGCCCAGGTGCCGGACGCCTGGCTCGCGGACGAACCGGGTTTCGCGACCCCGGACGAAGCCCGGGACGCGTACGTCGGCTACCTGCTCGCCCGGGCCGAGGCGTCGGCGGCCTGGCTGCCCACGGACTTCCCGAGCCGCGAGCAGCTCGCCGCCGAGGACGCGGACCGGGCGGCGCGGACCGAGCGGGAGCGGCCGAACTGGCTCAAGCGGGTGCCGGACCTGCACGGCAAACCGGCGGCGGAACAGGATTGGTCGGTGCACCTCGAATGACCACGACACCCTCGGCGAGCGCTCACCGCGTGCAGATCGAGTACTGCACCCAGTGCCGCTGGCTCCCGCGCGCGGCCTGGCTGGCGCAGGAGCTGCTCACCACGTTCGAGACCGAGCTGGCCGAGCTGTCCCTCAAGCCGGGCACCGGCGGCGTCTTCGTCGTCCGCGTCGACGACGAGGTCGTCTGGGACCGCCGCGAGCAGGGCTTCCCGGAGCCCACCGCGGTCAAGCGGCTCGTACGCGACCGAGTGGCCCCGGGCAGGTCCCTGGGCCACTCGGAGCGATGACGGTCCGACGGTTCAGCCGGCCAGCTGCTCGTAGGCGGGCAGGGTGAGGAAGTCCGCGTAGTCCTCGTCCAGGGACACCGTCAGCAGCAGGTCGTGCGCCTGCTGCCAGTTGCCCGCGGCGAAGGCCTCCTCGCCGATCTCGGCACGGATGGCGGCCAGTTCCTCGGCGGCGATCTTGCGGGCGAGTTCCGGGGTGGCGCTCTCGCCGTTCTCGAAGACGACTCCCGCGTTGATCCACTGCCAGATCTGCGAACGGGAGATCTCCGCCGTCGCCGCGTCCTCCATCAGGTTGAAGATGGCGACCGCGCCGAGGCCGCGCAGCCAGGCCTCGATGTAACGGATGCCGACCTGCACGGCGTTGACGAGACCGGCGTACGTGGGTTTGGCGTCGAGCGAGTCGACGGCGATCAGGTCACCGGCGGCGACCGACACGTCCTCGCGCAGCCGGTCCTTCTGGTTCGGCCGGTCGCCGAGGACGGCGTCGAAGGAGGCCATCGCGATCGGGACGAGGTCCGGGTGGGCCACCCACGACCCGTCGAACCCGTCGCCCGCCTCACGGTCCTTGTCGGCCTTCACCTTCTCGAAGGCGACCTTGTTGACCTCCTCGTCGCGCCGCGACGGGATGAAGGCCGCCATACCGCCGATGGCGTGCGCGCCGCGCCGGTGACAGGTACGGACGAGGAGTTCGGTGTACGCGCGCATGAACGGGGCCGTCATCGTCACCGCGTTGCGGTCCGGGAGCACGAACTTCTCCCCGCCGTCACGGAAGTTCTTGACGATGGAGAAGAGGTAGTCCCACCGGCCCGCGTTCAACCCGGAGGCGTGGTCGCGGAGTTCGTAGAGGATCTCGTCCATCTCGTACGCGGCCGTGATCGTCTCGATCAGGACGGTCGCGCGGACCGTGCCCTGCGGAATGCCGACGTAGTCCTGCGCGAAGACGAAGACGTCGTTCCAGAGCCGTGCCTCCAGGTGCGACTCCGTCTTGGGGAGATAGAAGTACGGGCCCTTGCCGAGGTCGATCAGCCGGCGCGCGTTGTGGAAGAAGTACAGGCCGAAGTCGACGAGCGCGCCGGGCACGGCGGTGCCGTCGGCGGCGACGAGGTGACGTTCGTTCAGGTGCCAGCCGCGCGGTCGCACGACGACGGTGGCGAGGTCCTCGTCCGCCTTCAGGGCGTACGACTTACCGGACTTCGGGTCGGTGAAGTCGATGGCCCGGGTGTAGGCGTCGGTCAGGTTGAGCTGGCCGGTGACCACGTTCTCCCAGGTGGGAGCGGAGGCGTCCTCGAAGTCCGCGAGCCACACCCTGGCCCCCGAGTTGAGGGCGTTGACGGTCATCTTGCGGTCGGTGGGGCCGGTGATCTCCACCCGGCGGTCGTTCAGGGCCGCCGGGGCCGGGGCCACCTTCCAGGAGTCGTCCGCGCGGATCGCGGCGGTCTCCGGGAGGAAGTCGAGCGTGGAGGTGCGGGCGATCTCGGCGCGGCGCTCCGCGCGGCGGGCGAGGAGCTCGTCACGCCGGGGCGTGAACAGCCGGTGCAGCTCGGCCACGAAGGCGAGGGCCGCGTCCGTGAGGACCTCTTCCTGCCGGGGCAGGGGCTCGGCGTCGACGATGGCCAGCGGGGACGGCGCTGGTGCGGACATGAGCTGTCACTTCCTTCAGCGAGCGTGGCACCGGGTGCCAGGCGACCCGGGCAGGGCAGTGAGCGCCTGGAGAGCAGCAGGGCGCTTCTGAACAGTGGATAGTAGTTTCCTCATGGTGGAAGTTCAATGATTTGTTGATGTCGAGATTCTCCGGGTCGAGGCACTGTGGCGCTCAGTGCCACGCCGCTCACTCAAGGTGTCCCAGATCGTCCTCCGTGTCGATGTCGTACGGCTCCGCCACGTCCCCGCACTCGACGAGAGTGATCGCCGCGTCCCGCTCCTTGAGGTAGGCACGTGCCCCGCGGTCGCCGGTCGCACTCGCCGCGACGCCGGCCCAGTGCGCGGCGCCGAGGAGGACGGGATGGCCACGCCTGCCGTCGTACGCGGCCGAGACCAGGGAGGCGTCGTCCCGGTACGCGGCGAGCACCCGGGCGACCGCCCGTGGGCCGATGCCGGGCTGGTCGACCAGCGAGACCAGTGCCGCCCGCGCCCCCGTACCGTCGAGCGAGCCGAGCCCGGCCCGCAGCGACGAACCCATCCCGCGCTCCCACTCCGGGTTGTCGACCAGCACACATCCGTCGAGCCGTGCCCGCTCCCGTACGACGGCCGCGTCCGCCCCCAGCACCACGTGGACACGCGTGCACCCGGCCGCGCGCAACACCCCGACCGCGTACTCGACGAGGGGGCGGCCCCGGTGTTCGAGCAGTGCCTTGGGCCGCCCGCCGAGCCGTCGCCCCCCGCCCGCCGCGAGGAGCAGCCCGGCGACCTGGTCTTCCCTGTGCGTCATACGTCCTGCATACCTGACCGCGCGTCGACCGCACGGTTTCGAGGGGCTGAATTTCGGTCCGTGCTGTGGCGCCCACCTCGCCGGGTGGCGTTTACTGACCCGCGTCCCTCGGTGCCCGACCGACGCCCTGGGGCGCGGGACATGCGGGCGTGCGGGCGACACACCCGCGCACCGGGGTGTACGAGGGGGGAGAGGGCTGTGTTGCGGAGCTTGGGGCAGAGGTCAGTGACCGGCAGCGACGAGGACCCGAGAGTGGCGGAACTACGGACCGCCGTCTCCCGGCTGCGCCGTGAACTCGCGGTGCATCCGGTGGAGTTCCCCGACCGGGGCATCGCCGAGGACGAACTCGCGGCGCTCGCCGCGATGGCCCTCAGCGGCGTCCCCGAGATCCCGCGGCTGCGCCGCTCCCTGCTGCTGATCGCGGGCGCGATCGGCTCGGTCAGCGCGCTGGCCACGGGCCTGGCGGAGGTGCGCAGCGCGGTGGAGCTGTTCGGACGGCCACCGCTGCGATAGCCGGGCCGGGCGCGGTCAGGCGACCCAGCGCGGGCGTCCGGTGTCCGCGCCGGCCGCGTCGAGGCCGCCGTGCAGGGCGGTGGCGACCCGGCGTACGGCCTCGTCGAGGACCTCCGGCGCCAGGGTGTAGGGGAAGCGCAGCCGGGACTCGTGGGTGCCCGGGTCCGCGCCGAAGCGGGCGCCGCCCTCGATGCGCACGCCCTGCGCGAGGGCCGCGCGCGCCAGCGGCGAGGCGACCGGACGTCCCAGGTCGACCCAGAGGGACAGACCGCCCGGCGGCAACTTCCAGCGCCAGTCGGGCAGATGACGCCCCAACGACTCGGCGAGCGCGTCCCGCTGGACTCGCAGCCGCGGCAGCCGTTCGGCCAGGACCTGGTCCGTGCGCGCCAGCAGACCGAGGGCGACCAGCTGGTTCAGGACCGAACCGCCCATGTCCACCGGCACCCGCGCGGTCGCCAGCTCCGTGATCAGCCGCGTCCCCGCGCGTACCCAGCCGAGCCGCAGCCCGCCCCAGTGCGTCTTGCTCAACGACCCGACGGTCACGATCTGTTCGCCCGTCCCGCGCGGAGCGAGCGAGGCGAACGGCGCGGCCGACGGCACCTCCAGCGCGATGTCCGTCATCGTCTCGTCGACCACCAGCCAGGTACCCGTCGCGCGCACCGACTCCAGTACGGCCAGGCGCTGTTCGGGCGGCATCAGCCGGCCCGTCGGATTGTGGAAGTCGGGGATCAGATACGCGAGCCGGGGTGCCGCCTGCCGCAGCGCGCCGTCGATCAGCCCCGTGTCCCAGCCGTCCTCCGTGACCGGAACGGGGGTGGCGCGCAGGCCGATGCGCCGCATCGTGTCGAGCGCGTTCGGGTACGAGGGGTTCTCGACCAGGACGCGGTCACCGGGCCGCCCGAGCAGCCCCAGGGTCAGCGAGAGGGCCTGCTGCGCCCCGTTCGTGATGAGGATCTGGTCCGGCAGCGTCGGCAGCCCGCGCCGGGTGAACCGCTCGGCGACGGCGGCCCTCAACTCCGTTATCCCGTACGGGTGATAGCCGGGTGTCGAGGATTGCCGCGCCAGTTGTCCGGCCGCCTCCGCGAAGGCCTCCGAGAGCTGCGGCTCGGGCGCGCCGGGCGCCGCGACGGCCAGGTCGATCACCCCGTCGTCGACCGGGAAGGAGGCCACATTGGCCGGGCGGTGGCCGTCGGGCAGTTCCGTCCACGTCCCGGCGCCCCGCCTGCTGCGCGCGAACCCGTCCTCCCGCAACAGGTCGTACGCCGCCGTCACCGTGGCCCGGCTGATCCCGAGTGTCGAGGCCAGTTCGCGCTCCGCGGGCAGCCGGACGTGCAGCGGGATCCGGCCGTGCAGGAGCAGCGTACGGATCCCGTCGGCCAGGGCGCGGTATCCGAGGCGGCCGTCGCCGCGCGGCGCGGCGGACAGCAGCCCGGCGAGCTGCCGGCTTCCCAGCGTCCTGTCCATTCCGTGGACGACCGGTCCGTTCGCCATGCCAACTCCCTCGCATCGGCCCTGTGGGGCAGTCCAATCAGCGTACAGACGCGAAGGCGCGGGGGTGTCGCGGGCGAGTCGTCCATCCAAGGGGTGGGCGGCGCGGGACGGGGCCGTGAGGAGGAGCGGGTGCCGGGGGTGTCGCCGGGGGAGTGGATGCGTGGGCCGGCCGCGGGGCGCGCGGACCGGCCGGCACGGGCTCGGCGGGAAGAGTCGTGACGGCTCGGTGAGGGTCGGGCGCGGGTCGTGGCGCGTTCCCGGCGCGGAGCCGGGCGGCGGGTTCCGTCAGGCGTTCGGGCCGGAGCTCGCGAGCGCCTCCGACAGTTCCACGGCGACCTGCTGCAGCACGGGCACGATCTTCTCCGTGGCCGCCTCGGTGACACGGCCCGCGGGGCCCGAGATCGAGATGGCGGCGGAGGTGGGGGAGTCGGGGACGGAGACGGCGAGGCACCGCACGCCGATCTCCTGCTCGTTGTCGTCGACCGCGTAGCCGAGCCGGCGCACCTCCTCCAGCGCGCTGAGGAAACCGTCCGGAGTGGTGATCGTCTTCTCCGTCGCGGCGGGCATGCCGGTACGGGCGAGCAGCGCGCGTACCTCGTCCGCCGGGGTGTTCGCGAGCAGTGCCTTGCCCACGCCCGTGGAGTGCGGCAGCACCCGGCGGCCCACCTCGGTGAACATGCGCATCGAGTGCTTGGAGGGCACCTGCGCCACGTAGACGATCTCGTCCCCGTCGAGCAGTGCCATGTTCGCCGTCTCGCCGGTCTCCTCGACCAGGCGTGCGAGGTAGGGGCGGGCCCAGGTGCCGAGCAGCCGGGACGCGGACTCGCCGAGCCGGATCAGCCGCGGGCCGAGCGCGTACCGGCGGTTCGGCTGCTGGCGTACGTAACCGCAGACCACCAGCGTGCGCATCAGCCGGTGGATGGTCGGCAGCGGCAGCCCGCTGCTCGCGGAGAGCTCGCTCAGGCCGACCTCGCCCCCGGCGTCGGCCATGCGCTCGAGCAGATCGAAGGCGCGCTCGAGGGACTGGACACCGCCGCTCGGCGCGGATGACTTGGCGGAGGCGTTTTGCGCTGGGGCGTCGCTGGCGCGGGACGTCGGCACGGCGCGGTCCTTTCGAGGCTGACAGGCAGTGATGCAGCCTACCCGGGTGTCGGTTGACTCCTCGGTGGCACATGACTACGTTCTGCTTTGCGGAAGTCTAATTCCATTCTGTGGAAACATCCAGGGAGTGCGGGCCCGGCGCGGAGGGGTGAGCGTGCTCTTGACGGCGAGAGGGTGGGAGTGAAGACTTCTTCAACAGAACGTTGAATTCCGTTACGTGGAAGTAAACAGCGGTACCGGAAGGCGACAGCGGCGGAGAGAGGGGTCCGGGTGTCGGAGGTCGGAGGGGTCGAGCTGATGCTGCGCTCGACGCGTGTCATCACTCCCGAGGGAACACGCGCCGCCTCGGTCGCGGTCGCCGGGGGCAGGATCGCGGCCGTGCTCGCGTACGACGCCGAGGTGCCGTCCGGCGCCCGCCTGGAGGACTTCGGGGACGACGTCCTCCTTCCGGGGCTCGTCGACACCCACGTGCACGTGAACGATCCCGGCCGCACGGAGTGGGAGGGCTTCTGGACGGCGACGCGGGCCGCGGCCGCCGGTGGCATCACCACGATCGTCGACATGCCGCTCAACTCCCTCCCGCCGACGACGACGGTCGACCACCTCCGTACGAAGCAGGACGTGGCGCGCACCAAGGCGCACGTCGACGTCGGTTTCTGGGGCGGCGCGCTGCCCGACAACGTCAAGGACCTGCGCCCCCTGCACGACGCGGGTGTGTTCGGCTTCAAGGCCTTCCTGTCGCCGTCCGGCGTGGAGGAGTTCCCGGAGCTCGACCAGGACCGGCTCGCCCGGTCCCTCGCCGAGATCTCGGGGTTCGGCGGCCTGCTGATCGTGCACGCCGAGGACCCGCACCACCTGGACGCCGCCCCCCACAAGGGCGGCCGGCGGTACGCCGACTTCCTCGCCTCACGCCCGCGCGACGCCGAGAACACCGCCATCGGGAACCTGATCGCGCAGGCCCGGCGTCTCGACGCGCGCGTACACGTGCTGCATCTGTCGTCCTGCGACGCGCTGCCCCTGATCGCCGCGGCGAAGGCCGAGGGCGTCCGGCTCACCGTGGAGACCTGCCCGCACTACCTCACGCTCACCGCGGAGGAAGTCCCGGACGGCGCCTCCGAGTTCAAGTGCTGTCCGCCCATCCGCGAGGCCGCCAACCAGGACCTCCTGTGGCAGGCGCTGGCCGACGGCACGATCGACTGTGTCGTCACCGACCACTCGCCGTCGACGGCCGACCTGAAGACCGACGACTTCGCGACCGCCTGGGGCGGTATCTCCGGCCTTCAGTTGAGCCTGCCGGCCGTCTGGACCGAGGCCCGCAGGCGCGGCCACGGCCTGGAGGACGTGGTCCGCTGGATGTCCACACGTACGGCGCGACTGGTGGGCCTCGACCACCGCAAGGGGGCCATCCGGGCGGGCCACGACGCCGACTTCGCCGTCCTCGCGCCCGACGAGACATTCACCGTCGACCCCGCCGCACTGGAACACCGCAACCGGGTCACGGCCTATGCGGGCAGGACCCTCAGCGGGGTCGTGAAGTCCACCTGGCTGCGTGGCGAACGCGTCATGTCCGAGGGCCGGTTCACCGAGCCGGCGGGCGAACTCCTCTCACGGCGCCCATGACCCCCGTAGCCGTCCCCGGCCACGGTGCCCGTCCACGGCGTCCGTGGCCACGAGACGTACCCGCAGCCGCTGTACAGGCACCCGCTGTACCGGCACCCGCACCCGCACGTGCTCCCGCACCGGCCGACTCCCGAAAGGCAGACCTGATCATCGTGACGGCGATTCCCCGCTTCACCGGCGACGCGAACCCCTACGGCGGCGGCGACCCGTACGCCGACTACCGCACCGCCGACTTCCCGTTCGCGCAGGACGCCGACCTCGCGGACCGGCGGCTCGGCGCGGGCGTCGTCGCCGCCAACGACGAGTTCTTCGCCGAGCGGGAGAACCTCCTCGTGCCCGGGCGCGCCGAGTTCGACCCCGAGCACTTCGGGCACAAGGGCAAGATCATGGACGGCTGGGAGACCCGCCGCAGGCGCGGCGTCTCGGCCGAGCACCCGTGGCCGACGGCCGAGGACCACGAC
The DNA here is from genome assembly GCF_042734135.1 of Streptomyces sp. NPDC059668. Taxonomy (NCBI): domain Bacteria; kingdom Bacillati; phylum Actinomycetota; class Actinomycetes; order Kitasatosporales; family Streptomycetaceae; genus Streptomyces; species Streptomyces sp. NPDC059668. The sequence continues at coordinate 79,099 of NZ_JBHWEL010000008.1, read as the reverse complement.
TGGGCGCTGGTCCGCCTCGGCGCGCCCGGAGTGATCCGCGGCATCGTCGTCGACACGGCCCACTTCCGCGGCAACTACCCGCAGGCGGTGTCGGTCGAGGGCGTGTCGATGCCCGGGTCCCCGTCACCGCGGGAACTGCTGGCGGACGACGTGAAGTGGACGACCCTCGTCCCGCGCACGGCGGTCGGCGGCCACGCGGCGAACGGTTTCGCCGTCGACGTCGAACAGCGCTTCACGCACCTGCGCGTCAACCAGCACCCCGACGGCGGCATCGCGCGCCTGCGGGTCCACGGAGAGGTCGTCCCCGACCCGGCGTGGCTCTCCGCGCTCGGCACGTTCGACGTCGTCGCCCTGGAGAACGGCGGCCGGGCCGAGGACGCCTCCGACCGCTTCTACTCGCCCGCCACCAACACCATCCAGCCGGGGCGCTCCCACAAGATGGACGACGGCTGGGAGACACGCCGCCGCCGCGACACCGGGCACGACTGGATCCGCTACCGGCTCGTCGCACGGTCCGAGATCCGCGCCCTGGAGATCGACACGGCCTACCTGAAGGGCAACAGCGCGGGCTGGGCGTCGGTGTCGGTGCGGGACGGCGAGGACGGCGAGTGGAGGGAGATCCTCCCCCGTACCCGCCTCCAGCCCGACACCAACCACCGTTTCCCGCTCGCCGCGCCGGCCGTCGGCACCCACGCGCGCGTCGACATCTTCCCGGACGGCGGCATCTCCCGGCTGCGGCTGTTCGGCTCACTGACGCAGGAGGGGGCGGCCGGTCTGGAGGCCAGGCACCAGGAGCTCGGCGGCTGACTCCGCGCCGTGCGGCGCCGCGCCCCCCCCCCGCGCCCCCCCCCCCGCCGGCGCGCGGGGGCCTCGCCGACGGGCGTCAGAGCCGGTCGCCGACGGGCGTCAGAGCCCGTCGTCGGCGGCGTCGCGGGAACGGCTGTCCCTGAGCTGGCGCCAGTGCGTGCGGTAGAGCACGTAGTAGAGCGCGGCGACCACGGAAGCGGCCTGCAGTCCCAGCCCGAGCGCCAGGAAGGAGTCCTCGCTCGAAAGGCGGTTGGTCAGGAAGCTGAAGTTCATGCCGAAGAACCCGGTCAGGAACGACAGCGGCAGGAAGATCATCGAGACGACGGTGAGCCTGTTGATCACGAGGTTCTGCTGATCGGCGACGATCGACGCGTAACTGCCCGCCGCCCGCCGGGTCGCGTCCCGCAGCGACTCGATCTCCAGCAGCACGAGCCGCACCGTGTGCTCGTGCAAGCTGTTCATCGCCCGCCGCTCCTCCGGGATGCCGTGAGCGGTCATCCGCCGGCGGACAAGGATCTCCTGGACGACCGAGGCGTAGGGCAGGAACACGCGGTGCAGGCGGGCCGCGCGCCGCCGCAGCCGGGCCAGCGCCTGGGCGTGCTGCGGCTGCCGTTCCTCGAACATCGCCTCCTCCAGGTCCTCGACCTCCAGGTGAGCCGCCGTGACGGCCCGGCGAAAGCTCTCCAGGACGCCCTGGAGGATCAGATACAGCGCGGTGACCGAGTCGACGGGCCGGTCGTGCCGCAGCCGTTCGACGAAGGTGTCGATCAGCTCCACGGGCCCGCGATGGACCGTGATCACGTGGTCCTCGTCCGCGTGGATCTGGACGTAGACGATCCGGTCGCCGCAGACCACGGGGACGATGCCCGCGGCCGCGCCCTCGTGGAAGTGGGCGCGCGCGTGCTCCTGACGTTCGCCGAGCCACTCCCAGATCTCGTCGTCCAGCCCGAGCCGGCGCGACAGGGGCCGGTCGGCGCCGGGCGGGGGATCCTCGCCCAGGTCGACGTCCACGATCACGAAACCGGAGGCCGTCAGGCGCTCGCGGGCCCCCTCCAGGTCCGTGCGCACGACGACGCCCTCCGGCATCGACACCACCGATACGATCATCGTCCCTCACCGTGGATGACGTGGCCGGTCATGACGCAGGACGCCTCGGCATGTGCAAACTGCAACGTCCACCGCACACTACCGCCGAAGGTGCCGCGCACGGCCTAACGGGGAGACCGCCGTGTCCCCCGGAAAGGTGTAGCCCTCACGCGTTCCCGTCGGTACGGTGATCGTCCCCCCGTGCGAGCCGGTGTCGTCTCCACGCCCGCGCCCGCCCCGCTGGAGACCGCTCCCATGTCGACGATCGCCGTACCCGGCGCGCTCGCGCCCCGCCGCGCGTGGCTCACCGACCTCCCCCTGCTGCTCGTCGCGGTGGTCTGGGGAGCCAGTTATCTCGCGGCCAAGGACGTCACCACCGCGCGGACGGTGATCGCCGTACTGGTGCTGCGCTTCGCCGTCGCGCTGCCGGTGCTGGTGGCGGTGGGATGGCGCTCCCTGCGCGCGCTGAGCGCCGCGCAGTGGCGCGGGGCCGCCGTGCTGGGCCTGATCCTGAGCGGGATCTTCCTTCTGGAGACCTACGGCGTCGTGCACACCTCGGCGACCAACGCGGGCCTCGTCATCAGCCTCACCATGATCTTCACGCCGCTCGCCGAGGCGGCCGTGACCCGTGTCAGGCCCGCCCGCGCCTTCCTCGCCGCGGCCGGGCTCTCCGTGCTCGGCGTGGTCCTGCTGACCCAGAGCGGTGGCTTCACCCGCCCCTCGCCGGGGGATCTGCTGATGCTGCTGGCGGCGGCCGCCCGGACCGTGCACGTACTCGTCATGTCCCGCAGCAAGGCGGTCCGTGGCGCCGCCGCGCTACCGCTGACCACGGTCCAACTGGGCACCGCGGTACTCGTGTTCGCGCTGCTGTCGGCCGGCGCCGGCACCACGCCCTGGGGCGCGGCCGCGGACTTCGGGGCACGGGAGTGGGCCGGCCTGCTGTTCCTCGCCGTGTTCTGCACGCTCTTCGCCTTCTTCGTGCAGATGTGGGCCGTGCGCCGGACCTCGCCGTCCCGGGTCGGTCTGCTGCTGGGCACCGAGCCGCTGTGGGCCGCCGCCGCGGGCATCGCGCTCGGCGGCGAACGACTCGGCGCCGCGGGGCTGCTGGGCGGCGTTCTCGTCGTCGCCGGGACCGTGTGGGGACGCCGGGCGGCAGGTTAACTCGCGGAAAACTCATCGGACTCGACGGGAGAAATCATCGACCTTGACATTGACATGTCACTGTCTACGCGCGTCATTCTAGGGTGCATGAGATTCCCCCCACGAATCACTCGCATCGGTTCCCTGGTCGCTCTCATGTCCGCGCTGCTCGTCGGCGGGAGCACGGTCGTCCCCGCCCACGCCTCGGCCGCCGCGGTGGGCAGCATCTGCTACGGCAAGCTGCCGTCGCAGGCGTACGACACACTGGACCTGATCGCCTCCGGAGGCCCTTTCCCGTACTCGCAGGACGGGGTCGTCTTCCAGAACCGCGAGGGCGTCCTGCCCGGTCAGTCCACCGGCTACTACCACGAGTACACCGTCATCACGCCGGGCTCCTCGACGCGTGGCGCCAAGCGCATCGTGACCGGCAAGAAGACCCGTGAGGACTACTACACCTCGGACCACTACGTCACGTTCAAGCTGATCAACTTCAGCTGCTGATCCGAGGGCGACCCGCTTCACCGGAGGTCCGGTCCGTGCTCGGCCGGACCTCCGGCTCCCGGCGGCGAACAGGGCGAACGGGAGGACGGAAGGGCGAGGAGAACGGCGCTCTCCCGTGGCCGTCGAGGACTCCGAGCCGCCGTGCGAGGCCCCACCCTCGCCGGCGGCCTCTCGTCCCGTGCGACGGGACGAGAACGTCCCGCGCCGGCGTGAGGGCGCCGGGCGCCGCCGGGCGCCCCCTCGCGTGTTCGTCTCACGGCAGGACCCTCGCCCCGCGGACCCCCCATGTCCACCGGCCGCGGGGCGAGGCATGCCCGTCCTGAAGTCCGCACGCGGGCGAGGAGGCGGGACGAAAGTCCCCGGCTCTGCGACTTTGGTCGCAGATGCCGGGCGGAAGGAGGTCGTGGCGGACCCGACTGCGTAGATTTGTCGACCGTGACCGCTGACCATCCACCGCCCCTGCCGGGGAACCTGTCCGCGCCGGGCCTGCCGGTGGCCCCGGCGCTGCTCCTGCCCGGGCGGCGCTGGCTGCTGCCGTCGGCCGTGGCCGCCGAGCTCGACCCCGGACGGACCGGGAGGGGCGGGCGCCCCCGGCGGACCGTGCGCGACTGGATCGTCGACTTCGGATGGTTTCTGCTGGCCGTCCTCATCGGAGCGCTCGCCGCGGACACGCTGACGGGCGACCCGAACATCCCGCACGGTCTGGCCGTCGCCGACCAGTGGCTCGGCGGGCTCGCCTGCGCCGCGGTCTGGCTGCGGCGGCGCTGGCCGCTGGGGCTGGCCCTGGCGATGATCCCCGTCGGGATGGTCTCGAACACCGCGGGCGGCGCCGGGCTGGTCGCCCTCTTCACCCTCGCCGTGCACCGGCCCTTCCCGTACGTGGCCTGGGTCGCCGGCAGCCAGCTCGCCCTGCTCCCCGCGTACTTCTGGCTGCGCCCCGACCCCGATCTGCCGTACCTCGCCGCGGTGCTGGTCACCGCGCTGCTGACCGCCGCGGTGGTCGGCTGGGGCATGTTCGTACGCTCCAAGCGCCAGCTCATGCTGAGTCTGCGGGACCGGGCGCGGCGGGCCGAGACGGAGGCCGCGCTGCGGGTCGAGCAGGCGCAGCGGCTGGCCCGCGAGGCCATCGCGCGCGAGATGCACGACGTGCTGGCCCACCGGCTGACGCTGCTGAGCGTGCACGCGGGGGCGCTGGAGTTCCGGCCGGACGCGCCTCGCGAGGAGGTCGCGCGGGCCGCGGGGGTGATCCGGGAGAGCGCGCACGAGGCGTTGCAGGACCTGCGGGAGATCATCGGCGTGCTGCGGGCGGGCGACGCCGACGACGCGGGGCGGCCGCAGCCGACGCTCGCGGCCCTCGACGCGTTGGTCGCGGAGTCGCGGGAGGCGGGTATGAAGGTGGTCCTCGATCAGCTCGTCGCCGATCCGACGGACGTGCCCGCCTCCGTCGGCCGCACCGCCTATCGCATCGCCCAGGAAGGGCTGACCAACGCCCGTAAGCACGCGCCGGGCGCGGAGGTCACCGTCCGTGTCTCGGGCGGGTTCGGGGACGGTCTGACCGTGTCCGTCCGCAATCCGGCACCGTCGGGAGAGGTGCCGCACGTGCCGGGGTCCGGGCAGGGGCTGATCGGACTGACCGAGCGCGCGGTCCTCGCGGGTGGGCGGTTGTCGCACGGGGCGGAGGGGGACGGGGGGTTCGAGGTGCGGGCCTGGTTGCCGTGGGGTACCCCCTGAACGGGCGGGCGGGGAGGCGGCCTTGAGCGGGCGGGGGTGGGGTGGGGCCGTGCCGGTACGTCGAGTCCGTCGCCGCTGGATCAGACGTGGGCCGGGCGAGGGAGCCGCTGCTCGATCCGGGCGTAAGCGACGGGCTCGACGTACCGGCACGGCCCCTCGCGTGCGTCGTCGGGTGCGGAGAGTGCGTGGTTCGAGCGGTTTCCGGTTGTCTCAGGGTGTACGGGGGATCACCCGGCGGCCCGCCGTTCCGTACACCCAGGCCGACGTCTCGTCGATGAAATCGGTCGGGAAGCCGGTGCGGAAGCCGGTGGCCTCCTCCAGGCCGGTCACCAGCTCGGTGGGCAGGGTCAGTTCGGCCGCGCCGAGGTTGTCGACGAGCTGGGTGACGTGGCGGGCGCCCACGATGGGGTGCACGGCGGGGGAGCGGGCCATCGTCCAGGCGATGGCGACCTGGGCCGGAGTGGCACCGAGTTCGTCGGCCGCCTTCTGGACGGCCTCGGCCACGCTCCGCTCCAGTTCCCCGATGGCCTCCGGGGAGAGCCGGGTCGCCGTGCCTGGGAGCACACCGCCCGGCCGGGTGTACTTGCCGGACAGGATGCCGTTCTGGAGCGGACTCCACGCGGCGACCGACATGCCGAACGCCTCGGCCATCGGCAGGAGTTCGCGCTCGGCGTCCCGGCTCAGCAGGCTGTACGGCACCTGGAGCGCGGCGAACGGTGACCAACCCCGCCACTCCGCGAGGGTGTTGGCCCGTGCCACCACCCAGGCCGGGGCGTCCGAGATGCCCACGTACAGGACCTTCCCGGACCGTACGGCGTCGTCGAGCGCGCGCATCGTCTCCTCGACCGGGGTGTTCCGGTCCCAGATGTGCACCCAGTAGACGTCGATGTAGTCGGTCCCCAGCCGCCGCAGGCTCGTCTCCAGGGAGAGGGCCAGGTTCTTGCGGTGGTTCCCGGCGGCGTTCGGGTCCGCTCCGTCCCGGGAGATCGTGTACTTGGTGGAGAGCACGAAGCGGTCGCGCCGCCCCTTCAGCAACCCGCCCACGATCTCCTCGCTGGCCCCGCCACGGTAGTTGACGGCGGTGTCGACCACGTTCCCGCCGGCCTCCGCGTACGCGTCGAGGATCCGCGCGCACTCCTCCTTCGGCGCGCCCACCCCGTCCTGCTCCCCGAACGTCATGGCGCCGAGGAACAGTTCGGAGACACGAAGGCCGGTACGGCCCAAGAGCCGGTAGCGCACTGGGAAACTCCTCCGAGGTCGGCTGTCACGTCGCACGGTCGGCCGGCGTGGTGCGTCGGCCCCGGTCGACCGACCGTAGTCGCCGGACAGGGTTCGGGGGACGGAATCGTCCCCCGGAATCACTACGGTAGGCACCATGAAAGCGATCCGACTGCTTCTGGTCGACGACGATCCGCTGGTGAGGGCGGGCCTGTCCCTCATGATGGGCGGCGCCGAGGACATCGAGATCGTCGGCGAGGCCGCCGACGGCAGCGAGGTCGAGGCGCTCGTCGACCGCACCCGCCCGGACGTCGTCCTGATGGACATCCGGATGCCGACGGTCGACGGCCTCGCGGCCACCGAGCGGCTGCGCGGTCGTCAGGACGCCCCACAGGTCGTGGTCCTCACCACCTTCCACGCCGACGAGCAGGTACTGCGGGCGCTGCGCGCCGGCGCCGCCGGGTTCGTCCTCAAGGACACCCCGCCCGCCGACATCGTCGACGCGGTACGCCGGGTCGCGGCCGGCGACCCGGTGCTGTCGCCCACCGTCACCCGCCGGCTGATGGAGCAGGCGGCCGGTGGCTCCGCCGACACCCGCCGCAGCACCGCCCGCGACCGGATCGCCGCCCTCAACGACCGTGAACGGGAGGTCGCCGTCGCCGTCGGCCGGGGCGCGTCCAACGCGGCGATCGCCGGCGAGCTGTACATGAGCGTCGCCACCGTCAAGACCCATGTCTCCCGCATCCTCGCCAAGCTCGGACTCAACAACCGCGTCCAGATCGCCCTGCTGGCGTACGACGCCGGACTTCTGGAGGAGGGCGGGCACTGAGCGCGGACCCCGCGCGTTGTTCCGGGCAACGGGAGGGTGGAGCCATGATCGACCTCGGTGAGTACGGTACGCGGTTCACGAAGGACCCCTATCCGGTGTACGCGGAGCTGCGCGAGCGGGGCCCCGTCCACTGGGTGCGCATGCCCGCCCCCGGCGCGTACGAGTGCTGGCTCGTCGTCGGGTACGAGGAGGCGCGGGCCGCGCTGGCCGACCCGAGACTGTCCAAGGACAGCACCAAGACGGGGCTGACCTCCCTGGAGGACGAGCTGATGGGCCGCCATGTGCTCGTCACCGACCCGCCCGAACACACCCGGCTGCGCTCACTCGTCTCGGGCGCGTTCACCATGCGCCGGGTGGCGGCGCTGCGCCCGCGTGTCCAGCAGATCACGGACGAGCTGCTGGACGCGATGCTGCCCGCGGGGCGCGCGGACCTGGTGGACTCCTTCGCCTATCCGCTGCCGATCACCGTCATCTGCGAGCTGCTGGGGGTGCCCGACATCGACCGGGCCGCGTTCCGCAGGATGTCGAACGAGATCGTGACACCGGCGGACGGCGTGGGCGAGTTCGCGGCCGTGAAGGAACTGGCCGGATATCTGGACGAGTTGATCGAGGACAAGCGGTGCACGGCGCCCGCCGGCGATCTGCTCGGCGACCTCATCCGTACCCGGGCCGAGGACGGCGACCGGCTCTCCCGCGGCGAGTTGCGCGGTATGGCGTTCATCCTGCTGGTCGCGGGCCATGAGACGACGGTCAACCTGATCACGAACGGGGTGCACACCCTGCTCGCCCACCCCGGCCAACTCGCCGCGCTGCGCGCCGACATGAGCCTGCTGGACGGGGCGGTGGAGGAGGTGCTGCGCTTCGAAGGACCGGTCGAGACGGCGACGTACCGCTACGCGGCGGAGCCGATGGAGATCGGCGGCCGGGCCATCGCGGTGGGGGACCCGGTGATGATCGGACTCGACGCCGCCAACCGCGACGCGGCGCACTGCCCCGACCCGCACCGCTTCGACATCCGCCGCGCCCCCCGCGGCCACCTCGCCTTCGGGCACGGCATCCACCACTGCCTGGGCGCGCCCCTGGCCCGGCTGGAGGCGCGGGTCGCGCTGCGCTCGCTGCTGGAGCGCTGTCCGGACCTCGCTCTCGACGGGCCCCCGGGCGAACCGCTGCCCGGGATGCTGATGCGCGGCGTGCGCCGTCTGCCGGTGCGCTGGTGAGTGCCAGTGCTCCGGTCGCGCCGGTGCCGCCCCGGACTGGGAGCCGCACCGCGTGATCCGGGCCCGCCGTGATCCGGGCCCGCCGTGATCCGGACCCCCGCGTTCCGGACCCCCGCGTTCCGGGCCGGCCGCGATCCGGGCTCAGTCCCGTCCGCCGGGGATCTCCGCCAGCCGCACCGGGCGCCGCTCCAGCCGTGACAGCTCGCAGGCCTCCGCGATGCGCAGCGCGTGCAGGGCCTCGTGCCCGTCGCACGGGTTGGCGCGTTCACCGCGGACGACCTCGACGAACGCGGCGAGCTCGGCCTCGTACGCGGGGCCGAAGCGTTCCAGGAAGCCGGTCCAGGGCTTGTCGGCGGGCGGCGGCCCGGCCGGTTCGGTGGAGGCGATCGGCGTACGGTCGTCCAGGCCGACGCCGATCTGGTCCAGTTCGCCGGCCAGTTCCATGCGGATGTCGTAGCCCGCGCCGTTCATCCGGGTCGCGGTGGCCGTCGCGAGGGTGCCGTCGTCGAGGGTGAGCACGGCCGCGGCGGTGTCGATGTCCCGCGCCTCGCGGAACATGGCGGGTCCGGCGTCGGAGCCCATCGCGTACACCTCGACGACCTCGTGGCCCGTCACCCAGCGCAGCATGTCGAAGTCGTGGACCAGGCAGTCCCGGTAGAGCCCGCCCGACAGCGGCAGATAGGCGGCCGGCGGCGGCGACTGGTCGGACGTCATCGCGCGCACGGTGTGCAGCCGTCCGAGCCGCCCCGACCGCACCGCCTCCCGCGCGGCCGTGTACCCCGCGTCGAAGCGGCGCTGGAAGCCCAGTTGCAGGACCGTTCCGGCCGCCTCGACCTCGGCGAGCGCGGCCAGCGTGCCCGGCAGGTCGAGGGCGATGGGCTTCTCGCAGAACACCGGGAGCCCGGAGCGCGCCGCCCGGCCGATCAGTTCCGCGTGGGCGGCGGTGGAGGCGGTGATGACCACGGCGTCCACGCCCCAGGTGAAGATCTCGTCCACGCTGGGTGCCGCCGTGGCCCCCAGACGGTCCGCGAGCTCATGGGCCCGCACGGGGTCCGCGTCCGTGACGATGAGGGAACCGACTTCGCGGTGGCGGTCAAGAGTGGTCGCGTGAAATGTGCCGATACGACCCGTTCCGATGAGTCCGATGCGCATGGGAACAAACTGAGGGCGTGCCGGGTGCCGTGTCAATGGTTTGTCCGGACAATCGAACTTCACAACTTCCCGTCAACATCTCCCGGAGCTACGCTCGGCGCGTGCCGAAACCAGATGTGGACCCGACCGTGTCGCTCCAGCTCAGCGTCGACCGCAGCAGTCCGGTCCCGCTGTACTTCCAGCTGTCCCAGCAGCTGGAGGCCGCGATCGAGCACGGAACGCTGACCCCGGGCAGCCTCCTCGGCAACGAGATCGAGCTGGCCGGGCGGCTCGGCCTGTCCCGGCCGACCGTCCGGCAGGCCATCCAGTCCCTTGTCGACAAGGGACTGCTGGTGAGGCGCAGAGGCGTCGGCACCCAGGTCGTGCACAGCCAGGTCAAGCGCCCGCTGGAGCTCAGCAGCCTGTACGACGACCTGGAGGCGGCCGGGCAGCGCCCCGCGACCCGGGTGCTCGTCAACACCCTCGTGCCGGCGTCCGCCGAGGTCGCGGCCGCGCTGGGCGTGGCCGAGGGCAGTGACGTCCACCGCGTGGAGCGGCTCCGCCTCGCCCACGGGGAGCCGATGGCGTACCTCTGCAACTACCTGCCGCCCGCCCTGCTGGAGCTGGACAGCGCCCGGATGGAGGCCACCGGGCTGTACCGGCTGATGCGTGCCGCGGGCATCACCCTGCACAGCGCCCGTCAGTCCGTCGGCGCCCGCGCGGCCACCGAGGAGGAGGGGGAGCGGCTCGGCGAACCCGCCGGGGCCCCGCTGCTCACCATGCAGCGCACCACCTTCGACGACACCGGGCGGGCGGTGGAGTTCGGCTCCCACACCTACCGCGCCTCCCGCTACTCCTTCGAGTTCCAGCTCCTCGTACGTCCGTGAATCCGCGAATCCGCTTATACCGGTGAATCCGTGTACGGCGGTGAATTGTCGTGCGGCCGTGAATCCTCATGCCGCTGTGAATGTTTGGATCTTCGCGGGGTGGTGAATTCCGCTCGTGATCGGAAAGCTCCTGGTGGGGATGGGAATCGGCTGGGGCGTGGCCGAATCTCAATCGTAAGAATGTTCTGACAAACCCATTGACTGGTGTGCGGACCCGGAGCTAGAACTCCCCTCAGCCGCAAAGGAGCGGCGGGAGAGAGGGTGGTCCCACCATGCGTACAGCCCGAACAGCAGCAGCGGTGATAGCTGTGATCGCGCTCGCGGCCGGGTGCAGCAGCTCCGGCGGCAAGGACTCGGAGGACAAGGCGAGTGGCAGCGGGAGCGGGAGCGGCAAGGCCGCCGGCACGCCCCGCCTGAAGATCGCGATGGTGACGCACTCCGGCGAGGGCGACACCTTCTGGGACATCGTCCAGAGCGGCGCCAAGGCGGCGGCCGGCAAGGACAACGTCGACTTCCTGTACTCGAACGACAAGGAAGCCAACGGTCAGGCCCAGCTCGTCCAGGCCGCGATCGACAAGAAGGTCGACGGCATCGTCGTCACCCTGGCCAAGCCCGAGGCGATGAAGGACGTTCTCGCCAAGGCCGAGGCGGCCGGCATCCCGGTCGTCACGATCAACTCCGGCGCCGAGTTCTCGAAGCAGTTCGGGGCGCTCGCGCACTTCGGCCAGGACGAGTCGGTCGCCGGTGAGGCCATCGGTGACGAACTCAACAAACGCGGACTCAAGAAGGCGGTCTGCGTCATCCACGAACAGGGCAACGTCTCCCTGGAGCAGCGCTGCGCCGGTGTGAAGAAGACCTTCGACGGCTCGGTCGAGAACCTCAACGTCGACGGGACCAACGCGCCCGCCAGCCAGTCCTCCATCGAGGCGAAGCTCCAGGCCACCAAGGGCATCGACGCCGTGATCACGCTGGGCGCCCCGATCGCCGCCGTCGCCGTCAAGGCCAAGGCCGACGCGGGCAGCAAGGCCGAGATCGACACCTTCGACCTGAACGCCGAAGTGGTCAAGCGGCTCAAGGCCAAGGAGGTCGGCTTCGCCGTCGACCAGCAGCCCTACCTCCAGGGCTACGAGGCCATCGACATGCTGTGGCTCTACAAGAACAACGGCGACGTGCTCGGCGGCGGCAAGACGGTCCTCACCGGCCCGGCCATCGTCACCGAGAAGGACGCGCCGCAGCTCGAGAAGTACACCGCGCGCGGGACCCGCTGATGGGGTGCATGCTCCCCGTGTTCGATACTTGGGCGTTTGGGGCCGGCGAGAGGCCGGCCCCCGGGGCCTACGGAACGGCCCGCCGGGCCGCTCCGCGGGCCCCGGCGCACCAAGGAGCACAGCAAGAAGGGCACGGCCTCGTGGCACGGACTCGGACCTGGGTAAGCATCGCGCTCGCAGGGGCGCTGGGGGCGTCCCTCGCGGGATGCAGCAGCACCGGCGGGAAGCGGGCCGAGGACGCCCGCAAGGCGGCGTCCGCCCAGGGCAGGGCCGCGGTGGACACCCCCAGGTGGACCTTCGCGATGGTCACCCATTCGGGCGATGGCGACACGTTCTGGGACATCGTGCAGAGCGGCGCCAAGCAGGCCGCCGTCAAGGACAACATCAACTTCCTGTACTCGCACAACGCCGAGGCGCAGCAGCAGGCGCAGCTCGTCGACGCCGCGGTGGACAAGCGGGTCGACGGAATCATCGTCACGCTGGCCAAGCCGGACGCGATGAAGGCGGCCGTGGCGCGCGCGGAGAAGGCCGGTATCCCCGTGGTCACGGTGAACTCCGGCTCCGAGCAGTCCAAGGCGTTCGGCGCGCTCACCCACATCGGCCAGGACGAGACCATCGCCGGCGAGGCGGTCGGCGACGAGCTCAACAAGCGGGGCCGCAAGAAGGCCCTGTGCATCCTGCACGAGCAGGGCAACGTCGGCCACGAGCAGCGCTGCGCGGGCGTGAAGAAGACCTTCCACGGCACCGTGCAGGACCTCTACGTCCAGGGCACCAGCATGCCCGACGTGCAGTCCTCCATCGGTGCCAAGCTGCAGGCGGACAAGTCCATCGACTCGGTCGTCACGCTCGGTGCCCCGTACGCGGACACCGCGGTCAAGGCCAAGAAGGACGCCGGCAGCGACGCCGAGGTCGACACCTTCGACCTGAACGCGAAGGTGGCCGCGGAGCTCAAGGACGGCACGCTCGGCTTCGCCGTCGACCAGCAGCCCTACCTCCAGGGGTACGAGGCCGTGGACCTGCTCTGGCTCTACAAGTACAACGCCGATGTCCTCGGCGGCGGCAAGCCGGTACTCACCGGACCGCAGATCATCACCAAGGATCAGGCCGCCGCGCTGGAGGAGTACACGAAGCGGGGGACCCGATGACCGCGACCGCACCCGCACCCGCGCCGTCGCCCGGCACCAAGGCCGACGAGCGCCTCGTGAAGACCTCGCCGCTGCGCAAGCTCATGGGCCGGCCGGAGCTGGGCTCCGTGGTCGGCGCGATCGCGGTCTTCCTCTTCTTCGCGATCTTCGCGGACAGCTTCGTACGGGCCGCCAGCCTGAGCACGGTCCTGTACGCCTCGTCGACCATCGGCATCATGGCCGTACCGGTCGCGCTGCTGATGATCGGCGGCGAGTTCGACCTCTCAGCGGGTGTCATGGTGACCAGCTCCGCGCTGATCTCCTCGATGCTCAGCTACCAGCTGACGGCGAACGTCTGGGTCGGCGTCCTCGTGTCGCTGGTCGTCACGCTCGGGATCGGCGTCTTCAACGGCGTCATGCTCACCCGCACCGACCCGCCCAGCTTCATCATCACGCTCGGCACCTTCCTGATGCTGACCGGTATGAACCTCGGCTTCACCAAGCTGATCAGCGGCACGGTCTCCACCAAGTCGATCGCCGACATGCAGGGGTTCTCCTCCGCCAAGGACGTCTTCGCCTCGACGTTCACGATCGGCGGCGTCGACTTCAAGATCACCATCCTGTGGTGGCTGGCCCTGGTCGTCGTGGCCACCTGGATCCTGCTGCGCACCCGCGTCGGCAACTGGATCTACGCCGTCGGCGGCGGTGAGATGGCCGCCCGCGCGGTCGGTGTCCCGGTCAACAAGACCAAGATCGGCCTCTACATGGGCGTCGCCTTCGGCGCCTGGATCTCCGGTCAGCACCTGCTGTTCTCGTTCGACGTCGTGCAGTCCGGTGAGGGCGTCGGCAACGAGCTGATCTACATCATCGCGGCGGTCATCGGCGGCTGTCTGATCACCGGCGGCTACGGCTCCGCGGTCGGCGCGGCGGTCGGCGCGCTGATCTTCGGCATGGTGAGCAAGGGCATCGTGTTCGCCGAATGGAACCCGGACTGGTTCAAGTTCTTCCTCGGAGTGATGCTGCTCCTGGCGACCCTGCTCAACCACTGGGTCCGCAAGCGCGCGGAGGTGACGAAATGACGACGGACACGGAGAAGACGGAAGCGGCCTCCACGGAGGGCACGCCACTCGTCGAGCTCGACGACGTCAGTAAGTACTACGGCAACATCCGCGCCCTCGAAGGTGTCTCGCTGGTGGTGCACGCCGGGGAGATCTCCTGCGTCCTCGGCGACAACGGCGCGGGCAAGTCCACGCTGATCAAGATCATCGCGGGTCTCCATCAGCACGACGCGGGCACGCTGCGCATCGAGGGCGAGGAGACCCGGCTGTCGTCCCCGCGCGAGGCGCTGGACCGCGGGATCGCCACGGTCTACCAGGACCTCGCCGTCGTCCCGCTGATGCCGGTGTGGCGGAACTTCTTCCTCGGCTCGGAGCCGTCGAAGGGCTCGGGTCCCTTCAAGCGCATGGACGTCGAGTTCATGCGCAGGACCACGCACGCGGAGCTGCTGCGCATGGGCATCGACCTGCGCGACGTCGACCAGCCCATCGGCACGCTGTCCGGTGGTGAGCGCCAGTGCGTGGCGATCGCCCGCGCCGTGTACTTCGGCGCCAAGGTCCTCGTCCTGGACGAGCCCACCGCCGCGCTCGGTGTGAAGCAGTCCGGCGTCGTCCTCAAGTACGTCGCCGCCGCCCGGGACGCCGGACTGGGCGTCGTCCTGATCACCCACAACCCGCACCACGCCTACCTGGTGGGCAACCGCTTCGTGCTGCTCAAGCGCGGCGCGATGTTCGGCAGCCACACGCGCGAGGAGATCACCCTCGACGAGCTCACCCGTCAGATGGCGGGCGGCAGCGAGCTGGACGACCTCCGTCACGAGCTGGAACGCACGACGTAGCCGATACGTCAGGCTCCGCCCGGATCAGGCCCCGGTCAGGCCCCGGTCAGGCCGAGGCCAGGCCCCGGCCAGGCCCCGGCTCGGCGGCATCGGGCGGGCCGGGGAGGGGCGCCGCTTCCCGTCCGGGGAGGGATCGCTTCCCGGCCGGGGGCCGGCTGGTCCCCGCGCAAGGGGGTGCGGGGAACCGCGCGTCAGGCCATGTCCGGCCCGCGGCTTCGGGAACGGCCCGGGTATCCGTCAGCGTCAGGCGGGCGTCGCTTCTCGGACCCTGGCCGACGGCTCCCACCCGAGGGGCGCGGGGAACAACGCGACGAGCCACAACCGTCCCGCATCATGAGACCCGCCCACGGATTTCATCGGCCGGCGCAGCTGCCCGGACGGGGCGGGCGCGTCCTTCCCCAGGGGCGCCGGGAACCGCGCGACGAGCCGCAACGGTCCCGCATCATGAGAGCGACACCGTTTCATCGCCCCGCGTCACCACCCGCCACCGCAGGTAACCGCACGCCACAGCCACCCCCCGCTCCCCACGCCTCCCCGGCGGAGCGAAGCACGGCGGCGTGAGGCAGAATCGGCCCGATGAGCACCTACCGCGACCTCGCACACCGCGGCTCCGCGCGGGCCACCGTCCTGCGGACCGTCGGGACGCGCGAGCGCCGTTCCCACCTGACGGCGCCCCGCGTCCCCACCGTCGGTATCGACATCGGCGGTACGAAGGTGATGGCGGGCGTCGTCGACGCCGACGGCAACATCCTGGAGAAGCTCCGCGCCGAGACGCCGGACAAGTCCAAGAGCCCCAAGGTCGTCGAGGACACCATCATGGAGCTGGTCCTGGACCTCTCCGACCGGCACGACGTGCACGCGGTCGGCATCGGCGCGGCGGGCTGGGTCGACGCGGAGCGCAACCGCATCCTCTTCGCCCCCCACCTCTCCTGGCGCAACGAACCCCTGCGCGACCGCCTCGCCGGCCGCCTCGCCGTACCGGTCCTGGTCGACAACGACGCCAACACCGCCGCCTGGGCGGAATGGCGCTTCGGCGCGGGCCGCGGCGAGGACAACCTCGTCATGATCACGCTCGGTACCGGCATCGGCGGCGCGCTCCTCGAGGACGGTCAGGTCAGGCGCGGCAGGTTCGGCGTCGCGGGAGAGTTCGGTCACATGCAGGTGGTCCCCGGCGGCCACCGCTGCGCGTGCGGCAACCGCGGCTGCTGGGAGCAGTACAGCTCCGGCAACGCGCTGGTCCGCGAGGCCCGCGAACTCGCCGCCGCGGACTCCCCGGTCGCGTACGGGATCATCGAGCACGTCAAGGGGAACATCGCCGACATCACCGGCCCGATGATCACCGAGCTGGCCCGCGAGGGCGACGCCATGTGCATCGAGCTGCTCCAGGACATCGGCCAGTGGCTCGGCGTCGGCATCGCCAACCTGGCGGCCGCCCTCGACCCCTCCTGCTTCGTCATCGGCGGCGGCGTCAGCGCCGCCGACGACCTCCTGATCGGCCCGGCCCGCGACGCCTTCCGCCGGCACCTGACCGGCCGCGGCTACCGCCCCGAGGCCCGCATCGCCCGCGCCCAGCTCGGCCCCGAGGCCGGCATGGTCGGCGCCGCCGACCTCGCGCGCCTCGTCGCCCGCCGCTTCCGCCGCGCCAAGCGCCGCCGCGTGGAACGCTACGAGCGGTACGAGCGCTACACCGAGTCCCGTCGCACGACCCAGGGCACGCCGTGACCGCCTCGCTGCCGCGCCAGGCGTCGCCGCCGGACGAACCGCGGCGGCCGCCGGAGGACCCGCGCCGCAAGTTCCGCCGCCGCGCCCTGACCCTGCTGATCATCGTGCTGCTCATCGGCGTGCCGGCCGGATACCTGGTGATCTCCGCCAACCAGAGCCGCGACAGCGGCAAGCAGAAGGAGGACAAGTACTCGGCGACCGGTCTCACGGCGGGCTGGCCGTCGAAGGTCCAGCGCCGCCTCTACCAGGTGGAGATCCCGCACCCGGCCGCCAAGGTCGCGTTCTACGAGACCAACAACTGGAAGACCAGTCGCCTCTACGCGCAGTTCCAGCTCACCAACGCCGGCCTGGACACCTTCCTCGCCAGCCTGGGAGCCGACCGGCAGACGCTGACGAAGGACGACGTCACGATCAGTGCGCGCGACCAGAAGGTCACCGGCTGGAAGTTCTCGGTCCCCGGCCAGTGGTGGGGGTTCACCCGCAAGCAGAAGGACCCGGCGCCCACGCAGGACGTCGTCGTGAACCTGACCAATCCGACGTACCCCATGGTGTACGTCGTCTCGCGCACCGTGCCGTGACGAGCCGGTCCCGGGCCGTCGCCGGACCCGTTGTCAGACCCCGCCCGTAGAGTCGAAGACGACTGACGCGACCGAGGGCGGGAGGTGACCGGACGTATGGGCGAGGCAGCCCCGAGGAGCGACATCGCCGTGCCGGTGCGCCTCGCCGCCGTGTTCCTGCCCGCACCCCTGCCGCGTGACGGCCGGGTCGCCTTCTGGGACCCGGACGGCGGCCCACTCCCCGCGTCGGACGGCGGACCACCCTCCGCGTCGGACGGCGGACCACTCCCCGCGCCGGACGGCCGAGCGCCGACCCCTCCGGACGAGGGGTCGCCGGCCTCCCCCGACGGGGGATCGGCCTTCCCGGACGACGCCGCGAGCGGGCCGTCCCGCGCCCAGACCCGGCTCACGGTGGTACGACCGCACGGTTCCGGGGTCCGCCGGAGCACCGTCCCCGCGCTCACCCTGCCGATCGCCGAGGCCCTGCCGCTGCTCGCCGGAGCCCGCCGCGACCGCGCCGCCCACCCCGCCACCGCCTGCTGGGGCGCGGCGGCCCTGCACGCGCTGCGCCTCGTCGCGCGGGGCCGGCTGCTGCCCGGACTGACACCCGAGGGCCTCGACGCCTGGCGCGCGGGCCCGCTGGACCCGGAGGACATCGCGCACCTCCGCGCGGTCGCCGCCGCCCTGCCGTACGAGGGACACGCCGTCCCCCTCCCCGGCAAGGGCCCCCTGCGGCTGCCCGAACCGGAAGCGCTGATGCGCTCCTTCCTGGACGCGGTCGCCGACACCCTGCCGCGTACCCCCGCCGCTCCGCACACCTCGGGGAAGCCCTTCGCGGCCCGCGCACCGCAGCGGCTGCCCGGCGCCCACGCGTGGGCCGCCGAGGTCGCCGCCGGCATGGACGCGGGCGTACGGATCTCGCTCCGCCTGGACCTGTCGGCGTACCAGCTCTTCGACGACGGCGAGGGAGCGCGCCGCGCCGGCGCCGCCGTCGTCCAGGTGCACAGCCTCGCCGACCCGACGCTCGTCGTCGACGCCGCGGCGCTGTGGGCGGGAGAGGCCGACGCGACCTTCGGTCCGCGCGCCCGGGTGGACGCGGCACTCGCCGTGCGCCGCGCGGCCCGTGTCTGGCCTCCCCTGGACCGGCTCGGTGAGCAGGACGTGCCCGACGTCCTCGCGCTCTCCGAGGAGGAGCTGTCCGACCTGCTCGGCATCGCGGCCACCCGCCTCGGCGCGGCCGGCGTCGCCGTGCACTGGCCCCGGGACCTCGCCCACGACCTGAGCGCGGCCGCGGTGGTCCGCTCCGCCCCCGGGTCGGCCACGGACGGCACCGGGTTCTTCGAGAGCGAGGAACTCCTCCAGTTCCGCTGGCAGTTGGCGCTCGGCGGAGATCCCCTCACCGAGGCCGAGATGGACGCGCTCGCCGAGGCCCACCGTCCGGTCGTCCGACTGCGGGACCAGTGGGTGCTGGTCGACCCGGCGCTCGTCCGCAAGGCCCGCAAGCGGGAACTGGGCCTGCTGGACCCGGTCGACGCCCTCTCCGTGGCGCTCACCGGCACCGCGGAGGTCGACGGCGAGACGGTCGAGGCCGTGCCGGTCGGCGCGCTCGCCGTGCTGCGCGACCGTCTGACGGCCGGCATCACCCCCGTGGACCCGCCACCGGGCCTCCAGGCCCGCCTGCGGGACTACCAGCTCAGGGGCCTCGCCTGGCTGGACCTCATGACCTCCCTCGGCCTCGGCGGCTGCCTCGCCGACGACATGGGTCTGGGCAAGACCATCACCGTCATCGCCCTGCACCTGCGCCGGGCCCACGCCGAACCGACCCTGGTCGTCTGCCCGGCCTCGCTGCTGGGCAACTGGCAGCGGGAGATCAACCGCTTCGCCCCCGGGGTCCCCGTCCGCCGCTTCCACGGACCCGATCGCACCCTCGACGACCTCGACGGAGGCTTCGTCCTCACCACCTACGGCACGATGCGCTCGGCCGCCCCCCGGCTCGCCCAGCAGACCTGGGGCATGGTCGTCGCGGACGAGGCGCAGCACGTCAAGAACCCGTACTCGGCGACGGCGAAGGCCCTGCGGACCATCCCGTCGCCCGCGCGCGTCGCCCTGACCGGCACCCCCGTGGAGAACAACCTCTCCGAACTGTGGGCGCTCCTGGACTGGACGACCCCCGGCCTGCTCGGCCCTCTGAAGTCCTTCCGCGCCCGGCACGCGCGCGCGGTGGAGAACGGTGAGGACGACGAGGCGGTGGCCCGCCTGGCCCGGCTGATCCGCCCCTTCCTGCTCCGCCGCAAGAAGTCCGACCCCGGGATCGTCCCCGAGCTCCCGCCCAAGACGGAGACGGACCACCCGGTGCCGCTGACCCGTGAACAGGCCTCGCTGTACGAGGCGGTGGTCCGTGAGTCGATGCTCGCGATCGAGACCGCCGAGGGCATCGCCCGGCGCGGGCTCGTCCTCAAACTGCTGACCTCCCTCAAGCAGGTGTGCAACCATCCGGCGCTGTTCCTGAAGGAGGACGCGCAGGCCGCCGCGCACGGGCCCGCCACGCGCTCCGGGAAACTGGCCCTGCTCGACGAACTCCTCGACACCCTGCTGGCCGAGGACGGCTCGGCACTCGTCTTCACCCAGTACGTGGGAATGGCCCGCCTGATCACCGCGCACCTCGCCGCGCGGGCCGTCCCCGTCGAGCTCCTGCACGGCGGTACCCCGGTCGCCGAACGCGAACGCATGGTGGACCGCTTCCAGAGCGGCGCGACCCCGGTCCTGGTGCTGTCCCTCAAGGCCGCGGGCACCGGCCTGAACCTCACCCGGGCCGGTCATGTCGTCCACTTCGACCGCTGGTGGAACCCGGCGGTCGAGGAACAGGCGACCGACCGCGCCTATCGCATCGGCCAGACCCAGCCCGTCCAGGTCCACCGCCTCATCACCGAGGGCACGGTGGAGGACCGCATCGCCGAGATGCTCGAAGCGAAGCGGGCGCTGGCCGACGCGATCCTCGGCTCCGGAGAGGCCTCGCTGACCGAGCTGACCGACCGAGAACTGTCGGACCTGGTCTCACTCCGGAGGACCGAGTGAGCGCCGCCACGGACGAGGGACGGCCGGAGACCCCCGGAACGGACGGACAGGGCGAGCCCCGCGCCGGAGGTTCCCCACACCCCGCGACCGACGGCGCGCGCCCCGCCGACGCGGCCCGCCGCGCCCTGCGGGCCGCCCGCGAACGCGAGGGACAGACGGCGCCGGCCGCGGACGAGCCGGGCCCGCCGACCGGGGCGACCCCGACCACCCCCGCCACCCCGGGCGCCCGACCGGGCGACGCGGCCCGCCGGGCGCTGCGCCGCGCCACCACGCGGGGGAGCGTCCCTGGTGCTGGTGCTGGTGCTGGTGCTGGTGCGGGTGCGGGTGCAGACGGTGACGCTGGGCCGGGTCCGGCTGCCGGTGCCGGTCCGGCTGCCCCTGCCGACGACGTGTCCGCAGCCGACGCCACGTCCGGGTCGAGCCCGGAGCCCGCGGCGCCCGGCGACCCTTCGGCGCTCCGTCGGTCCACCACCACGGACGCGACCGCGCCGGCCGGCCAGGTCGGTCCGGTCCCGGGTGCCCCCCGTCCGGGTGACGTCGCCCGCCAGGCCCTGCGCGCCGCACGCGGCGAGGCACGGCAGGCACGGACGGACGCGGCGAGCGAGGCGGCCGAGTCCCGGCGCAGGTTCACCGACCGCACACCGCCGACCGGTTCCGCGGCCCGGCGGACCCCGCGCGTCCATGATCAGGGAGCGCGGATCCGGGACGTACGGGACCTGCTCGCCGGTGCCTTCGAGCTGCCCGACGCCGACCCCCGGCCCCGTACGACGCGACCGCCGGGCCCCGACCCCGCGCCGCCGCCCGGCGTGCGTACCGCCGCTCCTGCCGCGCCTCCGGAGACGCCCGACGCAGAGACGCGAAGCCGCCGAACCACGCGCCCGGAGACCCCTCGGGAGCACGCCGCGGGGGCCGACCCCTCCGACCTCGCCGAGGGCATGGAGGGCATGGAGACCACCGGGTCGACCGGCCGGGACACAGAAACCGGTGGCACGACCGCCGAGGGCACGGTGACCGCCGGGAGCACCGAGCTTCCCCGGGCGACCCCCGGGCGCACCCGGACCGCCGCCGGGACGGCCGGGCCCGGAGGTGTCGATTCCGTCGTGTCCGGGGAGCGGAGCGCGTCCCGGGCGGGCGCACTGCCGCGGTCCATGGCGTCCCCGGGGCGGGACGGAGAGCTGCGCCGTACGTTTTCCACGCTCCCGGCGCGGACGCCGGACGCCGAGCCGTTGTTCGCGCGGACATGGTGGGGCAATGCCTGGGTGGGTGCCCTGGAGAAGGGTGCGCTCGACGCGGCCCGGCTGGCGCGGGGGCGGGCCTACGCGGACAGGGGGCGGGTCGACGCCATCACGGTCACACCGGGGCTGGTGCTCGCGTACGTGCAGGGGAGCCGGCCGCGCCCCTACCGTGTGCAGGTCGCCCTGCGGACGCTGGACGACGGGGACTGGGACCGCTTCCTCGACGCGGCCGCCGAGCGGCCCGGCCACATCGCGGCGCTGCTCGACAAGGAGATGCCCCGCTCGCTCGCCGACTGCGGGGTCGACCTGCTCCCCGGCCCCGGCGACCTGGAACCGCACTGCAGTTGCCCGGACTCCGGACACCCCTGCAAACACGCGGCGGCGCTCTGCTACGAGACGGCACGCCTGCTGGACGAGGACCCGTTCGTCCTGCTCCTGCTGCGCGGCCGGGGCGAGCGCGAGCTGCTCGACGGACTCTCCCGTCGCAACGCGGCCCGTGCGGCGCGCGCCGCCCAGGAGCAGGAGCCGGCGCCCCTTCCCGGCGTACGGGCCCGGGACGCCGTCGCCCGTCGGACCCTGCCGCCCCTTCCGGCACCCCTGCCCGCGCCCGCGCACCCCGAGCAGCCGCCGACGTACCCGGGTGCGCCGGGTGGTCCCGACCCGTTCGCGCTGGACCAGCTGGCCACGGACGCGGCGGCCCGCGCGCACGCGCTGCTGACCGCGGGCCGGGACCCGGTCGCCGAGCTGACGCTCTGGCAGGACGCGGTGCGGCTCGCCGCCGCCCGCCCCGGTTCCGGGCTCACCGCGGCCACCCGGGCCCTCTACTCCTCGCTCGCCTCGGCCGCCGGCCGCACCCCGGCCGACCTGGCGCGAGCGGTCGCCGCCTGGCGTCAGGGCGGAATCGAGGGGCTGAGCGTCCTCGAAGAGCCCTGGGATCCGCCCGCGGGCCGCTTCGACCGAGCCCGTCCGCTCCTGCTCGCCGCGGACCTCCCCGCCTTCCGACCCTGGCGCAACCACCTCACGCACCCCCGCGGCCACGCCCAACTGCGCCTGGGGCACGACGGACTCTGGTACGCGTACGAATCGGAACCCGGACAGGACGACTGGTGGCCGCGCGGCACCCCCGACCTCGACCCCGTCGGAGCACTCACGGGCCTGGGCGCACCCGGCGAGTTCTGACGCCGGCGCCCGGCCCCGGGCGGCGCCGTGCAGGCGAGGGACCCGAGCGGACGGCGTGCGCGGGGTCCGAACCCGCGCACGCGGACCCGTCAGCCGGACCCGCCCGCGGACCCCGCGAACCTGTCAGCGAACCCTTGAAAGGAAGCAGGCTCCGCGGACGGCGGCAGCCGCGCGGGCCGCGACACTCACGCGGGAGAGGGAGCGTCCTCGGCGGGACTCAGGCGTGCGCGCACTGTTCGATGATCGAGGCGACGTGCTGCACGGCCGGCGGGTTGCGGTGCGCCCGGCGGGCCAGGACGAGATCGATGGTCTCCGTCTCGGCGAGCGGCACGTAGGTGACGCCGTCGAGCCGCAGGCTCCGTACCGACTGCGGCACGAGCGCGACACCGTGCCCCGCGGCCACGAGGACGACGAGCGTCGCGGTCTCACCGACCTCGATGAGGGACGAGGGCTGGAAACCGGCCCGGGCACAGGCCGCCAGGACACGGTCGTACATCGCGGACCGCGGCTGCGAGGGGTGGATGACGAAGGGCTCGTCGGCCAGCGCGCTCAGCGCGATCCGCGGGTCGGCCGCCAGCGGATGGTGGGCCGGCACCACGGCCATCAGGGGTTCGGTGCGCAAGGGCGTGATGTGCACCCCCTCGGTCCCGGCCGCGCCGGCACGGGAGACGGCGAGGTCGTAGGTGCCGGTGAGCAGACCCTCCACGAGCTGCGGGGTGATCAGCTCGCCCCGCAGGTCGAGGGTGAGGTGGGGGAGCTCGGACCGTACGGTGCGGGCGACGCGGGGCAGGACGTCGTACGTGGCGGTGCCGATGAACCCGACGGAGACGCGGCCGGCACGGCCGGTGGCGAGCTCCGCCATGTGGACCCGTGCGCGTTCGGCCTCGGTGACCAGCGTGCGGGCGTACGGGGTCAGGTGACGGCCGGCCTCGGTGAGTTCCACGTGCCGGGTCGAGCGGTGGAAGAGGGCGATGCCGAGCTCGCGCTCCAGTGCCTTGATCTGCTGTGAGAGGGCCGGCTGGGCGACGTGCAGGCGGGCCGCCGCGCGCCCGAAGTGGCACTCCTCCGCGAGGGTGAGGAAATAGCGGGCCTGACGCAGTTCCATGACCCCAGCTTATAAGGCGCTCTTATGAATTGCTTCGCACTGTGTCTTGGACGTGATGAAGCGGACGACCCTACCGTGAGGGCGTGAGCGAAAGTTACGTGTACGCAGCGACAAGAACGCCCTTCGGACGGTTCTCCGGCGCTCTCGCCGGCATCCGGCCCGACGACCTCGCGGCGCTCGCCGTGAACGGGGTCCTGGCCAAGGTGCCGGAGCTCGATCCGAGCGGTATCGACGACGTCGTCTGGGGAAACGCCAACGGCGCGGGCGAGGACAACCGCAACGTCGGCCGGATGGCCGTACTCCTGGCCGGACTGCCCACCTCGGTTCCCGCCACGACCGTCAACCGGCTGTGCGGCTCCTCCCTGGACGCGGCGATCATGGCCTCCCGTGCCATCGAGACCGGTGACGCAGACATCGTGCTCACCGGCGGTGTGGAATCGATGACCCGGGCTCCGTGGGTGCTGCCCAAGCCCGAGCGCGGCTATCCCGTCGGCGACGTGACCGCCGTGTCCACCGCTGTCGGCTGGCGGCTGGTCAACGAGCGCATGCCGAAGGAGTGGACGGTCTCCCTGGGCGAGGCCAACGAGCAGCTGGCCGACCGTTTCGGCATCCCGCGCGGGCGGCAGGACGAGTTCGCCGTCCGCTCGCACAACCTCGCCGACGCCGCCTGGGAGGCGGGCTTCTACGACGACCTGGTGACGCCGGTCGCGACCGACGGCAAGGGCGGCACGCTCGCCCGGGACGAGGGCATCAGGCCCGGGTCCACGATCGACAAGCTCGCCGCTCTCAAGCCGGCCTTCCGCCCCGACGGTGCGATCACGGCGGGCAATTCCTCGCCGTTGAACGACGGCGCCTCCGCCGTGCTGCTCGGCTCAGGGGCCGCCGCCGCGCGTATCGGCGTCGATCCGCTGGCCCGCGTCGCCGGGCGCGGGGTGTTCGCACTGGAGCCGCAGATGTTCGGCTTCGCGCCGGTGGAGGCGGCGGCCCGGGCCCTGCGGAGCGCCGGCATCACCTGGGCGGACGTCTCCGCGGTCGAACTCAACGAGGCGTTCGCGGTGCAGGCGCTGGCCTGCGTGGACGCCTGGGGGATCGACCCCGCGATCGTCAACACCAAGGGCGGGGCGATCGCGATCGGCCATCCGCTGGGCGCCTCCGGCGGCAGGCTCCTGGGGACGCTGGCCCACCGGCTGAAGGAGTCCGGCGGGCGATGGGGCGTCGCGGCGATCTGCATCGGTGTCGGCCAGGCGCTCGCCGTCGTGCTGGAGAACGTCACGGAGACCGGACGATGACCATACGGCTGTGTGCCCATGCCGACGAGGCCGTCGACGGGATCGAGGACGGCTCGACGGTGCTCGTCGGCGGCTTCGGGATGGCCGGGATGCCGGTCGCTCTGATCGACGCGCTCATCCGCCAGGGCGCGAAGGACCTGACGGTCGTGTCCAACAACGCAGGCAACGGCGACACCGGGCTGGCCGCGCTGCTGGCGACGGGCCGCGTCCGCAAGGTCGTCTGCTCCTTCCCCCGGCAGTCCGACTCGTACGTCTTCGACGGCCTCTACCGGGCCGGCAGGATCGAGCTGGAAGTGGTGCCGCAGGGCAACCTCGCGGAGCGCATCAGGGCGGCCGGTGCCGGCATCGGTGCCTTCTTCTGCCCCACCGGAGCCGGGACCCTGCTGGCCGAAGGCAAGGAGACCCGCGTCATCGACGGCCGCACCCACGTCCTGGAGTACCCGATCAAGGGCGACGTCGCGTTGATCGGCGCCCACCGGTCCGATCGCATGGGCAACCTCGTCTACCGCAAGACCGCCCGCAACTTCGGGCCCGTCATGGCCACCGCCGCGACCACCGTGATCGCACAGGTCCGCGAGATCGTCGACACCGGCATGATCGACCCCGAGGCCGTGGTGACGCCGAGCATCTATGTCGACCGCGTGGTACAGGTACAGGAGGCGACCGCATGACCCCGATCCGACGCGGGACGGACAGCGGGCGCGGCCCGCTGGACAAGTCCGGCATCGCCGCCCTGGTGGCCCGCGACATTCCGCACGGCGCCTTCGTCAACCTCGGCATCGGTCAGCCGACGCTCGTCGCCGACCACCTGCCGGCCGACTCCGGCGTGGTGCTCCACACCGAGAACGGCATGCTCAACATGGGGCCCGCCGCCCGGGGCGACGAGATCGACCACGATCTCACCAACGCCGGCAAGGTCCCCGTGACCGAACCGCCCGGAGCGGCCTACTTCCACCACGCCGACTCCTTCGCGATGATGCGCGGCGGCCACCTGGACATCTGCGTCCTGGGCGCCTTCCAGGTCTCCGCGGCCGGGGACCTCGCGAACTGGCACACCGGCGCACCCGACGCCATCCCCGCCGTCGGCGGAGCCATGGACCTGGCGATCGGCGCCAAGAAGGTCTTCGTCATGATGACGCTGTTCGCGAAGGACGGCGCCCCCAAGCTGGTTCCGCGGTGCACCTACCCGCTGACCGGGCTGGGCTGCGTCGACCGCGTCTACACCGACGTCGCGGTCTTCGACATCACCCCGGCGGGCGTCTCGGTGCGCGAGACCTTCGGCATCGGCGTCGACGAGCTCGCGGGCCGCCTCGAACTGCCGCTCCTGCCCACCTCGGCCTGACCCCTCGTCAAAAGCCCGGCGGTGCACGGCCGTCGGGTCGTATCCGCGTGTCCCGGGCGGTCGTCACCGGCCGGTGATCCGGGCCGGAACGCACCGCCCCCGCCGGCCCCCACGACAGGCCCGGGTGCGGGGGAGGCGAGGCCGGCACGGTCCTCGCCGGGCCGTGTCCGGCGCGTCCCGCGGCCGCCGTCCTTCCCGAATCCGCCACTCCTTGGCGTTCCCGCCGACATCGCCTCACGCCATTCCGTGGCCGCCCACCCGGTTCCACACTGACGTCTCCGGCAATGACGCCGGATTCACGAAAGGCGATCACGAACATGCCGGAATTCAACGACGGGACCCCAGAGACAGAACCGCCCTCCGACTCCGTTGTGACCACCGAGGTCGTCGTCGTGGGATCCGGGCCGGCCGGCGCCAGCGCCGCGCTGCTGCTGGCGACCCTGGGCATCGACACCATCATGATCACCAAGTACCGGTGGACCGCGAACACGCCCCGCGCGCACATCACCAACCAGCGCGCCATGGAGGTCTTCCGCGACCTCGGTGTCGAGTCCCAGGTCCTCGCGGACGCCACCGAGCACGGCCTGGTCGGCGACACCGTGTTCTGCACGAGCATCACCGGGGAGGAGATCGGCCGCATCCACACCTGGGGGACCCGCCCCGACCGTGAGGCCGACTACCGGCTCGCGTCCCCCTGCCTGACCGTGGACATCCCCCAGACCTACCTGGAACCGATCCTGGTACGGAACGCGGCACAGCGCGGCGCCCACACACGGTTCTCCACCGAGTACCTCTCCCACACCCAGGACGCCGACGGCGTCACCGTCGAGGTCCTCGACCGGCTGACCGGCGCGCGGTACAGCATCCGCGCCAAGTACCTGATCGGCGCCGACGGTGCCCGCTCGAAGGTGGCCGCCGACATCGGTCTGCCGTTCGAGGGCGCGATGGACGTCGCCGGATCGATGAACATCACCTTCAAGGCGGACATCTCCCCGTACGTGTCCCACCGGCCCTCGGTCCTGTACTGGGTCGTACAGCCGGGGTCGAACGTGGGCGGCATCGGCGCGGGTCTGGTCCGCATGATCCGCCCCTGGAACGAGTGGCTGATCGTGTGGGGTTACGACATCGCGGAGGAGCCCCCCGTCGTCGACGAGCCGGCGGCGATCCAGATCGTACGGAACCTCCTCGGCATGCCGGACCTGGACGTCGAGATCACGGGCACCAGCCTCTGGGGCAACAACGAGATGTACGCGAGCCGCCTGCACCTCGGGCGGGTGTTCTGCGCCGGCGACGCCGTGCACCGGCACCCGCCGAGCAACGGCCTGGGCTCCAACACGTCGGTCCAGGACGCCTACAACCTCGCCTGGAAACTGGCCGCCGTGCTCAGGGGCCAGGCCGCTCCGGCACTGCTGGACACCTACACCGACGAACGCGCCCCCGTCGCGGAACGCATCGTGAAGCGGGCCAACCGCTCCAGCCGGGAGTTCGTGGACATATTCGAAGCCCTCGGCGTCCTGGACGCGCGGACCGAGGCGGACATGGCAGCCGCGATCGAGGAACGCAAGGACAACACCCCCGCGGGCGCCGCCAAACGGGCCGCGCTCGTACGGGCCATGGACCTGAAGAACTACGAGTTCAACGCGCACGGCGTCGAACTGGGCCAGTTCTACGCCTCCTCGGCCGTCCTGTCCGACGGCTCCGCTCTCCCCGCCCCCACCCGGGACACGGACCTCTACTACGAGATGTCCACGGTTCCCGGCTCCCACCTGCCGCACGCCTGGGTCGGCGACAGCAGCCGGCGCCTCGCGCTGATGGACCTGGCGCCCTACACCCGGTGGACACTGCTCACCGGTATCGCCGGCGAGGCGTGGGCACGGGCGGGCGAGAAGATCGCCCAGGAACTCGGCGTCCCACTCGAGACGGTCGTCATCGGCCCGGGCCGCGAGGTCACCGACCTGTACTACGACTGGGCCAAGCTGCGCGAGGTCGAGGAGAGCGGAGTGCTGCTGGTGCGTCCGGACAAGCACATCGCGTGGCGTTCCATGACGCTGCCCGAAGACCCCGAGGGCCGGCTGCGACAGGCCCTGCTCTCCATCCTGGGAAGGGACTGAGCCACGATGCGTTTCCTCCACGACACCCTGCCGCAAAGGGTGCGCTTCGCCTCCGGTGAGGCGGCGGAGAGCCTCGCGGACGAGATCGACTTCCTCGGCGCGCGCCGCGTGATGGTGATCGCCGGCGCGGGTGAGGGCGAGATCGCCGAGCGCGTCACGGACGGCCTGCCCGTCGTCCACCGGCACGACGACGTCGTGATGCACGTCCCCGTCGAGGTCGCCGAACGGGCCCGTGCGGCAGCCGCCGCGCACGACGCCGACGTCCTGGTCAGCGTCGGCGGAGGCTCGACCACCGGCCTGGCCAAGGCGGTCGCGCTGACCACCGGGCTGCCGATCGTCGCCGTTCCCACCACCTACGCCGGTTCCGAGGCCACCCCCGTCTGGGGACTGACCGAGGGCTCCGCCAAGACCACCGGCACCGACCGCAGGGTCCTGCCGCGCGTGATCGTCTACGACGCCGCGCTGACGCTGACCCTGCCCGCCGCCCTGAGCGCCGCCTCCGGCCTGAACGCCGTGGCGCACTGCGTCGACTCGTTGTGGGCCCCCCGGGCCGACCCCATCAACCAGGCCCTCGCGGCGGAGGGCGTCCGGGCGCTCCGCACCGGACTGCCGCTGGTCGTCGAGGAACCCGGCGCACTGCCGGGCCGTGAGCAGGCGCTCTACGGCGCGTACCTGTCCGCCCTCGCCTTCGCGTCCGCCGGATCGGGGCTCCACCACAAGATCTGCCACGTGCTGGGGGGCATGTTCAACCTCCCGCACGCCGCCACCCACGCCGTCGTCCTCCCGCACGTCCTCGCCTTCAACGGGACCGCCGCGCCCGAGGCCGAGAAGCGCCTCGCCGAGGCCTTCGGCGCACCCACCGCCCGGGAGGGCCTCGCCCGGCTGCGCGACCGGCTCGACGCACCGCGCTCGCTCCGCGACCTCGGCATGCCGTCCGGCGGCATCGCCGCCGCGGCCGAGGCCGTGGTCGCCGCCGCCCCGGCCGGCAACCCGAGCCCTGTCACCCTGCCGGCGATCACCGACCTGCTCCGCACGGCCTGGGAAGGAGCCGAACCGCGATGACCCACACCCCCGACACCACCGAAGACGCCCCCGGCGACAAGCAGCGGGACATCGAGGCCGAGGTCACACGCCGAGTCCTGGAGTCCTTCGCCGACTGCACCGATCCGCGGCTGCGGCAGGTGCTGGAGTCCCTCGTCCAGCACCTGCACGCGTTCGTCCGGGACGTCCGGCTCACCGAGAAGGAATGGGACCTGGGCATCGACTTCCTCACCCGCACCGGTCACATCACCGACGACCGGCGCCAGGAGTTCATCCTCCTGTCGGACGTCCTCGGCGTCTCGATGCAGACCGTCGCCGTCAACAACGAGGCCTACGGCGAGGCGACGGAAGCCACCGTGTTCGGACCGTTCTTCGTCGAGGACAGTCCCGGCATCGAGCCGGGGGGCGACATGGCCTTCGGCGCCGTGGGCGAACCGTGCTGGGTCGAGGGCACCGTGACCGACACCGCCGGCACCCCGGTCCCCGGCGCGCGCGTCGAGGTGTGGGAAGCGGACGAGGACGGCTTCTACGACACCCAGTACGACGACGACCGCACCGCCGCGCGAGCCCACCTGTTCACCGACACCGACGGCCGCTACCGCTTCTGGGGGCTGACCCCCACCCCGTACGCCATCCCGCACGACGGTCCGGTCGGGCAGCTCCTGGCGGCCACCGGCCGGTCACCCATGCGCGCCTCGCACCTCCACTTCATGGTCAGCGCCCCCGCGCTGCGCACCCTCGTCACCCACATCTTCGTCCGCGGAGACGAACACCTCGACGGCGACGCCGTCTTCGGCGTGAAGGAGTCCCTCGTCAAGGACTTCCACCCCCAGGGACCGGGCAGCCCGACCCCGGACGGACGTGACCTCGGTGACCGGGCCTGGTCCCGGGTGCGGTTCGACATCGTGCTCGCCCCCGACGGCACCTGACCGCCGCCCCCCGACCGCACCTGGACGTCCCGGACGGCCGCGGGGCCCGGGCGGAGCGCGCCGACCGGCCGCCGGCATCCGCGCCGGCGGCCGGGTCCCGTGTTCACCGCCCGACGCGTCCCCCACGCAGGACCTCGGCGGCGCCCACGCCGTGCCGCTCCTTGAACCGGTGCGAGAAGTAGGAGGCCGACCCGAAACCGCAGGCCGCTCCCGCCTCGGCGACGCTCCCGGCCCGGCCCGCCGCGAGCATCGCGCGGGCGCGGTCGAGACGGCGGCCGATGAGGTACTGCGGAAGGCTTTCACCGCCGTGCGCGAACACGCGGGACAGATGCCGTTCGCTGACCCCGATACCCCGGGCGACCTGCGCCGCGGAGAGTCCGGGCTCCGTCAGATGCTCGTCGATGTAGGCCCGGGCCGTCGCGAGGTGCACGGCCGCCGTGGTCGGTGGGCGGCCCGACACCACGCTGCCGAGCAGCTCCAGCACGATGTCCTCCTCCACCGCCTCCGCGGACTTCGGCAGCACCGCCCGGTCGACCATCCGGGCCAGAGCCCTTGCCTGCGCGGCCCCTTCGTCGACGTCGAAGACCATGGGCCGGGACAGCGGAGGGCCGCCGAGCTCCTGCCAGACCGACCGCGGCACCTTCACCGCGAGCTCCTCCAGCCCCTGCGAGAAACCCCGTATGAAGGGCCGGTCCGCGTCGCAGACGATCAGCTGCCCCGGGTGCAGCACCCGCACTCCGTCGTCGTGGTAGAAGAAGGCGTCCCCGGCGAGCGCGAAGTAGCACGCGATCGCCTCGGACGGCAGGTCCCGGACCACCGACCGGGTCCGTTCCACGACATGGGGACTGCCCGCCACACGGGCCAGGTGGACGTGCGGCAGCTGGAGGTTGATCTCGGTCGCCTCGAGCGCGTCGTCACGCAGCGAGCGGCAGTGCACACCGATGAGGGACGCCGCGTTGTGCGCCTCCCACAGGGCGACACGCTGGCCCTCCGGGAGACCGACCGTGCTGAAGCGAACAGGGCCGGTTCCCATCCCGCTTGTCATCCCCCCAGGGTAACGGCGTTCCCCGCCGAGGCCCGGGGCCGTCAGGAGGGGGGCGTGAAGCCCGGCGTGGAGGAGCTGCGAGGGGGCGCGAAGGTGTGGGGAGGTTTGGCGGGCGTCCCGAACCCCCGGCATGAGAAAATGTGGGATGTGGGAACGTGAACGGGTGAGCACGACGACGCCTGAACACCTGCAATACCGCTTTGACGGACCGGAGGACGCCCCGGTCCTCATCCTCGGCCCCTCGCTCGGCACCACCTGGCACATGTGGGACCGACAGGTCCCGGAGCTGGCGAAGAACTGGCGGATCTTCCGGTTCGACCTGCCGGGCCACGGCGGGGCGCCCGCCTACCCGGCCGGTTCGTTCGCCGAACTCGCGGGGCGGCTGCTCGCCACACTCGACGCGCTCGGGGTGCACCGCTTCGGCTACGCGGGCTGCGCGTTCAGCGGGGCCCTCGGGATCGAACTGGCCCTGCGCCACCCGGAGCGGATCGCCTCCCTCGCGGTGATCGCCGCGTCCCCCCGCTTCGGATCCGCCGACGAGTTCCGCCAGCGCGGGGTGATCGTGCGGACCAACGGACTCGACCCGATCGCGCGCACCTCGCCGGAACGCTGGTTCACGGCCGGGTTCGCCGCGGCCCAGCCGGCCATCACCGAGTGGGCCGTGCAGATGGTGCGCACCACCGACCCCGGCTGCTACATCGCCGCCTGCGAGGCGCTCGCCGCGTTCGACGTACGGGCCGAACTGGGCCGGATCGGCGCCCCCACCCTCGTCCTCGTGGGCTCCGACGACCAGGTCACCGGACCCGCCGAGGCGCGGACCCTGGTCGCCGGCATCCCGGACGCCCGGCTCGCGGTGGTGCCCGGCGCCTCGCACCTGGTCCCGGTGGAGCAGCCCGCGGCCGTCACCGACCTGCTGGTACGGCACTTCTCCACCGCCTGGCAGCCCGCCTACGACTCGTCGACCGGCCAGGTGGCCATCACGGCGGCCCCGGTGAAGCCCGCGCTCGCCTCGCCGCCGCCCCTCGCCCCGGTCGCCGAGATCGCCCCGGCCGTCCTCGCCCAGCCCGACAGCGTGGGCCGGGCCGACCCGTACGACGCGGGGATCAAGGTCCGCCGCGAGGTGCTCGGCGACGCGCACGTGGACCGGGCGCTGGCCTCGGCGGACGCGTTCTCCGCGGACTTCCAGGAGTTCGTCACCCGTTACGCCTGGGGCGAGATCTGGGACCGGCCGGGCCTCGACCGGCGCTCGCGCAGCTGTGTCACGCTCACCGCGCTGGTCGCGGGCGGCCACCTCGACGAGCTCGCGTTCCACACCCGTGCCGCCCTCCGCAACGGCCTGACCCCGGTCGAGATCAAGGAAGTGCTCCTCCAGGCGGCGGTGTACTGCGGTGTCCCGGCCGCGAACAGCGCGTTCAGGGTGGCGCAGGCGGTGATCCGGGAGGAGACCACGCCCCAGGAGTGATCATCCGGGCAGGAGCACCAGGCTGAGCAGGCCCCGGGCCGCCCGGCGGGGGCAGGATGGATCCATGAAGCTCACGAAGAAGTCGCATGCCTGCATCCGCCTGGAGAAGGACGGGCGCGCGCTCGTCATCGACCCGGGCGTCTTCAGCGAGAAGGACGCGGCCGTCGGCGCGGACGCCGTCCTGATCACGCACGAGCACCCCGACCACTTCGACGAGGAGCGGCTGCGGGCCGTTCTGGAGGCCGCCCCCGGGACCGAGGTCTGGACCCTGAAATCGGTCGCGGACCGGCTCACCGCCGCCTTCCCGGGCCGGGTGCACACCGTCGGCCACGGCGACACGTTCACCGCCGCCGGCTTCGACGTCCAGGTGCACGGCGAGCTGCACGCCGTGATCCACCCGGACATCCCGCGCATCACGAACGTCGGCTATCTCGTCGACGGCGGCCGGGTCTTCCACCCGGGCGACGCCCTGACCGTCCCCGACGGGTCGGTCGAGACGCTGATGCTCCCGGTGATGGCCCCGTGGAACAAGATCGCCGAGGTCATCGAGTACGTCCGCGAGGTCAGGCCCCAGCGCGCGTACGACATCCACGACGCGCTGCTGACGGACCTGGCCCGGCCGATCTACGACCACCAGATCGGCGCCCTGGGCGGCGCCGAGCACCTGCGGCTCGCGCCGGGGACGTCGGCGGAGATCTGAGCGCGGGGGCGGGCCCCGGGCCCGAGCGGGCCGCGGGGACCCGTTGTCGTACCCGCCCGGTAGGTTGTCGGGTATGCGCATCGCGACCTGGAACGTGAACTCGATCACCGCCCGCCTCCCGAGGCTGCTGGCCTGGCTGGAGAGCAGCGGCACGGACGTGCTGTGCCTCCAGGAGGCCAAGGTCGCCGCCGAGCAGTTCCCCGTCGACGCGCTGCGCGAGCTGGGCTACGAGGCGGCCGTGCACGCGACCGGCCGGTGGAACGGCGTGGCGGTGCTCTCGCGCGTCGGCCTGGAGGACGTGGTCAGGGGACTGCCGGGCGACCCCGGCTACGAGGGCGTGGAGGAGCCCCGGGCCGTCTCCGCGACCTGCGGCCCGGTCCGCGTCTGGTCGGTGTACGTGCCGAACGGCCGTGAGGTGGACCACCCCCACTACGCGTACAAGCTCCAGTGGTTCGAGGCCCTCAAGGCGGCGGTCGCGGGTGACGCGGCGGGCAGCAGGCCCTTCGCCGTCCTCGGGGACTACAACGTGGCGCCGACGGACGACGACGTCTGGGACATCTCCCTGTTCGACGGCGCCACGCACGTCACCCCGGCCGAGCGCGCCGCCCTGACCTCGCTGCGTGAGACGGGCCTGTCGGACGTGGTCCCCCGCCCCCTCAAGTACGACCACCCGTTCACCTACTGGGACTACCGCCAGCTCGGCTTCCCCAAGAACCGAGGCATGCGCATCGACCTGGTGTACGGCAACGAGGCGTTCTCCAAGGCGGTCGGCGACGCGTACGTCGACCGTGAGGAGCGCAAGGGCAAGGGGGCCTCGGACCACGCGCCGGTCGTGGTGGACCTCGACGTGTGATCCGTCCTCGGGCGGCCGGGTGCGTTCCGGGGCGCGCCTGTGGTGTGCCGGAGGGAGGGAATGACACGCTGGGCGTATGAACATCCCTTTTTTGGGCACCTGGCGCAAGAAGCACGGTCTCGCCTTCGGGGTGGCCGTGTTCACCGAGGGCGACCACGATCCGGCGGGCATCGCCGAACTCCTCGCCGAGTGTGAGCTGCTGCGTTCGCAGGCGCATCAGGCGGGCGTCGAACTCGACGACTCCGCGACCTCTTTGGAGGCGCTGGACCAGTTGCTGCCGCGCTGGCGCGACGACGAGGAGAGCCTGCCCTGGCTCGGTAACGACGCGGGCCTCTACCTCGGTTCGGTCATCGTGCGCACGGTCTCCGGTGCCGCCTGGGAGATCTGGCCCAACGGCCAGCCGGTCGTGCGGCTGACCTCGGGCCGCGAGATCGACGTCGTCGCCTCCGGTCACACCTGGGCGGCCAGCGGTGCCCCCGAGCTGTCCCAGCTGTACGCGGAGGTGTCCGAGGGGTGACCCGGCGGCCCTCGCTCCCGCCCCCAAGTGCCGCGCCGCAAACCTGAAATTTGATAAATACGGCTAATGCCCGAAAAGTGCGTGTCGGGTATTAAGCGCCATCTTGCCCGTATAGCTTTCGGCATCTGCGACACAGCTGAGAGTGGGTAGGGCCGGGCATGGCTGTCGATCCTCTGATCGAACTGCAGGGTGTGAACAAGTACTTCGGCGAGCTGCATGTCCTGCAGGACATCGACCTCACCGTCGCCAAGGGGGAGGTGGTCGTCGTCATCGGCCCGTCGGGGTCGGGCAAGTCGACGCTGTGCCGGACGATCAACCGCCTGGAGACCGTCCAGTCGGGGGCCATCAGGCTGGAGGGCCGGCCGCTGCCGGACGAGGGCAGGGCGCTCGCCGGGCTCCGTGCCGAGGTCGGGATGGTCTTCCAGTCCTTCAACCTCTTCGCGCACAAGACGGTTCTCCAGAACGTCTCGCTGGCCCAGATCAAGGTCCGCCGACGCAAGCGGGAGGACGCGGACCGGCGCTCCCGTGAACTCCTGGACCGGGTCGGCCTCGCCGCGCAGGCCCCCAAGTACCCGGCACAGCTCTCCGGCGGCCAGCAGCAGCGCGTCGCCATCGCCCGCGCCCTCGCCATGGACCCCAAGGCCCTGCTGTTCGACGAACCGACCTCGGCGCTCGACCCGGAGATGATCAACGAGGTCCTGGAGGTCATGCAGCAACTCGCGCGTGACGGCATGACCATGGTCGTCGTCACCCACGAGATGGGCTTCGCGCGCTCCGCCGCCAACCGTGTCGTTTTCATGTCCGACGGCCGCATCGTCGAGGACCGCGCCCCCGAGGAGTTCTTCACCAACCCGCGCAGCGACCGCGCCAAGGACTTCCTCTCCAAGATCCTCAAGCACTGAGCGGGGGAGTGCACCGCATGATCCGTACCACACGTGTGCGCCTCGTCCTGGTGGCGGTCACCGCGCTGCTCGCCACCGTCACCGGCTGCGGCAAGGAGGGCAGCCCGCCCGCCAAGGGACCGGCCGCGGAGAAGCTGCCCACCTACGAAATCGCGAAGGGCTTCGAGCTCCCCGACTCACCCACCTGGGAACGGGCGCGCAGGCGCGGCCACTTGAACGTCGGCGTCAAGGAGGACCAGCCGTACCTGGGAGAGAGGGACCCGGCGACCGGCGCCTACGCCGGCTTCGACATCGAGATCGCCAGGATGATGGCGGCCTCGCTCGGCTTCGACCCGAAGACCGTCAACTTCAGGACGGTCGCCTCGGCCAACCGCGAAACCGCCCTGCAGAACGGCCAGATCGACTACTACGTCGGCACCTACACCATCAACGACCTGCGCAAGAAGCTCGTGGGCTTCGCCGGCCCGTACTACATGGCCGGTCAGTCCCTGCTGGTCCGCAAGGACGAGAACGACATCCACGGACCCCAGGACCTGGCCGGCAGACGTGTCTGCTCGGCGGCCGGTTCGACGCCGTACCAGCGCATCAGGACGGACTACCCGAAGGCCACACTCGTCGCCTACGACACCTACTCGGTCTGCGTCGACAACCTGCTCACCTACCAGGTCGACGCCGTCACCACCGACGACGCGATCCTGATCGGCTACGCGGCGAAGGCCCCCGACGAACTCAAGGTCGTCGGCAAGCCGTTCTCCAAGGAGCCCTACGGCATCGGCGTCCCGCGCGGCGACAACGCGCTGCGCTACGCACTCGACGACGCGCTGGAGGCCCGGGAGAAGAACGGCGACTGGAAGAAGGCGTACGAGGCCACGCTCGGGCTCTCCGGAGTACCCGCGCCCGCCCCGCCCGCCATCGACCGCTACCCGGCGAGCTGAACGAGGCCGACGTGAACGTACTGACAGACAACTTCTCCACCTTCGCCGAGGGATTCCTCGGCACGGTCGAACTCACCGTCTACGCCTCGGTGCTGGCGCTCCTGCTCGGCTTCCTGATGGCCTCCTTCAGGGTCGCGCCGGTCGCCTCCCTGCGGGCCCTCGGCACGGCCTGGGTGACCGTGCTGCGCAACACCCCGCTGACCCTGCTGTTCTTCGCGGTCCTGCTCGGCCTGCCGCGCTTCGGACTCGTGCTGCCCTTCCAGGTGTTCGCGGTCCTGGCACTCGGCTGCTACACCTCGGCGTTCATCTGCGAGGCGCTGCGCGCCGGCATCAACACCGTGCCCAGGGAACAGGGCGAGGCGGCCCGCAGCCTCGGCATGACGTTCCGGCAGACGCTCTCGCTGGTCGTCCTGCCGCAGGCCTTCCGGTCCGTGATCCCGCCGATCGGCTCCACCCTCATCGCGCTCGCCAAGAACTCCGCCATCGCCGGGGCGTTCAGCGTCACCGAACTGCTCGGCACCTACAAGACGCTCAGTGAGCTCGGCTACAACATCGTCTGGACCTTCGTCTGGATCGCCGTCGGGTACCTGATCATCACCCTCGCCATCAGCGCGGTCTTCAATGTTCTCGAAAAGCGCTGGGGAGTCGCCCGATGACCGCCACCGCCCATCAGCCAGCCGCCCCCCGGCCCCCGGCCCGCCGGTCCGCCACCCACCGGTCCACCGCCCTCTACGACGTCCCCGGGCCGAGGACCCGGCGACGGCACCGGATGTACGGGTTCGTGTCCACCGCCCTGATCCTCGCCCTGATCGGCTGGATCCTGTATCTCCTGTTCGACACCGGCCAGTTCACCCACACGAAGTGGACGCCCTTCGAGTACAAGGGCATCCAGGAACTCCTGCTGCGCGGACTGGGCAACACGCTCAAGGCCTTCGCGCTGGCCGCCGTGTTCTCGCTGGCGCTGGGCGCGGTGCTCGCCACGGGGCGCCTCTCCGACCACGGCCCGGTGCGCTGGATCTCCACACTGGTCGTCGAGTTCTTCCGCGCCATGCCCGTACTGGTGATGATCTTCTTCATCTTCGTGGCGCTCAAGGTGCAGCCGCTGCCCGCGCTGGTCGCCGGACTGACGCTCTACAACGGTTCGGTGCTCGCCGAGGTCTTCCGCTCCGGCGTCAACTCCGTCGACCGCGGCCAGCGGGAGGCCGCGTTCGCGCTCGGCATGCGCAAGACCCAGGTCATGTCCCATGTCCTCGTACCGCAGGCCGTACGGGCGATGCTGCCCGCCATCATCAGCCAGTTGGTGGTGGCCCTGAAGGACACCTCGCTCGGTTATCTCATCACCTATGAGGAGTTCCTCCACGCCGGGAAACTGATCGCGTCCAACCTGGACTACGATTTGCCGTTCATCCCCGTGGTGATGGTGATCTCGCCGATCTACATCGGGATGTGCATGCTGCTCTCCTGGTTCGCCCGGTGGGTGTCCCGGTGGGAGCGGCGCAGTCCCAAGACCGAGGCCGTGAAGGTGGCACCGGCCGAACCAGGGACGCTGCTGCGGGGTGGGGGCCGGCCCCCCACCGCCCCATAGGGGAGCAGCAGCTCACAGGGCCAGGCCCGGCCGGCGGCAGCCGGAGATCACTGCTCGCGCAGGGGAATCGACACGTAGGACGGGTCGTTCGCCGGTGAGGAGAAGGTCAGCTGCGCGCCGGGCGGGTTGTGCTCGCTGTAGAGCGGGTCGACCGTGTCGACGACCAGGGCGAGCCGGTGTCCCGCGGGGACGTCGTAGGCCGTGGAGTACAGGTCCAGGTCGACGCCGAACGACTCGCCGGGCGTCCGCCCGTGGAAGGTGTACGGCGCGTTGCTGACCAGCCTGCCGAGGCCGAGCGGCCCCACGTCGTACAGATAGGCGACGAGGGTGCCGCTCTCCTCGGTCGGGGTGAGCGTGGTGTGCAGCCGGGCGGTGCCGCGCACCTGCTGGGCGCTCGCGTACCGTTCCGACTGCCAGACGGCCGCCCAGCGGCGCGGCAGCAGCGGGACGGCCGCCGTCGGAGGGATCCGGGCCACCTGGTCCAGGAGGCTGGAGAGGAAGATGATCCCGCCGTCCGCGCCCGAGTCGACGTTCGTGTGGATCGTGGTGGTGCCCGCCAGCGCGACCTTCCGGGTGGTGGCGCCGACCGACTTCCAGTCCGGGTAGCCCTCGTAACCGCCGGTGGAGCGGGACTTGAGCTGGACCGGCTGCTCGCGGTCGATTCCGTTGTCCTCGCCCCTGAGGTAGTGGTCGAACCAGCGGCCGGTGTCCGTCCACACGTCGTTGGGGACTCCGAACAGACCGGTGAGCTCGGCGGTGGCGTGGTCGCCGGGGCGGAACTCCAGGCGTTTGGGGCCGGTCAGCTCCTCGTAGAAGCGGGCGTACTGATTGGGCGGGAAGATCGTGTCGCCCCAGGCGTTGGCCATGAAGACGGCCGGCCCGTTCTTGTCGAGCTGGTCGACGTAGGTCTCGGGGGAGCGTTTCCGCCCCCAGGCGATCATCTCCTGTTCCTTCGAGAGGTCCGAGGAGAAGAAGGCCGAGAGGATCCCGCGGAGCTCCGCGCTGGGGCGGCCGGTGACGGCGCCGACGCCGCCGAGCAGGGCGGTGGCCTGGGTGTGCTCGGTGCGGCCGGAGTAGATCGAGTCGATGAGGTCGGCCCAGCCGCTGAGCGCGGCGACCGCCTTGATCCGCTTGTCGTGCTCGGCGGCCAGCAGGCTGATCCCGGCGCCGTACGAGACCCCGGCCACGCCGATCCGCCGCGCGTCGGCGGGGGTGTTGGCGAGCGCCCAGTCGATCACCCTGGAGGTGTCGGCCACGTCGGGCGGCCCGGCCACCTCTATCTCGCCGCCGGACTGCCAGAAGCCTCGGACGTTGTAACCGACCACCACATAGCCGGAGTCGGCGAGTTTCCGGGCCTGTGCGAGGTACTCGACCTGGGGCAGGCCCCAGCTCGTGGGCAGCACGATGAGCGGGTAGGTGCGGCTGCCGTCGGCGTCCGCGGGGGTGACGACGTTGCCCTTGAGGACCGTGCCGCCGTCGCCGGTGATGTCGACGAAACGGACGCCGTCCGCGGCCGCCCCGGCGGCGGGGGCGAGCCCGAGGGAGCCGCCGGTGATCAGGGCCGCCGAGACGGCACCGACGGCGGTCGTGCGCAGGGCATGGCGACGGTGTCCCACGGGCCACTCCTCACTCGTGTGGGGGGAAAGTGACCCGACGGTAACCGCGGGGGCTTACCAGAAGTAACCCGTCGGTAAGTTACGCACCGGTAAAGGTTCCGGTAAGGTGGCGGGTGGGTCCGTTGTGTACCGGTTTCTACGACGCGCGGCGCGAAGTGCGTGCGGTGCGCGCGGGTGCAGGCGCGGGCGCCGGGTCCGGCGCCGGTGTGGGCAGCGGGGCCCGCGCGGCGCGGGTCACGTCCGCGACGAGTTCGACCACGTCGGGTCCGTACGCCTGCGAGTTCACCACCTTCAGGAGCAGTACGAAGGAGTTCCCGCCGTGTTTGCGGGCCAGCCGCTCGTGGTTGCGGGCGAGGTAGCGGGTCGCGGCCTGGTTGGTGATCGCGCGCTGGCCGCAGAAGAGGAACACCGGCCGAGTCCCGCGCTCCTGGCCGGCGACCAGCCGGGCGAGGATCACGTACTCACCCTTGCCCGACTCCAGGAGGTAGCGCTCGCTGCCGATCCGGAACGCGCCGCGCTCCGGGCCCGGTTCGGCGTCGACGTTCACCTCGACGCCCGGAAGCAGGGAGTGCAGATGTGCCGCCATCCTCCGGTTCGAGGACGGACCGCCCACGCAGAACTCCGTCCGCTCCCCGAAGCCCTGCTGGGTCGCGTCGTGCGCGATGACCTGGGCGTGCGCACCGCAGTCCTTGATCAGCGCGGACAGTTCGAGCAGTGCGAAGACGTCGTGCCGCATCACCGTGAGCTCGGGCCCGCCCGCCTCCCGGTTGACCACCAGCAACGACTCGGAGTTGTCGGGCAGCCCGAAGAACGCCTGCTTGCGCCGGAGCCTCCGCTTCCACAGATAGGTGCGGGCGAGCCAGCCGAGGGCGGCGCTGATGCCCGCAGCCAGCACGCCGAGGACGATGTTGCGCACGTCGTCATTCATGGGCGCGCATGCTAGCCGCAATGCGCAACGGTGTTCGAGGGGGTCCTGACGGAAGGGCGGAGGTGAAGTTACGCTGCGCGGACGGCTGTTGACTGGAGGTACGGATGCGTCGCCCTGTTGCGCGGAATCTGGCGGTCTTGGCGGTTTCGGCCGCGGTGGTCTCGGTCGGTGCGGCAGCGCCCCCGGGTGCGGGGAAGGCCGCCGTGTCCGCCGTCGGCACGCCGGCGAAGGTACCGGTCGCCGTCGGGTACGGCGGCGCGGTGGCGAGCGTGGACGCCGACGCCTCCGCCGCGGGCATCGAGGTCCTCAGGAAGGGCGGCAACGCGGTGGACGCGGCGGTCGCCACGGCCGCGGCCCTCGGCGTCACGGAGCCCTACTCCTCCGGCGTGGGCGGAGGCGGCTACTTCGTCTACTACGACGCCAAGTCCCGTACGGTGCACACGATCGACGGCCGCGAGACGGCGCCGCTGAGCGCCGACTCGGGCCTGTTCCTGGAGAACGGACAGCCCCTCGCCTTCGCGGACGCCGTCACCAGCGGCCTGAGCGTCGGGACGCCGGGTACACCCGCGACCTGGCAGACGGCGCTGGACAGCTGGGGCAGCAGGCGGCTGAGCAGCGTGCTCAAGCCCGCGGAACGGATCGCGCGGGACGGCTTCAAGGTCGACGCGACCTTCCGCTCCCAGACGGAGTCCAACCAGGCCCGCTTCAAGAACTTCCCGGCCACCGCGAAGCTGTTCCTGCCCGGCGGCTCGCTCCCGGCCGTCGGCTCGACCTTCACCAACCCCGACCTCGCCCGCACCTACGAGGAGCTGGGCACGAAGGGCGTCGGCGCGATCTACCACGGCGACCTCGGCAAGGACATCGTCGCCACGGTGAACAAGCCGCCGGTGGGGGCCGGTTCCGGTTACAACGCCCGGCCGGGCAAGCTGTCGCTCAGGGACCTGGCGGCGTACCGGGCGAAGAAGCAGGCGCCGACGGAGACCTCGTACCGCGGCCGGAAGGTCTATTCGATCGCGCCCTCCTCGTCCGGCGGCACCACGGTCGGCGAGGCTCTCAACATCCTGGAGAGGACCGACCTCTCCAGGGCGAGCGACGTGCAGTACCTGCACCACTACATCGAGGCCAGCCGGATCGCGTTCGCCGACCGGGGGCGCTGGGTCGGCGACCCCGCCTTCGAGAACGTCCCCACGAAGGAACTGCTCTCGCAGAGGTACGCCGACTCACGCGCGTGCCTCGTCAAGGACCACTCGGTGCTGACCAGCCCGCTCGCACCGGGCGACCCGCGCCACCCGGCGGCCTGCTCCACCGCCGGGACCGCCGCTCCGACGACGTACGAGGGCGAGAACACCACGCACCTCACGGTCGCCGACAAGTGGGGCGACGTGGTCTCGTACACGCTGACCATCGAGCAGACCGGCGGCAGCGGCATCACCGTCCCGGGCCGCGGCTTCCTCCTCAACAACGAGTTGACGGACTTCTCGTTCACCCCGGCAAACCCGGCCGTGCACGACCCGAACCTGCCGGGACCCGGCAAGCGGCCGCGCTCGTCGATCTCGCCGACGATCGTGCTGGACCGGCACGACCGGCCGGTGGTGGCGCTCGGTTCGCCGGGCGGCGCGACCATCATCACCACCGTGCTGCAGACGCTCACCGGATTCCTGGACCGCGGACTGCCGCTCGTCGACGCGATCGCCGCGCCGCGCGCCAGCCAGCGCAACGCGGCACAGACGGAACTGGAACCGGGACTCTACGACAGCGCGCTCAGGTCCCGTCTGGAGGCGCTCGGGCACTCCTTCAAGCTCAACCCCGAGATCGGCGCGGCGACGGGCGTCCAGCGCCTCGCGGACGGCAGGTGGCTGGCCGCCGCGGAGACCGTACGGCGCGGGGGAGGATCGGCGATGGTGGTGCGCCCCGCGTCGTAGCGGGACGAGGGGCGGATCGCAGCACGCGGTGCACGGCGCGGGTCTCCCGCGCCGTGCACGACACGCTCGCACGGACCCGGGGTCAGCGCGCCGTCAGGATGCGGGGCCCCGAGTCCGTGATGGCCACGGTGTGCTCGGCGTGGGCCGCGCGGGAGCCGTCGTCCGTGCGCAGGGTCCAGCCGTCCGGCGCCGCGTGGTAGCCGTCGGTGCCGCCGCCGATGAGCATCGGCTCGATGGCGAGGACCATGCCGTGGCGCAGCGGCAGACCGCGGCCGGGGCGCCCCTCGTTGGGGACCGGCGGGTCCTCGTGCATGCGGCGGCCCACGCCGTGGCCGCCGAAGCCGTCCGGGATGCCGTACCCCGCCGCGCGGCAGACCGTGCCGACGGCGTGCGCGATGTCCCCGATGCGGTTGCCGACGACGGCCGCCGCGATGCCCGCCGCGAGGGCGCGGTCGGCGGTCTCGACCAGGCGCACGTCGGCGGCGCGCGGCCGGCCGACGACGAAGCTGATCGCCGAGTCGCCGACCCAGCCGCCGAGTTCGGCGCCGAAGTCCATGGAGACGAGGTCACCGTCGCGCAGCCGGTAGGCGGTGGGGATGCCGTGCACGATCGCGTCGTTCACGGAGGCGCAGAGGACGGCGGGGAACGGGGTGGGTGCGAAGGAGGGCCGGTAGCCGAGGAAGGGGGAGCGGGCGCCCGCGTCGCGCAGCACCTGGTGGGCGACCTCGTCCAGCTCCAGCAGCGAGACGCCCACGGCGGCCGCTTC
This sequence comes from Streptomyces sp. NPDC059668, assembly GCF_042734135.1. Classification (NCBI taxonomy): domain Bacteria; kingdom Bacillati; phylum Actinomycetota; class Actinomycetes; order Kitasatosporales; family Streptomycetaceae; genus Streptomyces; species Streptomyces sp. NPDC059668. The sequence goes on along the minus strand of NZ_JBHWEL010000008.1, from coordinate 35,450 downwards.
CCGTACCGCCGTGAGCGCCCTGCCCACGACCTGTCCCGCCTCGTGCATCGCGTCGATCGAAGTGTCCGTCTTGAGTTCCACCATGCCAATTACTATACCGGTATTAGAATGGGGTCATGGTGCGTACCCCGCTGACCCCCGAAGAGCGCGAACGCGGCGCACGCTTCGGGCGGTTGCTGCGTGAGGCCCGTGGCGGCCGGAGCATGGCGGAGGTCGCGGCGACCGCCGGGATCTCCGCCGAGACCCTGCGCAGGATCGAGACCGGCCGGGCGCCCACCCCCGCCTTCTTCACCGTGGCGGCGCTGGCGAGGGCGCTCGGGCTGTCCATGGACGACCTCGATCGCGGGACTCTGCGTCCGGCCCGAAAACTCCCCGTAGCCGTCCCGTAACACGGAGGGTGTTTTCTACCGGACCGGAGTACTCCAGTCGGGCGGGGAGTTGTGTGATGGCTGTGGATCAACTCCCCGAGGCGATACGGGAGTTCGCGAGCTATCTGGACGGGCTGATGCGACGGCTCGATCAGGGCGGCGGCTGGTGCGGGGTGTTCTGGCAGCGTGACCCCGAAGGCATGCGGGCCTGTCTGGACGGCCGGGAGGTGCCGCCCTGGGACGTGGTGGAGGCGCTCCTCCAGGACCTCGACGCGGAGTACGGCGGCGGGGCCGCGGCACAGGAGGCACGGCGGGCCCGTTCGCTGCACGGTGCCTCGCTCGCCGCGTACGACGCCCGGCCCGGCGGGCGCGACGCCCTCGGTGACCGTCTCGACGTGATGCTCCGCGAACAGCGCTACGCGGCGGACCGCCGCACCGGCCTGAACCGGCTGCTGGGGGAGGCCGCCACCCCTCAGGACGCCGACTCGGTACGACTGGACCTGGCCTGGGCCCGCGACGACCACGAACGGGCCACGGCCCGCTGCGCCGAACTCCGTCACCGTATGGAGGACCTCGACCGAAGCGCCCTGCGCACCCACGTGTCGGGCGCGCCGGACCTCCCGGGGGCCGCCGGGGGCGTACGCCGGGCGGCGGTCGCCGAGTGGAGGGGGCGACGCGCGCCGTTCGCGGACCCCTCGGCGCCGGCCCGGCCCGAGACCGCGGGGCCGGGCCCCTACGACCCGTCGGCCGCCTCTCCGGGGCCTGGCCCGGAAGCCTTCCACCGCGGCGGCTCCGGCACGCCCGACGACTGGCCCGCCCCGAGCGGCCCCGCCACCGGGGCGGACGAGTCCGGCGGTCCCGGCGGTCCCGGCGGTCCCGGTGGTGCCGGCAGTCCCGGTGGCGGCGGCGACGCCTTCGCCCGCGGCGGTCCCGGCAGTCGGGCCGACGCCCGTGACGCGGGCGGCCCCGGGGCCGGTGAGACCTTCACGGATGCCGGCGCCGCCGCGGGCGGGGACGGCTTCGGGTCCGGCGCGCCCGCGTCCGGCCCCGGGTACGACGCGTACGACCCCGAGGTCCGGCCGGAGGAGCGCTCCGGCGCCGTACGGCCCCACGAGGGGCCCCGGCCGCCGGCCGCGCACTCCACGATCCCCGGGCCCGCCCCCGCCCCCGCGTCGGCGCCCGGAAAGCGTTCCAGGCGCCGTCCCCGGGGCAGCGCGCGGTTCGCCGGGATGATCGAGGCCGGCGAAACCCCCGAGCCGGTCCCCGGGACGCCGGCGCCCCTGCCCTCCGCCCCGGCCGCGCCGAACCGCCGCACACCGCGTGGCGCGCGTTTCGCCGGGGTCGCCGAGGAGCGGGCGGAACCACGGACCGAGCCCCTGGACGACGACGCCCGCCGGGCCACCGCCGAGACCGTCCGGGCCCTGGTCCGCCTGCGCGCCGAGGGCCGCAGCGGTGAGGCGCACGCCACGCTCGTCGAGGCCGCGTACTGGCCGGCCGCCCGTTTCCCCCTGCTCGCCGCCGGGTTGCACGACGCGGGCCTCGGCGCGGACTGGGCGACCCTGCTGTGGGAGGCCGCCTCGCTCCCCGCGGACCGGCTGGTCGCCGCGTCCGACGCGCTCGTCGCGGCCGGCCGCGACGACGACGGACAGCAGATGCTGCGCCAGGGTGTCGCCCGCCCCGCACCGGAGATCGGGGCCGCCGTGCTCGGCCTCGCCGACGAGGGCCGGCGGCGCGAGGTCCGGGCACTGCTCGACGCCTACGTACGGGTCCGTACCCCCGAGGAGGCCGCCCGCAGCGCCGGGCACGACCCGGCGCGGCTCGTGCCGCTCCTGCTGGACGCCGCCCGGGGGATCTCGGAACAACGCCACTGGGACCTGGTGCACGCCCTCCGGGTGGCGGGCTTCACCGCCTGAGTCACCCGGGCGGCCCACGCCCCGGTCAGCCTCTCACCCACAGGGGTGTGAAACGTGATCGACTCAGCGGGTTAACCCCGATGGTCTTGGCAAGGCTGTCCAGGGGGCTTACTTTCGAGCCTCTACCGCCTTTGTCTACGGGCGTAGAGGCTCTCTGACGTCCCGTCGAAGGAGCAGCTCATGGCCAACGTCGTACGTGCCGCTCTGGTCCAGGCGACCTGGACCGGCGACACCGCATCCATGGTCGCCAAGCACGAGGAGCACGCCCGCGAGGCGGCCCGGCAGGGCGCGCAGGTGATCGGCTTCCAGGAAGTCTTCAACGCCCCCTACTTCTGCCAGGTCCAGGAGCCCGAGCACTACCGCTGGGCGGAGCCCGTGCCCGACGGGCCGACCGTGACCCGTATGCGGGAACTCGCCCGCGAGACCGGCATGGTCGTCGTCGTGCCCGTCTTCGAGGTCGAGCAGTCCGGCTTCTACTTCAACACCGCGGCCGTGATCGACGCCGACGGCACCTTCCTCGGCAAGTACCGCAAGCACCACATCCCCCAGGTCAAGGGCTTCTGGGAGAAGTACTACTTCAAACCCGGCAACCTGGGCTGGCCCGTCTTCGACACCGCGGTCGGCCGGATCGGCGTCTACATCTGCTACGACCGCCACTTCCCCGAGGGCTGGCGGCAACTCGGCCTCAACGGCGCCCAGCTCGTCTACAACCCCTCCGCCACCTCCCGCGGCCTCTCCGCCTACCTCTGGCAGCTGGAACAGCCCGCCGCGGCCGTCGCCAACGAGTACTTCATCGCGGCGATCAACCGGGTCGGGCAGGAGGAGTACGGGGACAACGACTTCTACGGGACCTCGTACTTCGTCGACCCGCGCGGCCAGTTCGTGGGGGAGACCGCGAGTGACAAGGCCGAGGAACTCGTCGTCCGTGACCTCGACTTCGACCTGATCGAGGAGGTGCGTCAGCAGTGGGCGTTCTACCGCGACCGCCGGCCCGACGCGTACGAGGGGCTGGTGCGGCCGTGAGCGACCTGTACGCACGTCACAAGGCGGTACTGCCCGACTGGCTGGCCCTCTACTACCAGGACCCGCTGGAGATCACCCACGGCGAGGGCCGCCACGTCTGGGACGCCGACGGCAAGAAGTACCTGGACTTCTTCGGCGGCATCCTGACGACGATGACCGCGCACGCGCTGCCCGAGGTGACCAAGGCCGTCAGCGAGCAGGCCGGCCGGATCATCCACTCCTCCACGCTGTACCTCAACCGGCCGATGGTCGAACTCGCCGAGCGGATCGCCCAGTTGTCCGGCATCCCGGACGCCCGTGTCTTCTTCACCACCTCCGGGACCGAGGCCAACGACACGGCCCTGCTGCTCGCCACCGCCCACCGGCGCAGCAACCAGATCCTGGCGATGCGCAACAGCTACCACGGGCGTTCCTTCAGCGCGGTCGGCATCACCGGCAACAGGGGCTGGTCGCCGACCTCGCTGTCGCCGCTTCAGACGCTGTACGTCCACGGTGGCGTCCGCACCCGCGGCCCCTACGCGGGCCTGTCCGACGCCGAGTTCATCGCGGCCTGCGTCGAGGACCTCAGGGACCTGCTCGGCCACGTCCGGCCGCCGGCGGCCCTGATCGCCGAACCCGTCCAGGGAGTCGGCGGGTTCACGATCCCGCCCGACGGCCTCTACGCGGCCTTCCGCGAGGTCCTCGACGAGCACGGCATCCTCTGGATCGCCGACGAGGTGCAGACCGGCTGGGGGCGCACCGGCGAGCACTTCTGGGGCTGGCAGGCGCACGACGCCGCGGGCCCGCCGGACATGCTGACCTTCGCCAAGGGCATCGGCAACGGCATGTCCATCGGCGGCGTGGTCGCCCGCGCCGAGATCATGAACTGCCTGGACTCCAACTCCATCTCGACCTTCGGCGGCTCGCCGGTCACGATGGCGGCGGGACTGGCGAACCTCGGCTACCTCCTCGAACACGACCTCCAGGGCAACGCCCGGCGCGTCGGCGGGCTGCTCATCGAGCGGCTGCGGGCGATCGCCGCGCAGGTCGACGGCGTACGGGAGGTCCGCGGCCGCGGGCTGATGATCGGCGTCGAACTGGTGAAGCCCGGCACCGACGAGGCACATCCCGAGGGCGCCGCCGCCGTGCTGGAGGCGGCCCGCGAGGAGGGCCTGCTGATCGGCAAGGGCGGCGGTCACGACACCAGCGTGCTGCGCATCGCACCGCCGTTGTCCCTCACCGTCGCGGAGGCGGAGGAGGGCGCGGCGATCCTGGATCGCGCGCTGAGGTGCACCCGGTAAGAGAACCCGAGCAAGGGAACGTCGCCATGACCACCGCCTCGGACACCGCCCTGTCGGTACGCCAGGTCCTCACCCTGGAACGGGTGCTCGCCGGAGAGCCCGAGGTGGTGGCGGGCGCGGGCCACCTCGACCGGCCCGTGCGCTGGGTGCACGTCGCCGAGGCGGCCGACGTGGGCGTGATGCTCAGCGGCGGCGAAATGGTGCTCACCACCGGGGTGTTGCTGGCCGGCGACCCGGACGCGCAGGCCGAGTACATCCGTTCGCTGCACCGCGCGGAGGCCGCGGCCGTCGTCCTCGGACTCGGCCGGGCCTTCCCCGCACCGCCGGACGTCATGCGCCGGGCCGCCGAGCGGTGCGGGCTGCCCATGGTCGTACTGCACCGGCCCTTCCCCTTCGCCGAGTTGACGGAAGAGGTGCAGTCCCGGCTGGTCTCCAGCAAGTTCGCGGCCGTGAGTCTCTCCGAGTCCGTACGCACCGCGCTCACCGGCCTCATCACCTCCGGCGCTCCCATGCAGCGCATCCTCGACGAGATCGCGGGCCACGCGGCCTGCCCCGTCGTCGTCACCAACCTCGCCCACCGGGTCCTCGCCACCGCGGGCGAGCGGTCCGCGGTGGACGACGTGCTGCGCGACTGGGAGCGCATCGCCCGGCAGGCGGGCGGCAGCGAGGGCGACGGGTGGATCCGGGCCGAGCTGGGCGGGCGGGGCGAGCGCTGGGGCCGCATCGTGCTGTGCGGTCACCGCGGCGACGCGGTGACCGGGCGGCTGCTCGCCGACCGGGCCGCCGAGGCACTGGTCCTGCACCGGATGCTCGCCGGCTCCGCGCACACCTGGGAGGAGGAGTCCGCGCAGAGCCTGCTCACCGACCTGGTGAGCGGAGTCGTACCGGCGCGGCAGCTGCTCCCGCGTGCGCGCGCGGCCGGACTGCCCGTGAACCGGCGGCTGTTCGTGCCACTGGCCGTCCGGGACGGCGACCCCGCCCGGCTGGACCGGGTGCTCAGGCTGCTCGGCCTGTCCGGACTCGTCGCCGAACTCGCCGACGGTGCGACCGCCGTGCTGCTCAGCCTCGCCCGTGACCAGGACGCCGAGGCACTGGCCGCGCACTTCGCGGCCCGGCTGCGCCACGAGACCGGCGCCCCCGTGACCGTGGCGGCCGCCGCCGCGCGCCACGCCTGGGAGGACGTCCCCGGCGGCCTGCGGGAGGCCCTGCACGTCGCCGAGGCGGCCGCGGACCCGCCCGTCGGCCGGGAGGACCGTCCGGTGCCCGTACGGCTGCGTGACGTCCATCTGCGCGGTCTGGTACGGCTGCTGAGGGACGACCCGCACGTCCAGTCCTTCGCCGAACGGGAGCTGGACGGGCTGCTGTGCGGGGCCGACGCGGAGTCGGAGCTGCTGCCCGTGCTGCGGACGTATCTCGCGACGGGCCGCAACAAGTCCCGCACCGCGCAGCTCCACCACGTCAGCAGGCCCGCGCTCTACCGACGGCTGGAGGCGATAGAGGCACGCCTCGCGGTGGACCTCGACGACTTCGAACAGGCGGCCTCCGTGCACATCGCGCTCCTCGCGCACGACGCTCAACAACGGTGAAACACCGGATGACTCAGGTGAAACATGCGACGACGTGGGGGTGACACCGTGGAACGACAACGCACCTCAGACGTGACACGGTGCATCTCAAAGCCGTCCGCCGGGCTTCCTAGGCTCCTCGCACACCGAGCGACCGGAGGTCCCGATGAGCAGAGTGATCCGCGCCGCCGTCTTCCAGACCGCCTGGACCGGCGACAAGGAGTCGATGATCCAGGTCCACGAGCAGGCGGCCCGCGACGCCGCCGCGCAGGGCGCACAGGTCCTGTGTTTCCAGGAGCTCTTCTACGGGCCCTACTTCTGCCAGGTCCAGGACAAGGCGTTCTACGCGTACGCCGAACAGATCCCGGAGGGCCCGATCGTCCGGCGCTTCCAGGCTCTCGCCGAGGAACTGGGCCTCGTCCTCGTCCTGCCGATGTACGAGGAGGAGCAGCCCGGGGTCCTGTACAACACCGCGGCGGTGATCGACGCCGACGGCACCTACCTGGGCAAGTACCGCAAGACCCACATCCCGCAGGTCGCGGGGTTCTGGGAGAAGTTCTACTTCCGGCCGGGCAACTCCGGCTGGCCGGTCTTCGACACGGCCGTCGGCAGGATCGGTGTGTACATCTGCTACGACCGGCACTTCCCGGAGGGCTGGCGCGCGCTGGGCCTCGCGGGTGCGGAGATCGTCTTCAACCCCTCGGCCACCTCGCGCGGACTCTCCGGCTACCTGTGGCAGCTGGAACAGCCCGCCGCGGCCGTCGCCAACGAGTACTTCGTGGGCGCGATCAACCGGGTGGGTGTCGAGGAGTACGGCGACGACGACTTCTACGGGACGAGCTACTTCGTCGACCCGGAGGCACAGTTCGTCGGCGAGGTGGCGAGCGACAAGGAGTCCGAACTCGTCGTCCGAGACCTGGACATGGCCAGACTCCGCGAGGTGCGCGACCGGTGGCAGTTCTACCGCGACCGCGCCCCGGGGGCCTACGGGCCGCTGACGGCTCCCTGACGGACGGCCCCCGGTGGGCCCGGCCGGCGGGGGCCGGGCCCACGGGCCCTCCCACTCGTCGGGCCCCCGAGGAAACAGCGTTGACCTCAGCTTCTGACAGCTTCGGAATTCCCCCAGTGCACGCACGACCGGAAGGAGAGGGAGCATGAGCCGTACCGTCATCCGTGGTGGCCTCGTCATCACCGCGTCCGACGAGATGCACGCCGACGTCCTGATCGAGGACGGCCGGGTCGTCGCGCTCGCCGCGAGCGGCACCCCGACGGCCGAGTCGTGGACGGCCGAGCGGACCATCGACGCCGCCGGGAAGTACGTGATCCCGGGCCGGCGGGCCGCCCCCCCCCCCAAGGGAGTTCCGGTGGGCGGCCCCAACCCCCACCAGACCCTAGAGAGGGGGCCCCCGGGG
>NZ_JBHWEL010000008.1:0-27879 GCF_042734135.1 Streptomyces sp. NPDC059668 | reverse complement strand
GGCCGCGCCCCGCCGCCGGGCGCCCCGGGGGCGCCCCCGCCGCCGCCCGGCCGCCGGGAGGCGCGGCGCGGGGCCGGCGCCCCCCCCCCCACGCCCACACCCACATGGAGCTGCCGTTCGGCGGCACCTCCGCCTCCGACACCTTCGAGACGGGCACCCGGGCGGCCGCCTGGGGCGGCACCACCACCATCGTCGACTTCGCGGTGCAGAGCGTCGGCCACTCGCTGCGCGAGGGCCTCGACACCTGGAACGCCAAGGCCGACGGCCGGTGCGCCATCGACTACGCCTTCCACATGATCGTCTCGGACGTCAACCAGGAGACGCTGAAGGAGATGGACCTGCTGGTCCAGGAGGGCGTCACCTCCTTCAAGCAGTTCATGGCCTACCCCGGCGTCTTCTACAGCGACGACGGCCAGATCCTGCGCGCCATGCAGCGCTCCGCCGAGAACGGCGGCCTGATCATGATGCACGCCGAGAACGGCATCGCGATCGACGTGCTCGTCGAACAGGCGCTGGCCCGGGGCGAGACCGACCCGCGCTTCCACGGCGAGGTCCGCAAGGCGCTCCTGGAGGCCGAGGCCACCCACCGCGCCATCAAGCTCGCACAGGTCGCGGGGGCACCGCTGTACGTCGTGCACGTCTCGGCGCAGGAGGCGGTCGCCGAGCTGGCACGGGCGCGCGACGAGGGCCTGAACGTGTTCGGCGAGACCTGCCCGCAGTACCTGTTCCTGTCGACCGACAACCTCGCGGAGCCGGACTTCGAGGGCTCGAAGTACGTGTGCAGCACGCCCCTTCGGCCCAAGGAGCACCAGGCCGCCCTGTGGCGGGGCCTGCGCACCAACGACCTCCAGGTGGTGTCGACCGACCACTGCCCCTTCTGCTTCGTGGGCCAGAAGGAGCTCGGCCGCGGCGACTTCTCGAAGATCCCCAACGGCCTCCCGGGCGTCGAGAACCGCATGGACCTGCTGCACCAGGCCGTCGTCGACGGACACCTCTCCCGCCGCCGCTGGATCGAGATCGCCTGCGCGACCCCGGCCCGGATGTTCGGTCTGTACCCGAAGAAGGGCACGATCGCGCCGGGCGCCGACGCCGACATCGTCATCTACGACCCGCACGCCGAGCAGGTCATGTCCGCCGAGACGCACCACATGAACGTCGACTACTCGGCGTACGAGGGCAAGCGGGTGACCGGCCGAGTCGAGACCGTGCTCTCGCGCGGCGAACCGGTCATCACCGAGCGGGAGTTCACCGGACGCGCGGGACACGGCGTCTACACCCCCCGCTCCACCTGTCAGTACCTTCTCTGAGTGCCTAGGAGTGGCGCCATGGACTTCGGACTCGTCCTGCAGACCGACCCCCCGGCCTCCCGCGTCATCGAGCTGATGAAGCGGGCCGAGGACAACGGCTTCACGTACGGCTGGACTTTCGACTCCGCCGTGCTGTGGCAGGAACCCTTCGTGATCTACAGTCAGATTCTCGCGCAGACCGAGAGGCTGACGGTCGGGCCGATGGTCACCAACCCCGGTACCCGTACCTGGGAGGTCACCGCCTCCACCTTCGCGACGCTCAACGACATGTACGGCAACCGCACGGTGTGCGGCATCGGACGGGGCGACTCGGCGATGCGCGTCGCCGGCCGCAAGCCGAACACGCTCGCCCGCATCAGTGGCGCGATGAAGGTCATCCGGGCGCTCGGCCGCGGCGAGGAGGCCGACCTCGGCGGCACGGTCGTCCGGTTCCCCTGGGTGCGGCCGGGCGCCGAACTCCCGGTGTGGATGGCCGCCTACGGCCCCAAGGCGCTGAAGATGACCGGTGAGGAGGCCGACGGCTTCATCCTCCAGCTCGCCGACCTCTACCTGACCGAGTACATGGTCAAGGCGGTGAAGACCGCGGCGGCGGAGGCGGGCCGGGACCCGTCCGAGGTCACCGTCTGCGTGGCCGCGCCCGCCTACGTCACCGAGGACGACTCGCCGGAGGCGATCGCCCACGCCCGGGAGCAGTGCCGCTGGTTCGGCGGCATGGTCGGCAACCACGTCGCCGACCTCGTCTCCAAGTACGGCGAGCACTCCGCCGCCGTGCCTGGCGAACTCACCGACTACATCAAGGCCCGCGAGGGGTACGACTACTCCCACCACGGACGCAGCGGCAACCCCGACACCACGTTCGTCCCCGACGAGATCGTCGACCGGTTCTGCCTGATCGGCACCGCCGAGCAGCACGTCGAGAAGCTGAACGCGCTGCGCGAGCTGGGCGTCGACCAGTTCGCCCTGTACGACATGCACGACGCGCAGGAGGCCACCATCGACGCCTACGGATCGAAGGTCATCCCCGCGGTCAACGTCCGATGACCAGCTGAACGACCGCTGAGAACGGCACCGTTGAGGCCACACGCCGCTCGCCCCGCCCCCTAGTACTCCCCTTCCCGCCGTCCCGGGAAGGGGGCCAGGGCGCTCTCTCCGCGCACCCCCCATGACGCCACCCGCACGGCCTTTCCGTCACTCCTCACTCGATTGGCCTGCCCATGCCCGAGACCGTCCCCACCGACAGCCCGCCAACCGCCCAGGTCGCACTCGCCGACGGCCGGGTCGAACTCGCCCCCGACACTCCGGCGCCCAGCGGTCCCTACGCCAACGAGGACCTGCTGCCGGTCCCGGTCGCGAGGCGGACCTGGACCACGTACAACTTCTCGGCGCTCTGGGTCGGCATGGCCCACAACACCGCCTCCTGGACCCTGGCCTCCGGTCTGATCGCCGTCGGCATGGACTGGAAACAGGCCGTGTTCACCATCGCGCTGGCCAACCTGATCGTGCTGGTCCCGATGCTGCTCACCGGTCACGCGGGACCCAAGTACGGCATCCCCTTCCCGGTCTTCGCCCGCGCCTCCTTCGGGGTCCGCGGGGCCAACCTCCCTGCGGTCGTGCGGGCGTTGGTGGCCTGCGGATGGTTCGGCATCCAGACCTGGATCGGCGGCGAGGCGATCTACTTCCTCGCCGGCAAGCTCTTCGGGGACAGCTGGGCGAACGCCTCGCACATCGGCGGCTACGCCTGGACGATGTGGCTGTCCTTCGTGATCTTCTGGGTGCTGCAGGTCGCGATCATCTACCGGGGCATGGAGACGATCCGCCGCTTCGAGAACTGGGCGGCACCCTTCGTGCTCGTCGGCGCCGGCGTCATGCTGTGGTGGATGAGCAGCAAGGCGGGCGGCTTCGGCCCGTTGCTCGACCAGCCCTCCAAACTCGGCTGGGGCGACGGCTTCTGGAAGCTGTTCTGGCCCTCGCTCATGGGCATGATCGGCTTCTGGTCCACCCTGTCGCTGAACATCCCCGACTTCACCCGGTACGGCAGGAGCCAGAAGGCGCAGACCTGGGGCCAGGCGCTCGGCCTGCCCACCACGATGACGCTCTTCGCCTTCCTGTCCGTCATGGTCACCTCGGGATCGCAGGCCGTGTACGGCGAGGCGATCTGGGACCCGGTCAAGCTGGCCGCCAAGACGGACAACGTCGCCGGCATCGTCTACGCACTGGTCACCGTGCTGGTCGCGACCCTGTCCGTGAACATCGCGGCCAACCTGGTCTCCCCGGCCTTCGACTTCTCCAACATCGCGCCCAGGAGGATCAGTTTCCGGGCCGGCGCCATGACCACCTGCGTCCTCGGCGTGCTGATCTTCCCCTGGAAGCTCTACTCCGACCCGCAGGGCTACATCTTCACCTGGCTCGGCCTCGTCGGCGGTCTGCTCGGCACGGTCGCCGGCATCCTCATCGCCGACTACTGGATCCTGCGCCGCACCAGGCTCGACCTCGCCGACCTGTACCGCGCCGGCGGACGTTACTGGTACGACGGCGGCTGGAACTGGCGGGCCGTCGTCGCCTTCGTCACCGGGGGTGTGCTGGCCGTCGGCGGCGCCGACTTCCACCCGCTGATCGACGGGCGGCCCGTGCCGGCGCTGTCGTCGCTCGCGGACTACGGCTGGGCGGTGGGCCTGGGCACGTCGCTGGTGCTCTACACCGGTCTGATGCTGCTGAGGGGCAGGTCGGAGCCGGCCGCCTGACACCGGGTCGCGCGAGGGAGAACGGTCAGCTCTTCCGGCCGTTCTCCAGCGTGGCCACGACCTCCTTGGCGGCCTTGATGGCCCCCTTGTTGATCTCGTCGGTGCTGGGCGCCTTCTTGGTCTCGAAGTCGCTTCCGTTGTAGGTGACGGCCACCAGCGCGTTGGACACGCGGGCGATCACCACACCCTCGCGGGTCTGCTGCTTGTCCTCGGTGGTGAGGTTCACGACGGAGTAGCCCCCGTCGCCGAGGCCGGGCACCGGGCCGCCGCCGCTCTTCTTCGTCATGCGCTCCTGGTAGGACTTCTGCGCCGCCGCGTCCGAGCCCATGATCTCGTAGGACACGTCGAGCCAGCGGTAGTCGAACCCCTTGAGCGCGTTCCAGGAGCAGGTGCGGCGTACGGCCCTGTCGGTCGAGGCGATCTCCTGGCCGGCCGTCTTGGTGCCCGGGACCAGGGACGTGATCGTCTTCGTCGTGACGCTGGTGCACGGGGCGGGCGCGGCCGTGTACGTCTTCGTGGCCGCCGTCGACGAGGGCTGGGCGGGGTTCTGGGTGTCCTGGGCCGACTTGTGCTCGGTCCCGGTCCCGGTCGGGGTCGAGGGCGACGTGGACGAACCGGACGACATGGCCCAGCCCGTGCAGGCGAGCACGGCGACCGGCAGCAGTCGCGCGGTGAGGGCGAGCGGCAGAGGAAGAGAACGCACGGCGCACTTCTCGTGGGGGATGGTGCGGAGGAGTCCGCACTGCGGACGGGACGACAGTGTCACATGACTGTCTGTGGGGCGGAAGGGCGAACTCGCTCCGTGCCTGTGCGGTGACTGTGGTTCACGGCCGGAGGGCCGGGCTCCGCTCCGCCGTCACCAGCCATACCGCCGCCCGCAGCCGCACGCCACGATCCGTCTCATAAGGGTGCAAGGTGTCCTCCAGGGCCCGTCGGGTGGCCGTGTCGACCACCCTTCCGGGCGTACGCGAGAGGAGGAAGCCGACGGCGTCGGCCGCGTCCCGCCCCCACACCGTCTCCGTGCCGACCGGCGTCACGCTCACCTCGTCCCAGCCCTCCAGCGCCTCGCGGATCCGAGCCGGGTCGGACAGGGAGGCCATCGCGGTCTGCGCGGCGAGTGTGTCGGCGTCCGGCGCGTCGAGGAGCTTCGCGAAGAGGTTCAGGGCGCGCGACTCCTCCAGATGCGGTCCGGCGGGCTGTGGACAGACGAACGCCAGGCGCCCTCCCGGCCGCAGTGCCCGCGCCAGGTTCCGGAACGCGGCCGAGTGGTCCGCGAAGAACATCACCCCGCCCCGGCTGATCATCACGTCGTATCCGGCGGCCGGGAAACGGTGGGTCTGGGCGTCGGCGAGCTCGTACGCCACGTTGGTGACGCCCTCCGCGGCGGTGGCCGCCCGCGCCCGGTCCAGCAGGGGCGCCGAGATGTCGACACCGACCGCGTGTCCGTGCGCGGCCAGCCGTCCCGCGGTCCTGGTCGTCGCGCCGGCCCCGCAGCCGACGTCCAGGACACGGTCGCCCGCGGCGATCGCCGCACCCGCGAAGAGCGCGTCGTCGAGACCCGACACGAGGGCGTCGTAACGGGCGTGGTGGGTGGCCCAGTGACTGCCCAGAGGACCGTTCCACACCTGTGCCTGAACGGAGTTGGCGATCCCCGTCACGATGCCTCCCTCGCCGTGCGCACGGGCAGCGCGCTCTCGATCCGGTCGACGGCGGCGAACGCGCCGTACGCGACCAGACGCACCAGACAGGCGTCGGTGCGGTCCGGGGTGCGCCAGGCCGCCACGTCCTCGTCCGTGATCCGGTACGGGGCGAGCGCCGCCAGCAGCGCCAGTCGGGCCCCGGGGCGCCCACGGCCGGGAAGCCCGTCCCACGCGAGCGGCGGATGCGCGCCGTCCCAGGCACCGAGCGTCTCCCGTACGAGGAGCCGGTCGGCGGCGTCGAGAAGCCCCTCGCCCTCACCCGCGGCCGCACGCAGCGCGGCATAGGCGGGGCCGACCGTGGTCGCACGCGCCCAGTCCGGCCCGGGACCCGCGTGATCGACGACGGGCAGACCGACACCGTCGAGGAGAGTCAGACCGGCACCGGGAGCGGGATGACGGCGCACCGTCCTGGACAGCGACCGCCCGCCCAGACTGCGCACGGCCCGGAAGCGCTGGACGTTGCCCGGCAGCAACTGCTCGGTCAGCAGCGCCGACACCACACGGTTGATGAAGTGGAAGGCGAGTGCGGTGCCGATGTACGCGGGGGCGTGCGCGGCCGGGAAGGGGTACGGGATCAGCTCCGGCGCCCCGGGAATCCGGGTCGACCTGCCCCACGCCAGCAACCGCGCCTGGTCCTCGTCGGCGGGCCGCTCACCACGGGTCACCCGCTCCGCGAGCGCGTGGTCGCCCGTCGCGTGCAGCAGCATCCTGTGCGCGTCCACGCAGAACGGACAGCGATTGGCCTCGGACACCCCGAGCGCCGCGAGTTCCTTCCCGGTCCTGCCGCCGTCGCCCGCGATCAGCGACTCCCGCATCAGCGCCCAGGCGGATGCCATGATCCCGGGAGCGGAGGACAGCACGACGAAGGTGGGCGCCCGTGTGATGCCGAAGTCCCTGGCGAGCTGCGTGTAGACGGCGCGGACGGGCCCGGCGGCGGACGCGGGCTCCGGTGGAGTGGTGTGGCGGAAGGGGCTGGACACGGGGTTCCTCCTGGCGGGTGATGCGGTGCGCCCGACGGCCACCGACACGACAACCCTGATCCACAGGGGGGTGCGCGGGCGTCGTACGGCCGAAGGCACTCCGGGCTACCCCACCCGGTCCGGACACGGCCCGGCCTACTCCGCCGGGAGTAGGCCGGGCCCCCTCCACAGGTCTGACGCGACCGGCCGAACAGCCGTCTATCGTGCGGGACATGACGCTGGACCAGGCCGCGCGCCGACAGCTCGCCGACACCGCCCTCGCGCTCGTCGTCGGCGCCCTCGTCATGACCGCGGCCGCCTTCGACGACGGCACCGCCCCCGCCGACTACGTCCTGACGGCCCTCGCCTCCCTGGCCCTGGCGGCCTATCGCCGCGCGCCGCGCACGGTCCTCGCGGTCAGCACCCTCACCACGACGGCGTACGTCCTGCACGCGCACCCCGGGCCGCTCGCCGCCCTGCCCGTCCTGGGCGCCGTCCACACCGCCGCGCGCGCCGGCCACCGGGGCGTGGCCGCCCTCGCGAGTGCCGTGTTCCTGGCCGGGTTCGTCGCGACGGGCCCCACCCGTCAGGAGATCGTCGAACGCACCCTCCTGCTGGCGGGCTGGTTCCTGTGCGCCCTGGTGACGGGCCTCGCCGACCGCAACTGGCAGGCCTACCTGCGCCAGACCGAACAGCGCGCGCTGGAGGCGGAACGCACCCGGGAGGAGGCCGCCCTGCGCCGGGCCGGCGAGGAACGGCTGCGCATTGCAAGGGAGTTGCACGACTCGCTCACCCACAGCATCTCGATCGTCAAACTCCAGGCCGGGGTTGCCGTCCACCTCGCCCGTAAACGCGGCGAGGAGGTGCCGCCCGCGCTGCTCGCCATCCAGGAGGCGGGCGGTGAGGCGATGCGCGAACTGCGGGCCACGCTGGAGGTGTTGCGCACCGACGAGCCGGCCGGTACGCCCGCGCTGCTCGTGGAGCGGGCCCGGGCCGCGGGCCTCGCCGTCGAACTGTCGGTCAGCGGCGACGAACGACCGCTGACGGCGACCCTGGACCGAGCGGCCTACCGCATCGTCCAGGAGGCGCTGACCAACGCCGCCCGCCACGCGGGGCCGGCCGAGGTGACCGTCCGGCTCGACTACTCGGCGGCCGGGCTGGCGATCTCGGTGGACGACGACGGCGGCGCCGACCCGTCCTGTCCGCCCGTGCCCGGTATCGGCCTCACCGGCATGCGGGAACGCGTCACGGCTCTCGGCGGCACCCTGCGGGCCGCCCCGCGCGCCGGAGGCGGATTCTCCGTCCACGCCCAACTGCCGCTGGGCGCACCGGAGGAGGTGTCGTGATCAGGGTCGCGCTCGTCGACGACCAGGCACTGATGCGCGCCGGATTCCGCGCCCTGCTGGACGCCGAGGACGGCATCGAGGTGGTCGGCGAGGCCGCCGACGGGCAGCAGGGGCTCGCGCTGGTGCGGGCCGAGCGGCCGGACGTCGCCCTCGTCGACGTACAGATGCCGGTGATGTCGGGCATCGAGGCGACCCGGCGGATCGCCGCAGACCCGCAACTGTCCGCCGTGCGCGTCCTCATTCTCACCAACTACGGCCTGGACGAGTACGTCTTCGAGGCGCTGCGGGCCGGGGCGAGCGGCTTCCTGCTCAAGGACACCGAACCCGCCGACCTCCTCCAGGCCATCGAGGTCGTCGCGCACGGAGAGGCACTGCTGTCCCCGTCCGTGACCCGCACGCTGATCGGCGAGTTCGTGGCCCGGCCCCCGGACCGGGCCACCGCGCCGGGCCTGGAGTGCCTCACCCGCCGCGAACGCGAGGTCACCGCGCTCGCCGCGCGCGGCCTCACCAACGAGGAGATCGCCGCCCACATGGTCATCAGCCCGTTCACCGCCAAGACGCACATCAGTCGCGCCATGACCAAGCTGGGCGCCCGCGACCGGGCCCAACTGGTCGTGTTCGCCTACGAGTCGGGACTGGTGACGGCCCGAGGTGGCGCTCAGTGGCGCGTGCGATGATCGGCGAATGACCGTGTCGCACCAGGGACAGCAGAGCCCGGGACCGCTCCGTCGTGCCGTACTCGCCGGTGCGCTGGCACTCGCCCTGGGCGGTTGCGGCTTCTTCACCGAGCCGGACCACCGGCCCGCGCCCCGCCCCTCGCCCGCCGTCGCGGTCCCGCCGGCCGGCGACTGCTCGCCGTCCGGAGTACGCGTCGACGCCGGCCCTGTCGACGCGGCCATGGGACTGCGGGCGATGACGCTCACCCTCACCAACTGCTCCGAGCGGCCCTACCGGGTGAACGGCTACCCCTCCGTCCGCGTCCTCGACGAGAAGGGCGCCCCGCTCACGGGCGTGCGCGCCGTCCAGGGCACCGACAAGGTCCCGATGGCTCCCGAGGACGCCGGGGCCGAGCCGTTCACCCTGAGCCCCGGGGAGAGCGCGCGGGCGGCCCTGTACTGGCGGATGGCGGCCGAGAACGGCACGTACCTCCGGGTCGTCCCGCAGAAGGGGCGTGCCGCCGTGAACGTACGGCCCCCGGAGACCCTCGACATCGGCCCCGAGAACACGCTCGGCACGACGGCGTGGGCGTCCTCGTCCTGAGGGCTCCCCGTTCAAGCGGTCCGGGTACGGAGGGCTGCGGGTCCCGAGCGGCTCGGGTCCGGAGGGCTGCGGGTCCCGCGCGTTCGGCGCCCTGTGCGGTCGCCGGCCGCCCGGCGGGAGGGCGGCCGGACTCCCTCTAGGGCACCCGGGCCGTCCACTCGGCCGACCCGAACTTCGAGCGCGCCAGCTCCTCGGCGCGGGCCTGTTCCGCGGGTGTCACTCCGCCGTCCGTGAGCCCGTAGCGGCCACGGAAGGATTCGATCATCCGCCCGATGACCTCTTCGCGTGCGAGGCCCGTCTGGCGGCGCAGCGGGTCCACCCGCTTCTTCGCGCTACCGGTGCCCTTGTCGGAGAGCTTCTCCCGGCCGATGCGCAGCACTTCGAGCATCTTGTCGGCGTCGATGTCGTACGACATGGTCACGTGGTGGAGCACGGCACCCGGGCCGCCGCCCGGACCGACCATCCGCTTCTGGGCGGCGCCCGCGATCTTGCCCTGCTCCGTCGCGATGTCGTTCAGGGGCTGGTACCAGGCCTTGATCCCCATGTCCCCGAGCGCGCCGAGCACCCAGTCGTCGAGATAGGCGTAGCTGTCCTGGAACGACAGGCCCTGGACGAGCGCCTCCGGCACCGAGAGCGAGTAGGTGATGGTGTTGCCCGGCTCCACGAACATCGCGCCGCCACCGGAGATCCGGCGCACCACCTCGATGCCGTGCCGCGCGGCGCCCTCGGGGTCGACCTCGTTGCGCAGCGACTGGAAGCTGCCGATGATCACGGACGGGGCTCCCCACTCCCACACGCGGAGCGTCGGCGGACGGCGGCCCGCGGCGACCTCCGCGGTCAGCACCTCGTCCAGGGCCATGTGCAACGCCGGGGACTGCGGCCCCTCGTGGATCAGCTGCCAGTCGTAGTCCGTCCAGTCGGTGGCGCGTGCGACCGCCCGGCGCACCGCGATCCCGATGCCCTCCGAGGTCAGGCCGTACATGACCGTGCCCACGGGCAGCGCGGCGTCGACACGGGCGGCCAGGCCCGCCGCGTCGGTGTCGGCGGGGGCGCCCTCCAGCGCGTGGTTCACGGCGTCCAGCGCCTCGTCCGGTTCGAGGAAGAAATCGCCGGCCACGCGCGCGTGACGCAGCAGCCCGTCCTCGACGTCCAGGTCCACCACGACGAGCTTGCCGCCGGGGATCTTGTACTCACCGTGCACCGATCCGCCTCCGTTCGTTCCACCGGCACCAACGCCGACCTGCGGTGATTGATTCCGGCCGGTCAGGGTGCGGTGCGTGGGAGCGTCCTGGGGTGGAGCGGCAGGGCAGGGCGGGGTGCCGGTGCTCCGCCGGCCGGGCGGCCGGGTCGGGGATTGCGAAGCGGACTGGCGGTCCGTATGCTCGAGCTATGCGGACCGACGGTCCGTTTATGGATCCCATGGAATCGAACAGAGTGGAACCCTTGACCATGACAGTGCCGATGACACCCGAGGAGCTGTACCGCCACGGTCTGCGCCTGCTGGTGGAGAAGGACATCCCCGGCTGGGTGGACCTGTGGGACGAGAACGGTGTCCTGGAGTTCCCCTTCGCGCCCCCGGGCCGGCCCGGGCGGCTGGAGGGCCGGCGGGCCGTCGCGGACTACATGCGCCACTACCCCGACCACATCGACCTCCACGGCTTCCCCGACGTACGGATCCACCAGACCACCGACCCCGGGACGATCGTGGTCGAGATGCGCGGGGTCGGCCGCCTGGTGGAGACGGACAGCCCCTTCGACATGACGTACATCGCCGTGGTCGCGTTCGAGGACGGGCGCATCGTCTCCTACCGCGACTACTGGAACCCCCTCGCCGTCCAGCAGCCCGGCGCCGACTTCAGCGGAGCGACCCGATGAGCACCTCCGGCGCCACCCTGGTCATCGGGGCCACCGGCACCACCGGTCGCCGGGTCACCGCCGGCCTGACCGCCGAGGGCCACCGCGTCAAGGCCGCCGGCCGCAGCGCCACCCCGGTGGCGGGCGCGCAGGCCGTCCGCTTCGACTGGAACGAGCCCTCGACCTGGGACGGAGCCCTCGACGGCGCCGACCGCGCCTACCTCGTGCCGCCCATCGGCTCCTCGGACCCGGCCGCGGTCATGCTGCCCTTCCTCCGCCGCGCCCGCGCGGCGGGCGTGCAGCGGGCGGTACTGCTGAGCTCCTCCGCGATTCCCGCCGGCGGTCCGGCGGTGGGGCAGGTCCACCAGGCGCTGCCCGGCCTGTTCGACCGGTGGGCGGTGCTGCGGCCCTCCTGGTTCATGCAGAACTTCACCGGGTCCATGCCGCACGCCCGGACCATCCGCGAGGACGGCCTCATCCTCACCGCCACCGGAGACGGTCGCGTCGCGTTCATCGACGCGGAGGACATCGCCGCCGTCGCCGTACGCGCCCTGACCGACGACGACGCCCCCGACACCGACCTGCTCCTCACCGGGCCGCAGGCGCTGAGCTACGACGACGTCGCCGCGATCGTCACCGAGGTCACCGGCCGGCCCGTCGTCCACCGGCGCCTGACCTTCGAGGAGGCGCGCGACCGCTGGGCCACCGGGATGCCGCTGGAGTTCGCCACCATGCTGGCCGCGATGGACGGCGCCATCGCGGACGGCGCCGAGGACCGCACCTCGGACCTCGTCCAGCGCCTCACCGGCCGCCCACCCGGTACCTTCCGCGCCTTCGCCGAACGGAACCTGGTCTGAGGCGGCCGATGTTCCACGACGGTCCACTCTTCCGGCCCGACACCCTCTGCCTCTGGCCCGACGCCCCCGCCCCGGCTGTGCGGCTCGCGGCGGCCCGCGCCTCCGACCCCGGGCGTGCCGCCGCCGTCTCCCGGCCGCCCTCCGCCCGGCGGTGGCGCGTATCTTCGACTGGATCGACGACGTGATTCCGGCCCGCCGCACGCCACGCGGACCGCTCGGCCGGCGGTTCCCGCGCGCGGGAACCGCCGGGCGTGGACGGGTTCGTGGTGCCGGACCAGGTGCGTCCGAGCGCCGGCTCGCGGACTGGCCGAAGACCGAGGAGGACCCGTGGCCCAGCGTACGGAGCGTACGGAGCGCGCGGACGCTCTGCGCAACCGAGAAGCCGTCCTGGCCGCCGCCGACGCGCTCTTCGCCGCCAGCGGCAGCCCCCATGGCGTGTCGATGGACGACATCGCCGCGGCCGCCGGTGTCGGCAAGGGCACCCTCTTCCGCCGCTTCGGCGACCGCGCCGGCCTGATCGGTGCCGTGATCGCCTCCCGTCTCCACCCGGTGCAGGAAGCCGTACGCGAAGAGCGGGGCGCAGCCACGTCCTCACCGAGGCAGCGGGTGCTGGACCTGCTGGACGCCTCGCTGCGCTTCAAGATCGAGAATCGTCACCTGATGCTGGCCGCCGAGGACGCCGGTCTCAGCAGCCCCTATCAGGCCGAACACTACGGCTGGTGGCACGAAGCCCTTCGCGTGGCGCTGGAGCGGGTGCCCGGGGTGCGCGACGCGGACTTCACCGCGCACGCACTCCTGGCCGCCGTCCGCGCCGACCTGGTCACGCACCTGATGGACGATCAGAAGATGACACCCGAAGGCCTGCGTTCCTCGCTCGCGGCCCATGTCGGCGAACTGCTCGGCGGTTCCGATCCGCTCGGCCCCCGCGCGGAGGCGTGAGAGGTCACTTCCCGGCACAGCGCCACCGACCCGCTGGGCCCTGGCCGATACGGCTCGCTCCCGCCGGCCCCTCCCGGGGCAGCACGTGCGACCCGGCCGCCGTACCGGCACCGGCCCCGTGGCCCTGTTGCGCCGACGGCCGGTCAGTCTGGACGATGAGCGGAAAACAGCGACACGAAGGACCGCATGTTCACGACCCGACCGACCCTCCAGGGCACCTTCGGCATGGTGTCCTCCACCCACTGGCTCGCCTCGCAGTCCGCCATGGCCGTCCTGGAGGACGGCGGCAACGCGTTCGACGCCGCCGTCGCCGCGGGGTTCGTCCTCCACGTCGTCGAGCCGCACCTCAACGGACCCGCGGGCGAGGTCCCGATCGTCCTCGCGCCCGCGGGCGGCGCGGTACAGGTGCTCTGCGGACAGGGCGGCGCGCCCGCCGGAGCGACGATCGCGCACTACAGGGGACTCGGTCTGGATCTCGTACCCGGTACCGGCCCGCTCGCCGCGGCCGTCCCCGGCGCCTTCGACGCGTGGATGCTGCTCCTGCGCGACCACGGCACAAAGTCCCTCGCCGACGTCCTGAAGTACGCCATCGGGTACGCCGAGGACGGGCACGCGCCCGTGGAGCGCGTCGGCGAGACGGTGGACGTCGTCCGGGAACTGTTCGAGACGGAGTGGACCTCCTCCGCGGAGGTGTACCTGCCGGGCGGGGCGGCACCGCGAACCGGTGAGCTCTTCCGCAATCCCGCGCTCGCCGCCACCTGGAGACGACTGCTCACCGAGGTGTCGGCCGCGGGCGACCGGGAGGCCGCGATCGAGGCGGCACGGGAGGTCTGGCGCACCGGATTCATCGCCGAGGCCCTGGTGCGCCAGGCCGGGCGGCCCACCATGGACACCAGCGGTGAGCGCCACGCCGGCACGCTGACGGCCACCGACCTCGCCTCCTGGTCCGCGGTCTACGAGGCACCGGCGACCTACGACTGGCGCGGCTGGACCCTGTGCAAGGCCGGCCCCTGGAGCCAGGGCCCGGTCCTCCTCCAGCAGCTCGCCCTGCTCCCGCCGGAGCTGCCGCCGTACGGTTCCGCCGAGTACGTGCACCTGCTCGTCGAGGGCTGCAAGCTCGCCATGGCCGACCGGGAGGCCTGGTACGGGGACGCGGCCGAGGTGCCGCTCGGCGCACTGCTGTCGGACGAGTACAACGCGGAGCGCCGAGCCCTCATCGGCGACGAGGCCTCGTACGAACTGCGCCCCGGCGCCCCCGGCGGGCGCACCCCGAGGCTGAGCCGCCACGCGCGGCAGGTGGCCTCCGGGGAGCCCGGCTTCGACGCGCTGGCCGTGCCCGGCGCGGGCGAACCCACCGTCGCCCGGGCGGCCGCCGAACCCGAGGTGACACCGGACGGCTCCACCCGCGGCGACACCTGCCACCTCGACGTCGTGGACCGCTGGGGCAACATGGTCGCGGCCACCCCGAGCGGCGGGTGGCTCCAGTCCAACCCGGTCGTCCCGGAACTGGGCTTCCCGCTCGGCACTCGCCTCCAGATGGCCTGGCTGGAGGAGGGACTGCCCAACTCCCTGACGCCCGGCCGCCGTCCGCGCACCACACTCACGCCTTCGCTGGCGCTGCGCGACGGGGTGCCGGTCATGGCGTTCGGCACCCCCGGCGGCGACCAGCAGGACCAGTGGCAGACCCACTTCTTCCTGGCCGTGGCGCTGGGTGCCGAAGTGCGCGGCGGGCTCGACCTCCAGGGCGCGATCGACGCGCCGAACTGGCACAACGACAGCTTCCCCGGCTCCTTCTACCCGCGCGGCATGCGCCCGGGCAGCCTCACCGTCGAGTCCCGCACCGCCCCCGCCCTCGTCGCGGAGCTGCGCCGCCGCGGCCACGACGTCCAGGTCGCCGACGCCTGGTCGGAAGGTCGGCTGTGCGCGGTCGCCCGGGACCCGCGCACCGGAGTGCTGTCCGCCGCGGCGAATCCGCGGGGGATGCAGGGGTACGCGGTCGGGCGCTGAGCGCGGCCGTGGCCGGCGCCGTGGGCCGTGGGCCGTGGGCGACGGGTCACGGGTCACGGGTGGCGGTTGACGGGCGACGGGCGAGGGGCGACGGTCCGAGCGTCGCGGTCCCGGCCCGGCGCCCCGGGAATTCACCCCGAATCCACCTGAAGTGCACCGGACGGGCGGGGATTGTCAGAGGCGCGTGCTGTCATGGAGCCATGATCGGACACACCGAAACCATCGACGAGTTTCTCGCCCACCGCACGCCCGATGTCGAAGAAGCGGTCCGCCACGCGGCCGCCACCGAGATCATGCCCCGCTTCAGGCAGCTCGCCGCGCACGAGATCGACCAGAAGAGCGGCCCGCACGACCTGGTCACGGACGCCGACCGCAAGGCCGAGGAGTACCTGACCGAAGCGCTCGCCAAGCTGCTGCCCGGCTCGGTCGTGGTCGGCGAGGAGGCGGTCCACGCCGACCCGGCGACGTACGACGCGATCCAGGGCACGGCGCCGGTCTGGATCGTCGACCCGGTCGACGGCACCCGCCAGTTCGTCCGCGGCGAGTCCGGGTTCTGCACGCTCGTCGCCCTCACGCTGGGCGGCGTCGTCCACGCGTCCTGGACCTACGCACCGGCCCGTGACCAGCTCGCCGTCGCCCTCCGCGGCAGGGGCGCCCACCTCGACGGGCAGCCACTGCGCTCCGGTTCGCCCGAGCCCGGCCGCGGCCTCGACATAGCCACCTCGCACCCCGACTACACGACGGACGAGCAGAAGCGCGCCCTCCTCGGGCTGAACACCGAGGGCGTCCGGCCGCGCCCGTGCGGTTCGGCCGGCCTGGAGTACCTGGCCGTCGCCCGTGGCGAGTTGGACGCGACGGCCTTCTCCTGGGAGGCGGCCTGGGACCACGCGGCGGGCCTGCTGCTGGTCGAGGAGGCGGGCGGCACCCACCTGACGCTGACGGGCGAACCGTTCCGCGTCACCGGCGGCAACGCGCTGCCGTTCACGGCGGCCCGGGACGAGGCGACGGCCCGCCGGGTACGAAGCCTGCTGGCCGCCGGAGCCTGAGCGGGGGCGGTGGCACGGCCCGCACGGCCCGAGACGCTCGCGCCTTGCGCGGCCCGTGACGTTCGCGCCCCGAGCGGCGCGTGGCGTTCGCGCCCCGTGCGGTCCGTGGCGTTCGCGCCCCGAGCGGCGCGGCCCGTGGCATGCGCCTCGTGCGGTCCGTGACCCGTGCCCGGCTTGCTCCGTGGCCGTCGCGCTGACGCGCCCGCGAGGCTCGCTCCACATGGCTCCCGCGACCCTGGGTGCCCGTGGTCCGGCGCCCTTGGCCGCGCGTGCTCCGCGAGTTGAGGGTCCGGCGGGGCAACGCCCGCCGCCCTGACGCGACGGAACCCCGGACAGCCGGCCGGCCTGCCTGCCCGCGTCCGTCCTCGCGTCGCCGTCCGTCCTCGCGTCGCCGTCCGTCCTCGCGTCGCCGTCCGTTCTCGCGTCGCCGTCCGTTCTCGCGTCGCCGTCCGTCCTCGCGTCGCGACGGCCCGGATCAAAAGCTCCGGATCAAGAGCCATATCCAGGACACCCCCTCTTCGGGTGGCCGCCACAGTCGAAGCCGGGGCACCCTCGTGCCCCGGCTTTCCGCGTGCCCGGCCGCATCCGTCACCAGCTCCCGTGCGTGCACTCGACCGGTCCTGCTGTGCACAGCGAAGGCGTGACCCGGTGCGAGGTTCGGCGTGCCGCCTCCCTCTGGACGGCGGCATGACGAAACGGGTGCCGGCGAACTCCGTGGGTTGCGCGAGCGGCTGAAAGTCTCGGAAAGTCGCAGCTCAGAGGCCGTCTACTGCTCGGATTCCGGACATTCGGGCCAGGCGGGGAAACCTGAGAGTTCCGTCTTCCCCCCGGTCGCGGGCAACCTCTCGTTCACGGGGACGTCGCCGGGGGACGGCTTGCTAGGGAGCGAAGTTATCTAGACAACTTTGCTCACCCGGGTGTCGCCGCGGCGCCACCCGGGGCGGAGAGGACCCAACACCGTGTCATCCCTCTCACAGGCCGCCGCGTCCGGGAGCAGCGTCGCGATCGGATCCCCGACGCCCCCGCCGCGCGGCACCGAACTGGCCGTCACCTGGGCGACGGACGCCCCCGACCCCAAGAACTGGATCGGCGTCTACCCCGCCGACCGGCTGCCCGCCAGCGGCAGCAGCTCCCTCGTGTGGGCGTACGTGCCCGGCACGTCCGGGCAGACCACCCTCGACACCTCCGGCCTGAGCGGCGGACCGTACATCGTCTATCTGCTGGCCAAGGACGGCTACGGCGTCCTCGCCAGGACGGAGCCGTTCAGCTTCGCGGGCGCCCCCCTCGGCGACACCGTCAAGCTCACGTCCACCGCTCCGCACGAGGGCGACAAGCTCTCCTTCCACTGGACGACGGACGCACCCGACGCGAAGAACTGGATCGGGGTGTACGACGGCGACCGGCAGCCGGGCACCGGCTCCTCCCTCGCCTGGGAGTACACCCCGGCCGCCTCCGGTGACATCACCCTCGACACCTCCGGCCTGAGCGGCGGCCCGTACACCGCCTACCTGCTGGCCAAGGACGGCTACGGCATCCTCGCCAAGACCGCCGCGTTCAGCTTCGCCGTACGCCCCGTGATCCCGCGTCCGCACGCGGTCGTGGACGCCGTCACCACCGAGCCGCAGACCGCGGGCGAGGACTTCTCGGTGAAGCTCGGCGGCCTGTGGATCAGGCCCGAGGGCAACGACGCGGGCAGCGCGACCTTCAAGCGGGTCGGCGGCGACTCCTGGCTGTCGGTGGCCGCGGACGGCACGGTCAGCGGCAGGGCCCCGCGCACCGCGCCCCGCAGACCCGGCCGAGTCGTGGCCGCCGTCACCGACAGCGCGGTCGGCAGCGACACCGTCACCGTCCAGGTGCCGGTACGCACCTCCCGGGAACGGCTGCGGCTGAAGGTGGCCACGCTGAACCTCTGGGACGCCGGCACCCACGTCGACGGCTTCCTGGAGAAGCAGTTGCGGCTGGTCCTCACCCAGGGCCTGGACGTCGTGGCGCTCCAGGAATGCGGCGACAAGGCGGCCGAGAACCTCGCCGCGGCGCTCGGCCGGCACGTGTACCAGGCCGGCGGCCTCGGCATCGTGAGCCGCTACCCGCTCAGCGACGTCGTCGCCCCGACCGCGGCGCTCCCGGCCGCGGCGGCGACACTGCACCTGCCCGGCGACCGCACGGTACGTCTGTGGACGGCCCAGTTGGACGAAGCCGACTACGGGCCGTACGCGCTGCTGGCGGGCCGGACGCCCGCGCAGGCCGAGGCGGCGGAGAAGGGGACGACCCGCTACCGGCAGGCGCGGGCGCTGGTGGCCGCCCTGCGGCCGGAACTCGCCTCCCGCACCCCGGTCGTACTGGCCGCCGGCCTCGCCTCGCCGTCCCACCACGACTGGACGAGCCGGACCGCGTCCGCGCACGGGGGAGCGGGCCGGGTCCGCTGGCCCGTCACCGAGGCACTGGAGGAGGCGGGCCTCACCGACGCCTTCCGCGACGCCCACGGCAGCCCGGAGAAGGCACCCGGCATCACCTGGTCCCCCGTCAGACCGCGGCGCGAGGACGGTGGCGGAGCGGAACCGCAGGACCGGATCGACCAGATCCAGTACGCGGGGCGGCTCAAGGTCCTCGAGGCGCACAGCCTGTTCACCGGCTGGCCCCGGCCGGTGCCGGACGCCGCCGCCAACGGCTGGCCCTCCGACCACGCGGCCGCCGTCGTCACCTTCTCCCTGTCCGCCCGCGGCTGACCGCGAACGATCCGAAGGACCTTCCTCCCATGACCGAGATCAGCCGCCGCACCTTCATCGGCACCACCGCGGCCGGAGCAGCGATAGCCGCCGGACTCCCCGGCACCGCGGAGGCCGCGGGGCGCGGCACGGGCCACGGCAGCATCGCCGACGTCAAGCACGTCGTCATCCTGATGCAGGAGAACCGCAGCTTCGACCACTACTTCGGCACCCTGAGCGGGGTACGGGGCTTCAGCGACCGCCAGGCCACCGTCCTCCCCGGCGGCGACCCGGTGTTCCGCCAGCCCGCCGGGAGCCGCAAGGAGGGTCACCTCCTGCCCTTCCGCATGGACACCACCAAGTACAACGCGCAGAACGCGGGCGGCCTCCCGCACGACTGGGACACCGGCCACTCGGCCGTCAACGGCGGCGCCATGAACAAGTGGGTCTCCGCCAAGGGCGAACGGACCATGGGGTACTTCACCCGGGCGGACATCCCCTACCAGTACGCGCTGGCCGACGCCTTCACCCTCTGCGACGGCTACTTCTGCTCGCTGAACGGCCCCACCGACCCCAACCGGCTCTACCTGTGGACCGGCACCGCGGGCCCCGGCGTGGACGGCACCACCGGCCCGTGGACCGACAACACGCCGGTCACGGACAACCCGGTGGCCGACTGGACGACGTACGCCGAACGCCTGGAGCAGGCCGGCGTCACCTGGCGCGTCTACCACAACCCCGATGGCTCCGACGACCGTTACGGCGACTACGACGACAACGCCCTGTCGTACTTCAAGCAGTTCCACGAGTTCCCCAAGGACGACCCCCGTTACGTCAACGCGATGACGAAGTGGGACCTCACCGCGTTCGACGAGCACTGCAAGGACGGCACCCTGCCCACGGTCTCCTGGCTGGTGGCGCCGTACCTGTTCTGCGAGCACCCGAACGCCAGCCCCGACTACGGCGCCCACTGGGTCGACACCGCGCTGCGGTCGCTGTTCTCCAACCCCGACGTGTGGAAGCACACCGCCTTCCTCGTCATGTACGACGAGAACGACGGCTACTTCGACCACGTCATCCCGCCCTTCCCCGAGCCCGGCACCAAGGACGAGTTCGCGGGCGGCAAGCCCATCGGCCTGGGCAGCCGGGTGCCGTTGTGGGTCGTCTCGCCGTGGTCGCGCGGCGGCTGGGTCAACTCCCAGGTGTTCGACCACACTTCGGTGGTCCGCTTCCTGGAGCGCGTCACCGGCGTGCGCGAGCCCAACATCTCCGACTGGCGGCGCACCGTCTGCGGCGACCTCACCAGCGCCTTCGACTTCACCAAGCCCGACTACAGCATCCCGGCCCTGCCGGACACGGTCGCGCTGATGGCGAAGGCGGACGCCGGCAGCTCGCTGCCGCCGGTCAAGGTGCCGGACGAGCAGTCCATGCCCGCGCAGGAGGAGGGCCACAGGCCGCACCGCGCCCTGCCGTACCGCCCCTGGGCCGACGTCAAGGTCGACCGGACCACCGGCAAGGTCACCTGCACCCTCACCAACGACGGCAGCGTCGGCTACCACTTCACCGTGCTGCCGAACAACGTGCTGCCCTTCGCCGGCACGCCCTTCACGGTCCCGGCGCGCTCCTCACGCACCTATGTGTGGGACGCCGCCGACACGGACGGCCGCTACGACTTCTCCGTGTACGGCGCCGACGGCTTCGTCCGCCGCTTCTCCGGCACCGTCCTCCGCCCGGGCCAGGACGACATGGCGGCGCCGTCGGTGACGGCGGCCCTGCGGTACTCCGGGCGCCCGGAGAACGCCGCGGTGGACCTGGACCTGCGCAACGACGGCGCCACCGAGGTGGCCTTCACGCTCACGCCGAACGACTTCGCCGGCGAGGAGCGGACCGTATGGGTCGGGGCGGGCGACCGCACCCGGCTGACGTGGCGCACCGACGCGGGGCGGTACGACTTCACGGTCACCGCGGGCACCGGGACCCGGTTCGCCCGACGCTACGCCGGAACCGTCCACACCGTGTGAGCCACCGCCGGCCGGGGCCGGACACCCCGCCGACTCCTGCCGGCCCGGTCCCGGCCGCCCGCCCGGTCCCGGCCGGCGGGCGGGACCGGCGCCGGGTCCGCCCCGCGGGGTGCGCGGCTTCCGACTCCGCGAGGCGCACGGTCGCGGGCCGGAGCGACGCGGTGGTCGTGGTCCGGCGCGACGGGGTGGCCGTGGCCCGGCGGCTCGCGGATTCCCACCCCGTGCCGCCGGGCCCGTCGGGCCTCCGGCATATCCTGGTGGTCAGTGGCCGTCGGCGACAAAGGAGTCCGAGGTGCCGTCGATGCTCGATGCCGTCGTCGTGGGTGCGGGGCCGAACGGGCTGACGGCTGCCGTGGAACTGGCCCGCCGGGGCTTCTCCGTGGCCGTCTTCGAGGCGCGGGACACGGTGGGCGGCGGCGCCCGCACCGAAGAGCTGACCCTGCCCGGATTCCGGCACGACCCCTGCTCGGCGGCCCATCCGCTCGGCATCAACTCGCCCGCCTTCCGGGCGATGCCCCTGGAGCGCTACGGCCTGGAGTGGCTGCACGCCGAGCTGCCCATGGCCCACCCGTTCCCGGACGGCACCGCAGCGGTGCTCGCGCGCTCCGTCGCGGAGACGGCCGCCTCGTTCGGACCGCGCGACGCCGGTACCTACCGCCGGCTGGTCGCGCCCTTCCTCCCCAAGTGG
The DNA here is from genome assembly GCF_042734135.1 of Streptomyces sp. NPDC059668. Classification (NCBI taxonomy): domain Bacteria; kingdom Bacillati; phylum Actinomycetota; class Actinomycetes; order Kitasatosporales; family Streptomycetaceae; genus Streptomyces; species Streptomyces sp. NPDC059668. The sequence goes on along the minus strand of NZ_JBHWEL010000008.1, from coordinate 6,449 downwards.
GACACGCTCGCCCACGACTTCATGTCCCTGCCGCTGACCGCGCTGCCCCGCGACCCGGTCACCCTGGCCCGGTTCGGCCTCGCCGGACTGCCGCCCTCCACGTGGCTGATGCGGCGCTTCCGCGACGAGCGGGCCCAGGCCCTGTTCGCCGGGCTCGTCGCCCATGTCATCGCCCCGCTGGACGGCATCGCCACCGGCGCCGTCGGCCTGGTCTTCGCCCTGGCAGCGCACGCCCGCGGCTGGCCCGTCGCGCGCGGCGGCTCCCAGTCGATCTCCGACGCGCTCACCGCCTACCTGCGGGACCTCGGCGGCAGTGTCCACACCGACTACGAGGTCAAGCGCCTCGACGACCTGCCGCCCGCGCGCGCCTACGTCTTCGACACCTCGCCCACCGCGCTGTCGAGGATCGCGGGCTTCGGCCGCTACTACGAGAACTACCGCTACGGGGCGGCCGTCTTCAAGGTCGACTACGCGCTGGACGGGCCCGTGCCCTGGACGGCCGAGGAGGCCCGTACCGCCGGGACCGTGCAGGTGGGCGCGAGCCGCGCCGAGATCGGTGCCGCTCTGCACGCCGCCTCACGCGAGGGCCGGGCCCCGGACGCCCCCTTCCTGATCACGGTGCAGCCCAGTGTCGTCGACCCGTCCCGGGCACCCGAGGGCAAGCAGGTCTTCTGGGCGTACGGGCACGTTCCGAACGGCTGGACAGGGGACCTCACGGACGCGATCGAGCGCCAGCTGGAGCGGTTCGCGCCCGGATTCCGTGACCGTGTACTGGCCCGCGCCACCGCCGGCCCGCGCGAACTCGCCGCGCGCGACGCCAACTACGTGGGCGGTGACATCGCGTGCGGCGCCGCCTCCGGGCTTCAGCTCCTGCTGCGTCCCCGGCTGTCCCCGTTCCCGTACCGCACTCCGCATCCGGCCGTGTTCATCTGCTCCTCGGCCACGCCGCCGGGACCCGGCGTGCACGGCATGTCGGGGCACAACGCGGCGAAGGCCGTGTGGCGTCGGCTGCGACAGCCCTGACCGCGGACACGGCGACCCGGCGGTCGCCGGGGGACAATGCGGTAAGGACCACGAACGAGGAGGCCGAGCCGTCATGACCGTCATCAGCCTGGTCCGGGGCGACATCACCGGGCAGAGCGTCGACGCGATCGTCAACGCGGCGAACTCCTCGCTGCTCGGCGGCGGGGGCGTGGACGGGGCCATCCACCGGCGCGGGGGCCCCGCCATCCTGGCGGACTGCCGCCGGCTCCGCGCCTCGCACTACGGCAAGGGCCTGGCCACCGGCAAGGCGGTCGCGACCACCGCGGGCGACCTGGACGCGCGATGGGTGATCCACACCGTGGGCCCGGTCTTCAGCGAGACCGAGGACCGCTCGCCTCTGCTGGCGTCCTGCTACCGCGAATCACTGCGGGTCGCCGACGAACTCGGCGCCCGCACGGTCGCGTTCCCCGCCGTCTCGGCCGGTGTGTACCGGTGGCCGATGGACGACGCCGCGCGCGTCGCGGTGCGGACCGTGCGGGACACGGAGTCCGCGGTCGAGGAGGTCAGGTTCGTGCTGTTCGACGAGCGGGCGTACGAGGCGTTCGCGGCGCAGGTCGGCTGACGCCCGACGCCGGACGCCCGCCGACTTACCGAAAGCCTCGCCCGCCGGAGTCACATCGGCCCGGGTCCCGGCGGTACGGACCCGGCGCGGAAGACGCACAGGACGAGGGGCGTCCCCGCACCGGATCGATCCCCGCACCGGGTCGATCCCCGCACCAGGTCCGTCACGGCCCCGGGCCCCGCTGCCCCGGGCACCCCGCCGCGCCGGACCCCCTTGTCAGGGCGCTCTCTCAGGCGGAGGCGGCGGCGCGCAGTTCCGCCAGGATGGCCGTGGTCAGCGGCCGGGGCGGGCTGTCGGGGTCGACGAGGACGACCGAGCAGGCCGCCGTGTGCGTGAGCGCGCTGGTGAAGCTCCCGTCGGCGAACTGTGCCAGCGGACCGCGGGGAGAGCGGCCCACGGCGACGGTGCCGGCCCGCACGTCGGCGGCGTGCCGGGCCAGGGCCCGGCCCGCGGCGGAGTGGTCGCCGACGCTGGTGAGTATCTGGCCGACCGCGGGGATGCCGTGGGCCGCGAGCCGGTCGAGGTGGGCGGTGACGGCGGAGCGGGCCTGCTCGGCGGTCTCGACGTCGACGGCCTGCTCCTCGACCACGGCGGTCTGCTGGACGTGCACGACCTCCAGGGCCGTACCCGCGTCCCGGGCGAGCCGAGCCGCGGCGTCGACGATGGCGGCGGCCCTGTCGTGGGCGCCGACGGCGACGATGAGCGGCGGTCCGCCGGTGGCCGCCGCCGCACCGACCGGCGTGAGCGTGGGCGCGACGGGTTCACCCTGACCCGCGGTCCGTTCGGCCCGGCGGAGCAGACGGTGGCCGCTCGCCAGTACGGGGATGGCCACGACGAAGGTCGCGGCGCCCAGGTAGAACGGGACGCTGAGGTCGGTCGCGTCGGCGAGCCGGCCGGCGACGTAGGGGGCGAGGCCGCCGCCGATGAAGCGCAGGAAGCCGTAGGCGGAGGAGGCCACCGGCCGCTCGACGGGCGAGACGAGCATGACGGCCTGGGTGGTGAGGGTGTTGTTGATGCCGATGAAGGCGCCGCTGACGACGACCGCCACGATCACCACCCGGGGCGAGTCGACGCCGGCCGCGATGACCGCCATGACGACGCCGAGGCCGAGCAGGTTGGCGTACAGGACCGGGGCGGTGCCGTACCGGGCCTGGAGGCGCGGGGCGAAGAACACGCTGAAGGCGGCCACCAGCAGGCCCCACCCGGTGAAGACCAGTCCGAGCTGGTGCGCGCCCAGCTTCATCGGGTAGGGGGCGTACCCCAGCATCGTGAAGAAGCCCCAGTTGTACAGCAGGGCCATGATGCCCATGGTCAGCAGGCCGCGGTGGCGCAGCGCCTTGAGGGGGGCGAGCGGCGAGGTGGGCCGCTCCGGTTTGGGCAGGGCCGGCACGAAGGCGAGGGTCGCGGCCAGGGCGACGGCCATCAGGACGGCGACACCGAAGAAGGGGCCGCGCCAGCTGACGGCTCCCAGCTCGCCGCCGAGCAGGGGACCCACGGCGATGCCGAGGCCGAGGGCGGTCTCGTACAGGATGATCGCGCCGCCGAAGCCGCCGCTCGCGGAGGCGACGATGACGGCGAGCGAGGTGGCGATGAACAGGGCGTTGCCCAGACCCCAGCCGGCCCGGAAGCCGACGATGCCGTTGATGGAGTCGGTGGAGCCCGCGAGCGCCGCGAAGACGACGATGACGGCCAGACCCACGACCAGGGTGCGCTTGGCGCCGATGTGGCTGGAGACCCAGCCGACGAACAGCATGGCGACCGCGGTGACGATGAGGTAGCTGCTGAACAGCAGGGAGACCTGGCTGGGTGAGGCGTGCAGACCCTCGGCGAGGGCGGGCAGGATCGGGTCGACCAGACCGATGCCCATGAACGAGATGACGCAGGCGAACGCGACGGCCCAGACGGCCTTCGGCTGCTTGAAGGGGCTGGCGGCCCTTCCGTGCGGTGCACTCATGTGCGGTTCTCCGTGGTGTCGCAGGGAACGGGGTCAGGAGCGGGAGTGGCGGTCGTCGATGACCCGGGCCAGGGCCGGCAGCGCGACCCGGACAGCCCGCTGTTCCGGTTCGGTCAGGTCCTCGATCAGCTGCCCCAGGGCGTCCGCGCGCTCGGCCCGTCGCCGGCGGAACACGTCCAGGCCCTCGTCGGTGGCCTCCACGAGCACGCCCCGGCCGTCGCTGTGGTCGGCGGTGCGCCGGACCAGGCCCGCGCGTTCCATCCGGGTGACCAGCTGCGTCATGTTCGGCTGGGAGACGTTCTCGGCCCTGGCGAGCTCGGTCAGCCGCTGTGGTCCCTCCCGGCCGAGCCGGCTCAGTGCGGAGGAGGCCGCCGTGCTCAGGCCGCCGGTGACGGCGCTGCGACGGACGTACCGCACCAGCCGTTCCACGGCGATCATCAGGTCCTCGGCCGGCGCCGGTGTGCCCGTTTCCATAACCCGCTTATGCATAACCGCATTATGCATGTAGATGTAGAGGGAAACAACATCGCGCCGCGAGAGCCGGCCGCCCCCGGGCGGGGGCTTCTCCGCGGGGGGGGGGCTTCTTCGGGGAGCGCGGGCGTGTTCGCGGCGCGGGTCCGCGCCGCCGTCGGTGCGCCGCGGGTGACGCCGGAGGGCGCCCACCGCGGCGGACCGGTCGGCTGTCAGCCGTCGATGCGGTGCTGGGTCCAGAACGAGGTCAGGTCCGTGGTCGTGGCGGCCTGGGCGGCGGCCTTGAACTCGGACGTGGTCGAGACGCCGTACCAGTGCGAAGTGGCGTAGTCCTTCAGCAGTTTGGCCATGACCGTGTCACCGAGCACGCGCCGCAGGTCGTGCAGGGCGCACTTGCCGTAGCCGTAGACGACCGTGGAGTACCGGGACGAGTGGGCGTCCCAGTAGGCCATCGAGTTGGTGATCTTCTCCGCGGTCGAGGCCCAGGAGACGCTGTTCCAGCAGTTGGTGCCGGTCTTGTTCTGCGCCAGGTCGGTGGCGTAGTCGGTGAACGCCTCGTCCAGCCACGGGCTGTTGTACTCGTCATCCCCGACGATCCCGTAGAACCACTGGTGACCGATCTCGTGGGTGAGCGCCGTCGTGCTGACCAGGTCGAGGACGAAGCCGGGGTACTCCATGCCGCCGAACCAGTAGTTGTTGTCGATCACGGCGTCCAGTTCGCCGTACGGGTATGCGCCGAAGCGCGCGGCGTGGGCGTCCACCGCGGACTTGGCGGTGGAGAGCATCGACTGGGAGTCGGAGGAGCTGATGCCCGAGACGGAGTAGATGTTGATCGCGGTGCCGGCGGAGGAGGTGCCGGAGATCTTGCTGAACGGCCCTGCGGCCCAGGCGAAGTCACGGACCTTGGAGGCCGTGGCCGTGGTGACCGTCCGGCCGCTCGATCCGGGGGTGTCGACCGAGGTGCCGGTGGCCGGGACGAGGAGGCTCGTCGGGTGGTCGAGGGTCACCTTGAAGTCGGCGGCCAGCGAGTAGAAGGACTCGCCGTTGTTGGTGTACGGGTCCAGGTGCCAGCCGGCCCCGTCCTTGACCGCCAGTACCGGCAGCGCGTTGCCGATGTTGACGAAGGCGCCGTCGTAGCCGAAGCGGTCGGCGCCGCTGGGAACGGTGATCCCCAGGTCGAAGCCGATCGTCGCGGTCTGGCCCTGCGTCAGGGGCGTCGACAGGGCGATCCTGAGGGCCGTGCAGCCCACCGAGAGGGCGCCCGCGGTGCCGCCGGTGACGTTGCTGACCGTGATCGGCATCGCCGAGCAGGTGCCGTGGTAGTTGTCCCACAGCCTCAGGTACACCTCGCTGAGCGCGGTGGAGGAGGCGTTGGTGAAGGTCGCGCTCTCGTGACCGGTCCAGCCGGTGCCGCTGGTGTTGCTGCTCAGGCTGACGGTGTACGAGGGTGCGGCCGGCGTCCGGGCGGAGTCCGCGGGCGGGGTGGTGGTGCCGGAGGTGTCGAGGGCGACGTCGTCGAGGACGAAGCTCGTCTTGAGGCTGGAGTCCTCGGTGCCGGTGAAGGCGATCGTCACGGTCTGGCCCGCGAACGCCGAGACGTCGAAGGACTTCTGCGCGTAGCCGGTGTTCTTGTTGAGGTTCGAGTACGTCGCCAGCGTCGTGCTGCCGACCTTCGCCGTCAGCTTGTCGTACGCGGTGGACGTCGTCGTCTCGGTGGTGTCGATGTGCAGCCAGAAGCTGAGGGTGGCGGAGCTGCAACCGGACGGGATCGTGACGCTCTGCGAAAGGGTGTCGGTGTGCGTGCTGCCCACACCGTCGAGCCAGGCGAAGGAGGTGCCGCCGTGCGCCGTCTGGCCGGTGCGCGAGGTGATCACGCTGGTCGACGACTGGGTCCAGGGTGAAGTGCCGCTCTCGAAGCCGCCGTTGGTGACCACCTGGGCAGGGGTGCAGGCGTCGGCCGAGGGGGCGGTGGACGGCGCGGCCGACGCCGGGGCTCCGGGGAGCAGGGCGGCGGCCAGTGCGACGACGGCGAGTGCGGCCGTCGCGAGGGCCTTGTGGGGGGTCGGTCTCACACGAACTCCTTTGAGGCGGCCGGGATTCCGGCCTGCTCGGTGACCGCTCGCCGGCTCGGGTGCGCCGGTGGGCAGCCGGGGGCTGCGCGGATCGCTCGCGCGATCGCGGGGGTGAGATTTCTGCCGCGTCCCCCTGGGGTCAGGGCGACGGCTGCCGGAAGCCTGGCAGATTTGACCAGAGCATGCCATCCGAGATGAGTAAAAGTGTGGGGCCGAGGCCTCTGGTGGCCCCGGAGGGGCCGCCGGAACACGGGTGGGGGCCGCCGCGCCGCCCGCCGCCACACCCGCCCCCCGCCCCCCGGCCCGCGGGGCGGGGGGGGGGGCGCGCCCCCGCGGGCGCCGCCCC
>NZ_JBHWEL010000007.1:167070-201950 GCF_042734135.1 Streptomyces sp. NPDC059668 | reverse complement strand
CGACCCGCCGGCCCCCCCCGCCCCCCGTAACGACCCCGCCGGCGCGCGCCCGGCGGCGGGCGGGTCGCCGGCCGCGACCGCGCGCAGGCTCAGGAACTGCCGTGCCAGGTCGGCCGAGGTCGCCGCGTCCAGGATGTCGAGGTTGTGGTCGAGGCGGACGCGGCTCGCGTCCGGGGTCATGGTGATCATGAGGTCGAGGTCGGAGTAGCCCGTTCCGGCGGGGAGCACCTCCAGCCGTTCGAGGCGGCCCGCGGACGACCGTACGTAGTTGAAGTACACCTCCACCAAAGGCGCGTTGGCCCGGTGCAGGCCCTGTCCGGCGAGGGTCGGCAGCACGTCCGAGAACATGGCGCCCTGGGTGAGGACCCGGTCCAGGCGCGCGTCCGTGCGCCGCAGCACGTCCTCGATCCGGTCCCCCGCCCCGGCCTGAGCCGGGAACGGGACGGGGACCCCGAAGAAGCCCACCGCGTCGTACGCGTCGGCGTGGATCCGGGTGTCGACGGGTACGGCGAGCACGAAACGCTCCCGTTCCCGCGCCCTGGCCAGCAGCACGGTCAGGGTGCCCAGGCAGAACGCGGCGGGAGTGACGGCGAGCCGGCTCGAGGCCGCCGTCACCCGTTCCATGAGCCCGTCGGGTATCTCCACGGTCACGCTCCCCGCCCGGTACGTACGGGTCGCCGGACGGGGCCTCGCGAGGGTCAGGTCGAGGCGCGCGCAGCCGTGGAAGGCCTCGCGCCACTCCGCCGCGTCCACGTCCGCGTCCGCGCCGGGGGTGTCGCCGGTGCGCTGGGCCTCGGCCAAGAGGTCGATGTCGCGGTTGGTGACGGTGTCGCCGAGAAAGGTGCCGGACAGTTCGGCGTCGATCTCCCCCGCGACGAGCAGCAGCGACTGAAGATCGCTCACCGCGTGGTGCGCGCCGAACACGAGGTGTTGGCCGCCCTCACCCGCGTCCAGCAGCTCGAAGCGCCACAGCGGCGTGTCCGCCAGGTCGAACGGTGGCTCCAGCAGCTTGCGCAGCCGGTCGGCGGCGTCGACTCCGGCGTCGTCGTGCACGCTCGTCCAGCGCAGGAGCGGCGAGGCCGGATTCCTCTCCACACGTATCCGCCGGCTCCGACCGCCGCCGCCCGGCAGCGCCGTGCGCAGGGCCGCATGCCGTCCGGCGAGCCGGGTGAGGATGTCGGTGAGCGCTTCGCGGGTGGTCGGCGCGGTGAGCCGTACGGCCAGGCCGATGGCGTGCGCCGCGTCCGGCATGTCTGGCCGGGCGCTGCGCAGCAGCCGTACCATGTCGCGGGTCGCGGGCCGCAGTTCGCTCCCGGGGACCTCCGGTACGTGCTCGGGGCGCCGTTCCTCCTCCCGTGTCCGGGAGCCGCGTTCGGGCAGTGCCGCGCCGAGCGCCCGTGCGAGGCCCTGGATGTCGGAGGCCGCGAACACGGCGGTGGTGGGGAGTTCGGCGCCCAGTTCGCGCGCGAAGGCGTTGCGCAGCCGGACCAGCATGAGGGAGTCCAGGCCGAGTTCCTTGAGGGCGGTGGTCGCGGACGCGTCGACCGCACCGCCGGAGACCTGGCCGACCTTGGCCCGCACGTACGCTTCGAGCCGCGCGGCGCGGTCCCGGTCGGTGGTCGCCGCGAACACCCGCGCGACGAGGCCGTCCGTGTCCGCCGAGGCCGCCGTGGTGGTGATCAGGTCGCCCAGGATCGGACGGGTGCGGGCCGCGTCGGGGTCGAGCGCGAGGGCCTCCCGGTCCAGGGCGAGAGGGGCGAGTTGGCGGCGGGAGGTGGCGAGGACCCGCTCGAACAGGTCGCCGCCCTCTTGCGGGGAGAAGGCGATCAGACCCGACCGTCCGGTCTCGGCGGCCCGGGTCCCGGACCCGGCGACCATGCCCACCCCGGTCCAGGCGCCCCAGTCCAGGCTCAGCGCCCCGCGGTCGGTGTGGGACAGGTGGTGCGCCCAGGCGTCGAGGAAGGCGTTCGCCGCCGCGTACGGGCTCTGTCCGGCCGAGCCGAGCAGGCCGGCCACCGACGCAAAGAGAACGAACCGGTGCGCCTCCGGGACGAGTTCGGTGAGCAGGGCGGTGCCCAGGACCTTGGGTGCGAGCACACGCAGGACACGGTCGTCGGTCAGGGTGGCCAGGGTGGCGTCGTCGAGGACACCGGCGGCGTGGACGACCGCGGTGATCGGGCCGGCCGTCCGGCGTACGGCGTCCAGGGCGGCCGTCAGGCCGTCACGGTCGGCGACGTCCGCGCGGGCGAGACACACGGTGACACCGCGCGCTTCGAGCCCCGTGATCCAGCTCGCCGTGTCCGCGTCGGGCCGGCCGCGGCTCATCAGGGCCAGCCGGCGGGCACCCAGGCGGACCAGCCGCTCGGCTGCCACCCGGCCGAGGCCGCCGAGACCGCCCGTGATCAGGTGCACGCCGTCCGCGGTGATCCCGCCGTGCCCGCCGTCGTCGGGGCGGGTGCGGGTCAGCCTCGGTACCAGCCGGCCCGACTCCCGCAGCGCGACGAGCCGTTCGTCGTCCGCGTGGCGCAGCTGCGTCCACAGCGCGTCACCGCCGTCCGTGGCCGGCAGGTCGATCAGTGTGGTCAACAGTTCCGGATGCTCCTGCGCGACCGCCAGGCCGAAGCCCCAGGCGAGCGCCTGCTGGGGGTGGGTCACCTGGGTGCTGCCGCCGGCGGCCTGGCTGCCCCGTACGACCACGAACAGGCGCGGGGCGCGACCCCGCGGGTGGTCGGTGAGTGCCCGCACCAGGTGCAGGGTGACGAGGCAGCACCGGCGGGCCGCCTCCTCGGCCGTGGCGGCGTCCTCGATCCGGGGTGCGTCGAGCGCGGACAACTGGACGACGCGTGCGGGCGGTCCGTCGGCGAACGCCTCGTCGAGCAGTCGGGCGACCTGCTCCGGGTCGGCCGGATCGAGGACGTACCGGCCGGGGCCCTCGGTGCCGAACGTCTCGCCCGTGCGGGCGATCACGTGCGGTGTCGCGGTGGCGAGCAGCCGCTCCCTGAGCGCGTCCCCCACCCCGGTCCCGTCGGCCAGTACGAGCCAACCGCCCGGGCCGGCCGGCGCCTGTGCGTCCGGGCGTGACTGCCAGCGGGTCTCGAAGAGCGCACCGTCCGCGCGTGTGAGCGCGGTCAGGGCGAACTCTGTTGCCTCCAGGACCAGTTGGTCGTCCTCGTCCCAGAGCCTCAGATCCAGCAGCGCGGTGTCGCCCTCCACGGAGCGCAGTCGGCAGGTCACCCACGCGGGTGGGCCGCCCAGGCCGGTGAAGCGCAACCGCCCGACACCGGCGGGCACGAACGCCCGGTCCGAGGGCGCGTTCGCGGGCAGGGCCGCGGTGTGGAAGGCGGCGTCGAGCACGGCGGGGTGGACGGGATGCCCGGCGGCAGGACGCCGGGCGAGGCGGCCCACCGCTTCGGAGTCCGTGCGGTGGCCCTGTTCCAGGCCCCTGAACGCGGGGCCGTAGTCGATGCCGAGGGCGGTCAGTCCCGCGTAGACGGCCGGCAGGTCGGCCTCCTCATCGCACCGCTCGCGCAGCGCGGCCGGCTCCTCGCACGCGTGGGTGGCGGGTTCGGCGGCGCCGGTCAGGACGCGTCCGGTGACGTGCCGCTCCCACCGGGCGGGCCGTCCAGCGGCGGGAGCGGAGGAGATGGTGAAGTCCCGGGAGCCGTCCTCGGCCGGTTGCAGGACCAGTTGGACCCGTACGGGCCGGTCCGTGTCGAGCGCCAGGGGCCGCTCGAACCTCACGTCGGCAAGTCCGACGTGGCCGCCGTCCCGCGTCTCGCCGCCGTCCCCCACCGCCGCGGCGGCCTCCAGGGCCAGGTCGAGGAAGGCGGCGCCGGGCAGCCAGACCTCGCCGGCGACCCGGTGGTCGCCGAGGTAGGCGAAACGGCTGTCGCGCAGGTCGATCTCGTTCTGGAAGAGGTGCCGGTCCGGTGTGTCGCTGGCCTCGACGTGCGTTCCGAGGAGCGCTGAGCCACCGCCCGTCGCGGCGGCCGGGGCGGGTGCGAGCCAGTGGCGTTCGCGGGTGAAGGCGTACGTGGGCAGATCGACACGGTGGCCGCGGGGGAACAGCACCGGCCAGTCGGGCGTGTATCCGGCCTCGTACAACTCCGCGAGCCCGCGCAGCAGTACGTCCTGTCCGTCGCGCTGCCGGCTCAGCGAGCCGACGGCCACCGCGTCGATCCCCGCCTCGGCCGCCACCGCCTCGACGGACGCGGTGAGCGACGGGTGCGGGCTCAGCTCGACGAAGTAGCGGTAGCCGTCGTCCAGCATCCGCCGGATCGTGTCCGCGAAACGGACCGGGCGGGAGAGGTTCGCGTACCAGTGGTCGGCGTCCAGCCGGTCACCGAGCACGGGCGCGGCGGACACCGTCGAGTAGAACGGGGTCGGCGTACGGGTGCCGTCGATGCCGGTGAGCCGGTCGAGCAGGTCCTCGCGGACCGGGTCCATCAGCGGGGTGTGGGAGGCGAAGGGGGTCGACAGCCGTCGTACCGGGATGCCCCGCGCGTCGAGCTGCCGGCGCAGCCCGTCCAGCGCATCGGCGTCGCCGGACACGGCTGTGGAGGAGGCGCTGTTGACGGCGGCGACGAACAGCCGGCCCCGGTGGGGCGCGAGCAGCTCCTCGGTCTGTGTGAGCGGGAGTTCCAGGGACAGCATGCCGCCCAGTCCGACCAGCGGGGCGACCGCGGCGGCACGCCCGGTCACCACGGCCGCGGCGTCGTCCAGGGTGAGGGCACCCGCCGTGTACGCGGCGGCGATCTCGCCGAGGCTGTGCCCGACCACGGCGTCGGGGCGGACGCCGAGCGCCCGCCAGGCGGCGGCGAGGGCCGCGTTCAGCGCGAACAGCACCGGCTGGAGGAACTCCGTCCGGTCGAGCGGGGCGAACTCCTCCGGAGCGCGCAGCACGTTGAGGACCGACCAGCCGACGTGACGGTGCACCGCTTCGTCGATCCGGGACAGCTCCTCGCGGAAGGCCTCCGACTCGCCCGTCAACTCCGTTCCCATGCCCGCCCATTGACCGCCGTGCCCGGCGAGGACGAAGGCCACCTTGCCGGTCAGCCCCTCGGGGGACCCGGCCTGTGGTGTCCGTCCGCCCGCCAGTGCGTCGAGCCGGGCGCGCAGTTCGTCGCGGTCGCCCGCCACGATCCCCGCCCGGCGTTCGAAGTGGCCGCGGTGGCGCGCCAGGGTGTGGGCGACGTCCGGCAGGGACACGTCCGGTGTGAGGTACCGGGACAGCCGCGCGGCCTGCCCGCGTACGGCGGACCCGCTGCGCCCGGACAGCACGAACAGCCTCTGGCCGGAGCCGGTTTCGACGGCCTGCCGCTCCTCGCCCCGCGGGGCCTCCTCCACGACCAGGTGCGCGTTGGTTCCGCTGATCCCGAAGGCGCTCACACCGGCTCGCCGTACGCGCTCCGTCGTGGCCGGCCAGGGAACAGGCTCCCGCAGGACTCTCAATCCGCTGCCGTCCCAGTCGACATGACGACTCGGCGTGTCGGCGTGCAGGGTGCGCGGCAGTGAGTGGTGGCGCAGGGACTGGACGACCTTGATCAGCCCGAGTACGCCGGAAGCGGCCTGTGCGTGACCGATGTTGGACTTGAGGGAGCCGAGGTGCAGGGGCCGGTCCCGCGGGCGCGATCCGCCGAAGACCTCCGCCAGGGCGTTCGCCTCGATGGGGTCGCCGAGCGTCGTACCGGTGCCGTGTGCCTCGACGTGGTCGATGTCGGCGGGTTCCAGGCCGGACAGCTCCAGTGCCCGCCGTACCACCTGCTCCTGGGCTGGGCCGTTGGGAGCGGACAGTCCCTGGCTGCGGCCGTCCTGGTTGACCGCGGTGCCGCGCAGGACGGCGAGCACGTCGTCGCCGTCGCGGCGCGCGTCACCGAGCCGCTTCAGTACGACCATGCCCGCGCCCTCCGCCCATACGGCTCCGTCCGCGTCGTCGGAGAAGGAGCGGCACCGGCCGGTCGGGGAGAGCCCCCGCAGGCGGCTGAACTCGACGAAGGTCCCCGGGGTCACCATCAGGGTCACCCCGCCGGCGAGCGCGAGGTCGCACTCGCCCGACCGGAGCGCCTGCGCCGCGAGGTGCAGCGCCACCAGCGACGAGGAGCAGGCCGTGTCCACGGTCAGCGCGGGTCCGTTCAGACCCAGCGTGTACGCGAGCCGTCCCGAGGCCACGCTCAGTGCCGACCCGGTGCCGACGTACCCGTCCAGCTGATCGAGCCGGGAGCCCGCGAGGTAGTCGCTGCCGAACATGCCGACGTACACACCGGTGGGGCTGCCCGCCAGGTCGGCGGGGACGATCCCGGCGCGTTCCAGCGCCTCCCAGGCCGTCTCCAGCAGCACCCGCTGCTGCGGGTCCATGGCCGCCGCCTCCTTCGGGGTGATGCCGAAGAAGCCCGCGTCGAAGGAGTCCAGGTCGTCGAGGAATCCGCCCTCCCGGGCGTACGACTTGCCCAGGGCGTCCGGGTCGGGGTCGTACAGCGACCGCACGTCCCAGCGCGCCGGGGGGAACGGGCCGACCGCGTCGCGGCCCTCTGCCACGAGGTGCCACAGGCCCTCGGCGTCGTGCACACCGCCGGGCACTCTGCACGCCATGCCCACCAGGGCCAGCGGTTCGTCGACGGCAGGCTTGACGGCGCGCGCGGGCCCCCGGCCCGGCAGGCTCCGCGGGGCCCTCGGGCCCCTCGTGACGAGTGCGGTGGCCAGCAGGTGCGCGGTGAGCCGGGCCGCGGTGGGGTGGTCGAAGAGCAGCGTGGCGGGGAGCCGGACTCCGATCCGGGCGCCGATGCGGTTGCGCAGCTCCACCGCCGTCACCGAGTCCATGCCGAGTTCGCGCAACGGCCGGTCGGGCCGGACGGATTCCGCCGAGCGCAGGCCGAGCGCCCTGGCGGCCTCCTCGCGGACCAGGGCCAGGACACGGGTGGCGCGTTCGGCCTCCGGCAGCCGGGCCAGCCGTGCCGCCAGGCCTTCGCCCCCGTCCCGGTCGGCGTGCCGTGCGGGCAGCAGCGAACGCCACAGCGCCGTCGAGCGGCCGTCCGTGGCCGTCGTGGTCTCGCGCAGCCGGGGCAGGTCGAGGGACCAGGCGACGAGGTGCGGTGCGCCCCGGAGCAGGGCGAGTTCGACGAGTTCGCGGCCCTGGTCGGGGCCGAGGGTCCGGTGGCCGGCACGGGCCATCCGCTCCAGGTCGGCGTGTTCGGCGGCGAGGCCCTCGCCGGCCCAGGCGCCGAAGGAGACCGAGACGCCGGGCAGGCCCAGGGCGGTTCGGTGGTGGGCCAGTTGATCGAGGAAGACGTTGGCGGCCGCGTAGTTGGCCTGGCCCGGGGTGCCGAGGACACCGGCCGCCGAGGAGATCAGCAGGAACAGGTCGAGGGGCATGCCGGCGGTGAGCCGGTGCAGATGCGCGGCGCCGTCGACCTTGGGGCGCAGCACCCGCGCCAGGCGTTCGGGGGTCAGTTCGGCGATCACGCCGTCGTCCAGGACTCCGGCGCAGTGGACGACACCGCGCAGCGATGACCGCGCCGTCACACGGGCGAGTACACCGCCCAGTGCCTCGGCGTCGGCGACGTCGCACGCGGCGACCTCGATCTCGGCGCCGAGCACGGTCAGTTCGGCGACGGCCTCGGCCGCGCGAGGATCGTCCGCACCGCGACGGGACGTCAGAAGCAGTCGTGGGACGCCGTTTTCGGCGAGGAGCCGGGCGATGTGCCGGCCGACCGCGCCCAGGCCGCCGGTGATCAGCACCGTGCCGTCCGTGGGCACGGTTCCGGGACGCCCCACCAGGTCGAGGACGACGGGCTCGCCGGAACCGGTCCGCCGCCGTAGTGCCTCGCGCGCGCCGGTGACGGGCAGAGCCCGGGGGCGGGCCGGTCGGGTCGGGTCCGCCAGAGCCGTGCGCAGTGCCTCGGCCGGCTCTCCCGCGCCTTGGGCGTCACCGGCGGCGAAGGCCAGGGCCGCCGCGGTGGTGAAGGGCATGTCGTCCGGGACCAGCGCGAGCAGCCGTGCGTCGGCGACCGCCTCGGAGCCGGGCGGTGTCTCGGCCAGGGCGCAGACCCGCAGGCCGGGAGTCAGGTCCCCGGCGCCGGTGCCGGTACCGGTGCCGGTCTCGGTCAGCACACCGGCGCACGCGGTACGGGACCGCGCGCCGACGGGTTCGGGGACCGCGAGGGCGTGCACCTGGATCCTGACCTGGCCGGGGGCCAGGGCGTGGGACGCCACCGCGCGCAGGGCGGGGTCGGCCGGGAGTCCGGTCAGTTCGTACCGGTCCCCGGCCGGAATCCGCAGGGTGTCCGCCGCGCGGGCGCGTACCAGACGGGGGGCCAGCAAGGTGCCTACCCGGAGGGCGAGTTCGGGTTCTTCAGCGTGCGCGACGGCGGTGCGGAGGACCTCGTCGGCGGTGAGGTCGCCGGAGGGGCCGGAGCCGTCGAGGTCCAGCAGGGTCAGTCCGAGGTGCGGGTGTTCGGTCCGGGCGCTGCGGGCCATGCCCCACAGCACGGACTGGGCCAGCCCGGGCACGGTGTCTCCGGGACCGGTCGCGATCGCGCCCCGGGTCACCCAGACGGTCCGGGCGGGCAGCCGGTCCTCCGCGAGCGCCGAGAGCTCGCGCAGTTCGGCCAGCGCGGCGGCGGCCAACTCGTGGGCGGAGGCGGCCGGTTCCGCGTCGGCTGCCGGACGCGGCCAGAACCGTACGCGGATGTCCGCGTCCGTCTCCCGTATCTGGAGGCCTGCCGCCGCCAGGCCGCGTACGGCGGCGGCGACGTCGGGGTCCGAGCGGTCGCCGTGGACGGCCCACACGGCGCCCGGTGCTCCGGCGGGTTCTTCGGGCACGGCCGTCCACGCCACTTCGTACAGGTGACGGCCGTTCTCCGAGGCGCCGTTCAGGTCCGCCGGGTCGGCGGCCCGCAGCCGTACGTCCTCCAGCCGGCCCGCCGGGGAGCCGTCGTCGTCCCACAGCGTCACGTCGAGGGTGAGGTCCGTCCCGGAGCCGCCCGATCTGCGGACCAGGGCCGTGAGGTCGCCGGATCCGGTGGGCGGCAGGACGAGGCGGCCCACCGAGACCGGCAGCAGCACCCGTCCGTCGGACGCGCCGCCCGTGTCCAGCGCGGCGGCCACGTGCAGTGCCGCGTCGAGCAGCGCCGGGTGGACGGGGTAGGCGTCGGTCCTGTCCCGGAGCACGGTGGGCGGGGAGAGCCGGGCCAGCAGCTCGCCGTCGACGGTGGTCGTGACCGCCGACCGGACTCCCTGGAAGGCCGGGCCGTAGCCGAGGCCGAGGGTGTTCAGCCGCTCGTAGGTCTCCGTGCTCCAGACGGAGTCGGCGGCCTCCGGCCACACCGGCGGGCGGGTGGGCGGTGCCGGGACGGGGCCGGCCGCCGAAGCGGTCGCGTGCAGGGTCCAGTCGTGGTCCCGCCGGCCGCGCGGGCGACCGTGCACGGTGATCTCCGGGGCGGGGCCCGCGGTGACCACCTCGACGGACACCTCGACCGTGCCGGACTCCGGCAGGACGAGGGGCGCGAGCAGGAGCAGGTCGGTCACGTCGCCGGGAACGTCCGGGCCGGCCACGGCCAGGGCGGCGCGGCACAGCTCCATCAGGGTGGTGCCCGACACCACGGTTCGTCCGAACACGGTGTGGTCGGGGAGCCAGTCGGCGGTGGCCGGGGACCATTCGGCGCGGAAGGTCCAGCGGGTCTCGTCGGCGGACTGAAGCTGGATGCCGAGCAGCGGGTGTGCGGCCCGGTCGAGGAGCCCGGGGACTCCGGCGGCGGGCTCGGGGTCGATCCAGTAGGACCGCTCGTCCCAGGCGTACGTGGGCAGTTCGGCCGTCTCCGCGTCGGGCACCAGGCGGCGCCAGTCGACCGGCCGTCCGTGGACGTGGAGTTCGGCGGCGGCCCGGTCCAGACAGGCGGGCCCGTCCTCGTCGCGGCGCAGCGATCCGACGGCGGCCAGGTCCTCGTGGCCGGCGTCCTCGGCGACCGTGAGCAGGGCGGTGAGGAGGGAGGGGTGGGGGCTGAGTTCGACGAAGGAGCGGTAGCCGTCGGCCAGCATGCGCTCCACGGTGGGCGCGAAGCGGACCGGTTCGCGCAGGTTCGTGTACCAGTAGCCGGCTTCGAGTTCCTCGGTGACCGGTTCGCCGGTGACCGTGGAGTACCAGGCGACGGGGGCAGGAGAGGTGGTGACGCCGTCGAGTTCGTCGAGGATCGTGGTGCGGAGCGGCTCGACCCGGGCGCTGTGGGAGGCGTAGTCGACGTCGAGACGGCGGATGAACACCTGCTGCCGGTCGAGGTCGGCGAGCAGGGATTCGAGCGGTTGCGCGTCACCGGCGATCACCGTCGAACGTCCGCTGTTCACGGCGGCGACGCAGACCCGGCCGTCCAGCCCGGCGAGGTGGGCCTCGACCTCGGTGTGCGGCAGCGCGACGACGGCCATGGTGCCGGTGCCGGACAGCGCGGTCAGGGCCTGGCTGCGCAGGGCGACCACCGCCGCCGCGTCGTTGAGGCTGAGCGCGCCCGCCACACAGGCCGCGGCGACCTCGCCCTGACTGTGCCCGATCACCGCGTCCGGTCGTACGCCGCGAGCGCGCCACACCGCGGCCAGGGAGACCATCACCGCGAACAGGACCGGCTGGACGACGTCCACCCGCTCCATGGACGGGGCACCCTCGTCGCCCCGCAGGACGGCCGCCACCGACCAGTCGGTGAACGGGCGCAGGGCCGCGTCGCACCGGTCGAGTTCGTCGGCGAACACCGGTGACGCGTCCAGCAGTTCGCGGGCCATGCCGGACCACTGGGCACCCTGGCCGGGGAAGACGAACGCCAGCTTGCCCGGCGGACCCGGCTGCCGGGGACCCACGAGGAGCCCGGTGTCGGGCTGTTCCGCGGCGAGTGCGCGCAGGGCGTCGAGCAACTCGTCGCGGTCGGCGGCCCGGACGACGGCGCGGTGTTCGAAGTGCGTGCGGTGGTGGGCGAGGGTCGCGGCCACGGCGGGCAGCGCCATGGCCGGGCGCGCGTCGAGCGCGTCGAGCAGGCGGCCGGCCTGTCCCCGTAGGGCCGGGAGGGTACGGGCGGACAGGGGGAAGAGCGTTGCGGCGGGTATCGTGCCGGGCTCCGCGGCGTCCTCTCGCGGCGCGGGAGCGGCACTCGCGGTCCCGGACCGTCGTGGCTCGTCCCCCGGCGCCTCCTCCAGGATCACGTGCGCGTTGGTGCCGCTGATCCCGAACGCGCTCACTCCGGCCCGCCGCACGCGGTCCCCGCGTCGTGGCCAGGCTCCGGCGACGCTGTGCACAAGCAGTCCGCCGCCGGCCCAGTCGACGTGCTCGGTCGGGGTCTCGGCGTGCAGGGACGCGGGGAGCAGTTCGTGACCGAGGGACAGGACGGTCTTGATGACGCCGCCGATGCCCGCCGCGGCCTGGGTGTGACCGATGTTGGACTTCAGGGAGCCCACCCCGAGGGGCCGGTCCGCCGGGCGTCCCGGCCCGAACACGGCGGCGAGCGCCTGGCCTTCGACGGGGTCACCGAGCCGCGTACCGGTACCGTGCGCCTCGACGTGGTCCAGGTCCTCCGGCCGGAGTCCGGCGTCCTCCAGCGCCGCGCGCAACACCCGTTCCTGTGCGAGGCCGTTGGGAGCGCTGAGGCCCTGGCTTCGGCCGTCCTGGTTGACCGCCGAGCCCTTGACGACCGCGAGGACCCGGTCGCCGTCCCGGCGCGCGTCCGCGAGCCGTTTGAGCAGCACCAGACCGCAGCCCTCGGCCCACACCACCCCGTCCGCCTCCGTGGAGAACGGGCTGCACCGCCCGGTCGGCGACAGTCCGCGCAGTCTGCTGAACTCGACGTGCCCGCGCGGTGTCACGAGGAGCGTGGCGCCCCCCGCCAGCGCGAGGTCGCACTCACCGCTCGCCAGCGCCCGCGCCGCCAGATGCAGGGCGACCAGGGAGGACGAGCAGGCGGTGTCGACGGTCACGGCCGGACCCTGCAGACCGAGGCTGTACGCGATGCGCCCGGACGCCACGCTGGACGCCGTGCCGGTGCCCACGTGCCCGTCGAGCTGGTCCAGGGCGGCCGAGGCGAGGTAGCCGCTGTCGTACAGGCCGACGTAGACGCCCGTGGCACTGCCGTTCAGTGTCTCCGGGACGATCCCGGCGCGTTCGAACGTCTCCCAGCCGGTCCGCAGCAGGAGCCGCTGCTGCGGGTCCATGGCCGCGGCCTCGCGCGCCGAGATGCCGAAGAAGGGCGCGTCGAAGCGGTCGATGCCGGTCAGGAAGCCGCCGCGCAGGGTGTACGCCTTGCCCGTGGCCTCCGGGTCGGGGTCCAGGAGCGCGTGGGTGTCCCAACGGCCGGCGGGCACCTCCCCGACGGCGTCACCGCCCTCGGCCAGCAGCCGCCACAGGGCCTCGGGGTCGTCCGCGCCGCCCGGGTACCGGCAGGCCATGGAGATGATCGCGACGTCGTCCTCCGCCCGTACGGAGGCGCCGGCCCGGGCCGTGACCGGAGTCCGGACCGGACCGGCCGTCATGGCGGGCCCTTCGCCGAGGACCGTCGCCGCGATCGCCGCGATCGTGGGGTGGTTGAAGACGAGGGAAGGCTCCAGGGGCCGGCCGAGCCGTTCGGACAGGTCCGCCGCCAGTGTCACCAACTGTCGTGATCCCAGACCGAATTCCGCGATCGGACGCTCGGGGGCGACGGCCGACGGGGCGATCCCCGCGGCCTCGGCGACGGCCGACGTCAGCCACGCCCGTACGTCCTCGGAGGTCGTCGCGGGCGGCTCGGGGAACTGCTTCGGGGACTCGTTCGCAGGCATCTGGGCAGGTGTCCTCGTGAACTCGGGCTCAGGTGGATGGCGTACGGCCGCCACGGCGGAGCGCACGGTGTACGGCTGTGGCCGCCGACGTACTGCGGACGGCAGACGGCAGACGGCAGACGGCAGACGGCAGACGGCGAACTCGACGGGTTCCTGGCGGGATTCGGGGCGTATCCGTTTCGGGGCATGGGCGTCTCGGGGGGTACGCGTGAAGCACGGCGGCACGTGCGGTGGGTCCGTCCGTACGATCGGCGCACGTGTCCAAGCCTCGGCCGGGGTACACCCCGTAGCCACGGCCGGTGCACGCTCCGAAGCCACGGCCGTGGCAGGCCCCGAAGCGGCGGCCCGCGCACGGCGGAGCGACCCGGCGGAGCAGCCCCGCGGACGTCCCGTGACCGCCGTGGTACCCGCCGACTGCGCGCGCGGGCGCGCTGTCGGCGGGCGCCGTCACCCCGGGGCGGGCGCGCCCACCGTGGAGAGGGTGCCGTCGAGGTACGCCGCCCGGGAGGCGCGGCGCTGGATCTTCCCGCTGGACGTCTTCGGGATGGTGCCGGGGTGGACCAGCACCACATCACGTACCGGCAGGCCGTGGGCCTCCCCGATCGCGCCGCGGATCAGGTCGACGATCTTCTCGGACTCGCCCAGCGCCTCGGGGGCCGTCTCCGCGACGACGACGGGCTGTTCACCCTCCTCCCCGGCGTCCACGGAGAAGGCCGCGGTGCAGCCGGGCCGCAGCGCCCAGTGGGACATCTCGGCGGACAGTTCCAGGTCCTGGGGGTAGTGGTTGCGGCCGTCGATGACCATCAGGTCCTTGAGGCGGCCGGTGACGAAGAGTTCACCGTCCCGCAGGAATCCGAGGTCGCCGGTGCGCAGGAAGTGCCCCTCGCGGTCCTTCAGGGTGGCCCGGAACGTCTGCCGGGTGGCGAGGGCGTTGCGCCAGTAGCCCTTGGCGACGCTCGCGCCGGCGACCCAGATCTCGCCGACCTCGCCCTCGGGCAGTTCCTCCTGCCGCTCGGGGTCGGCGACGACGACGGTGGTACCGGGGCCCGGCCGGCCGGAGCCGACCGCCGCCGCGTCCGCCGCGCCGGCGTGCGGCCCGGTCGCCGCGGACTCGGCGAGCGTGGGCGGGGCCTGCACGGAGCCGCCGGTGACGATCAGCGTGCCCTCAGCCAGGCCGTAGCACGGGTAGAGGGCCTCCCGGCGGAAGCCCGCGGCGGCGAAGGTCTCGGCGAACCGGCGCAGTGTGGCGGCGCGCACCGGTTCCGCGCCGTTGAAGGCGACCCGCCAACGACTCAGGTCGAGCCCGTCGAGGAGTTCGGGCGTGGCGTGCTTCAGGCACAGCTCGTAGGCGAAGTTGGGGCCGCCGCTGGTGTGCGGGCGGTAGTGGCTGACGGCGTTCAGCCAGCGCTCGGGTCGTTGCAGGAAGTGCAGCGGCGAGAAGAACGTGGCGGTCACGCCGAGATGCACGGCGTTCAGGACCGGGCCGATGAGGCCCATGTCGTGGTAGACGGGCAGCCAGCTGACGAAGAGTTCGTGGCCGTACTCCTCGATCACCTCGGGGGTGTGACCCATCCGCTCCGTGATCACCCGCTCGTTGTCCAGCAGGTTTCCGTGGGTCACCATCACACCGCGCGGGGCGGAGGTGGATCCGGAGGTGTACTGGAGGAAGGCGACGGAGTCGGCGGTGAGTTCGGGTTCGCGCCAGGAACCGGCCGCCTCGTCGGGGATGTCCTCGGTCGCGACACAGGTGATCCCGGCCAGTTCCGGCAGGTGCTCCGCCATGCCGGCCAGGGTGGACATCACGTCACGGCCGCCCAGGATCACCTTGGCGTCCGCGTCGGCCATCAGGCGCTTCGTCCGGAGCAGGGCACGGTGGTTCTGCGACCGTCCCTGGGGAGGCACACCGGGTACGGCGACGACTCCGGCCGAAAGGCAGCCCAGATAACCGGACATGAACTCGAGTCCGGGTGGATAGAGCAGTATCGCGCGGGAACCGGCCAGTCCGCGTTCCTGAAGCCAGGCTGCGACGGCCCGGGACCGCTCGGCCAGCCGTCCGTAGGAGATGTCCTGGATCTCTCCGTCGCAGTCACCCGTGACGAGATACCGGTAGGCGGTCCGGTCCGGTTGTCGGGAGGCGTGCGCGGTCAGTAAATCGACCAGGGAACGAGCCATATGAGGTGTCTCACCTGTTCGGATGAGTGAGCGGGAAAACTGGAGTTCGAAGGCCGCGTCACAGATACGCGCAGATGCCGTGTCCGCCTGGCCCCCTTGCCAGAGCGTCCGTCTCGACCAACCCGCCCGAGGAGCAGCGCAATTGCGTCCGCCCGCTCCCCGCGACCCCCGTTCGACTTGCTACCAACGAGTAGGACGATAGCAAGACTTGTCGCTCAGTCCCGTGTAACCCCGAGTACAAATCGTGGAATTGCACGGTCCGCCGACCGAACACCGTTCCCGGACAGCTGAATTGGCTGGTGCACGCCGCGACGGAAGTGAATATGTGCGTCGCGTCACCCACTTCGAACAATGTCCCGCCGACCGACACCGCGGGAAGCCGACCGACACCGAGGGAATACGACTGCTCCGCCACCCCGCACGATGCCCGCCCCGGCGTCGCACCCGGGCAACTCGCCCGCGTTCCGGACGGGGACCGGACAGGAACCGGGCAAGCAACGGGAAGCGACCGGGCAAGTGCCGAACGACAGCGAGGCGGACCGCGCGATGCGCGGTCCGCCTCATACCCTCGCCGTCGAGGGATTACTGCCTGACGTTGATGGCCTGACCGGCCCCCGAGTCCGCCGCCGACCACGAGGAGTGGTCGTTGAGCGCGGCCGACTCGTTGTGCGCGGAGATGTTGGCGACGTGCTTGGTGACGTTCACCGTCTTGCCGATGCTGAACTTCAGCCGTCCCAGAGCCTCACGGCCCGGCAGCAGCTCCGCCGACTCGGCGTCCAGTTCACGAGGATCCATCATGATCAATTCCCCCTAAGGAATCGGTGCCCTGTGCTCGTCGGGCGCGGTCAGGTTCCCCCCGGACTCGCGCCCAACTTCGTCGGACGAACTGTCCAACGAGATTGGACACTAGGGGATGCGGGGCTCGCGTCGCAAGGGATTCAGGAGAGGCGACAAGGGGTGAATAGGAGTTCGAATAGATCGGCCTCACCCCCGACCCGCCACTCCGGCCCCTCGACCTCCCGCCCCAGCCCGGACGACCCGGATCCCCCGGCACCCCACCCCACCGCACCTTCCCGCGATTACCCCGCGATTACCCCGCGAACAGCCTTGCCGCAGCTCAAGCGCCCCCTTACCGTGACTTTGTGCCGAAAATAAACAAAACCCGTACGCGCAACGTCGCGCCAGACGACGGCAAGGACCTCACCCGCCTCCGTATAGCCCTCACCGCCTTCTTCGCCCTCGACGGGTTCGTCTTCGCCGGGTGGGTCGTCCGCATCCCCGCCATCAAGGAGCAGACCGGCGCCTCGGCGAGCACCCTCGGGCTCGCGCTGCTCGGGGTGTCGGCCGGCGCGGTGATCACGATGACGCTCACCGGAAGGCTGTGCCGGCGGTTCGGCAATCACCCGGTGACCGTCGTCTGCGCCGTCATCCTCTCGCTGAGCGTGGCGCTGCCGCCGCTCACCCACTCCGCGGCGGCCCTGGGCGCCGTGCTCCTGGTGTTCGGCGCCGCCTACGGCGGGATCAACGTGGCCTTCAACAGCGCCGCCGTCGACCTGGTGGCCGCGCTGCGACGGCCGATCATGCCCAGCTTCCACGCGGCGTTCAGCCTGGGCGGCATGGTGGGCGCGGGACTCGGCGGACTGGTCGCGGGATCACTGTCCCCCACCCGCCATCTGCTGGGGCTGACTCTCATCGGCCTGCTGGTGACCGCCGTGGCGGGACGCGTCCTGTTGCGCGAGGAGGCTCCGGCGGGACCGGGCCGTCCGCACCACGACGACGCCCCGGCAACACCGGACCGTCCGCACCCCGGCAAGGTACGAGTGTCCCGCCGCGTGGACTCCCGTACCCGGCTGCTGGTCCTCGTCTTCGGCGTGATCGCCCTGTGCACGGCGTACGGCGAGGGAGCGCTGGCCGACTGGGGCGCGCTGCACCTGGAACAGGACCTGGACGCCCACCCCGGCGTCGCGGCCGCGGGCTACTCCTGCTTCGCGCTCACCATGACGGTCGGACGGCTCAGCGGGACGGCGCTGCTGGAGCGGCTCGGACGGACCCGGATCCTGGTGATGGGCGGTGCGACGGCCGCGGCCGGCATGCTGCTCGGGTCGCTCGCCCCCTCCGCGTGGGCCGCGCTGCTGGGATTCGCCGTCACGGGACTCGGCCTCGCCAACATCTTCCCCGTCGCCATCGAACGCGCGGGCGTCCTGGCCGGACCCGGCGGTGTCGCCGCCGCCTCCACACTCGGCTACGGCGGCATGCTTCTCGGGCCGCCCGCCATCGGGTTCATGGCGGACTGGTTCTCCCTGCCCACGGCGCTCACCAGCGTGGCCGCCCTGGCCGCCGTGGCCGCCGTCATCGGCTTCACGACCAGACGGGTCGCGGTGGCCTGACGCCGGCCGGCCGTTCGCTTCGGGCTCCTCGCCACGCCTGCCGTCACCTGAACCGTCACCCGGGCCGTCGCCGGACGAACGCCGCGAGCCCGCCGATCGGACACCCTCCTGAGCCCGTCCCCCACGCACGGTTCGTCGGGCAGACTCACCCCATGGACGTTGCGGAATTCGTGGAAGCCCTCGACCTGGAGGGCAGTTCGCTGGCGGCGGCGGCCGAGGAGGCGGGAACGGACGCCGAGGTCGCGACCTGCCCGGGCTGGCAGGTGCGGGATCTCGTGCGGCACACGGGCATGGTGCACCGCTGGGCGCGGGCCTTCGTCACCGAGGGGCACACCGCGTACCTGCGGGACGGCGGGCTGCCCGCACTCGACGGCGCCGAACTCCTGGCCTGGTTCCGCGAGGGCCACCGCCGGCTCGTCGGCAGTCTGGCCTCCGCGCCGCGGGACGTGGAGTGCTGGAGCTTTCTGCCCGCACCCTCACCGCTCGCCTTCTGGGCCCGGCGACAGGCGCACGAGACGGCCATGCACCGGGTCGACGCGCAGTCCGCGCTCGGCGGGACGCCGGGTACCGTCGCCCCGGACTTCGCGGTGGACGGGATCGACGAGTTGCTGCGCGGCTTCCACGGACGGGCACGGAGCAAGGTACGCACACAGGAGCCCCGTGTGCTGCGGGTGCGGGCGACGGACGCCGACGCGGTGTGGACCGTACGGCTGTCACCCGAACCGCCCGTGAGCGAGCGCGAACCGGCTCAGGGTGCGCGGCGGGACGGCGGCGCCGACGTCGACTGCGAGGTGTCCGGTCCGGCCGCACAGCTCTATCTCGCGCTGTGGAACCGGCTGCCGTTCCCGGGCGTGACCGGCGACGACTCACTCGTCACGCTGTGGCGGGAGACGTCCGCGGTCACCTGGAGCTGAACGGGGCGGTGCGGCCTCAGACGGCCGGATCGCCCGCCAGCATCCTCGCGAGCACCGCGCGTTGCAGCGGCAGCACCTCGCGGTGCAGGTCCAGCCCCTTGGGCGTGAGGGACACCCGCACACCCCGCCGGTCCTCCTGGCACATGCCGCGCGTCACGAGGCCGTCCTTCTCAAGCCTGGCCACCAGCCGGGAGAGCGCGCTCTGACTCAGATGCACACGGTCGGAGATCTCCTGGACGCGGTAGGAACAGGCGCCGTCCGTCCCCGCGTCCCCGGCCAGCACGTCGAGCACCTCGAAGTCGCTTGCGCCGAGGCCGTGTCGGTGGAGCACACGGTCGACCTCGCACAGGGTGCGCGCATGCACCGCGAGTATGTCGCGCCACTGGTCCACGAGCACCTGCTCGGCCTTCTCCGCCGCCATGGGCGCACCGTAGCAAAGAATCTCCTTTGTTGCATCGGCATTAAATGCATTTGCATTGAATGCGTGTGCATGTACTCTCTTCGGCATGACCTCCCCGCTCACCGCTTCCGCGTCTCTGGGACGCTGGACCCCCCGCCTGTGGGGCACGCTGCTGGTGCTCTGCGCCGCGATGTTCCTGGACGCACTGGACGTGTCGATGGTCGGCGTCGCCCTTCCGTCCATCGGCTCCGAACTCGATCTCTCCACCTCGACGCTGCAATGGATCGTCAGTGGCTACATCCTGGGATACGGCGGACTGCTCCTGCTGGGCGGACGCACCGCCGACCTGCTGGGCCGCCGCCAGGTCTTCCTGGTGGCCCTCGGCGTCTTCGCGCTCGCCTCACTGCTCGGCGGCCTCGTCGACTCGGGCCCGCTGCTGATCGCCAGCCGCTTCATCAAGGGCCTGAGCGCGGCGTTCACCGCGCCGGCGGGCCTGTCGATCATCACCACGACGTTCCCCGAGGGCCCGCTGCGCAACCGCGCCCTGTCGATCTACACCACCTGCGCGGCCACCGGCTTCTCGATGGGGCTCGTCCTGTCCGGACTGCTCACCGAGGCCAGCTGGCGCCTGACCATGCTGCTGCCCGCGCCGATCGCGCTCGTCGCACTCTTCGTCGGCATGAAGCTCCTGCCGCGCAGCGAACGGGAGAAGGACCACAACGGCTACGACATCCCGGGCGCCGTCCTCGGCACGGCGTCGATGCTCCTGCTCGTGTTCACCGTCGTCCAGGCGCCGCAGGCCGGCTGGGCCTCGGCCCGCACCCTGCTGTCCTTCCTCGCGGTCGCCGTCCTGCTCACGGTCTTCGTCCGGGTCGAGCGGCGCTCACCCGGACCCCTGATCCGGCTCGGGGTGCTGCGCTCCGGCAGCCAGATCAGGGCCCAGCTCGGCGCGATGGCGTTCTTCGGCTCGTACGTCGGGTTCCAGTTCCTGGTCACCCTCTACATGCAGTCGCTGCTCGGATGGTCGGCGCTGCACACCGCGCTCGCCTTCCTGCCCGCCGGTGCGCTGGTCGCGCTCTCCTCGACCAAGGTCGGCTCCGTGGTGGACCGCTTCGGTACCCCGCGACTGATCGCCGCGGGCTTCGCGCTGATGGTGATCGGCTACGCGCTGTTCCTGCGCGTCAGCCTCGACCCGGTGTACGCGTCCGTGATCCTGCCGACGATGCTGCTGATCGGCGCGGCCTGCGCGCTGGTCTTCCCGTCGCTCAACATCCAGGCCACCAACGGCGTCGACGACCACGAACAGGGCATGGTCTCGGGCCTGCTCAACACCTCGGTCCAGGTGGGCGGCGCCATCTTCCTGGCGGTCGTGACGGCGGTCGTGACCGCGAACTCCTCCGGGGACTCCTCCCCGCAGGCCGTCCTCGACAGTTACCGGGCCGGTCTGCTCGTGGTCACGGGCATCGCCCTGGCGGGGCTGCTGATCACCCTGCCGGGCCTGCGGACGCGGCGCCCACGAGGGTCCGTCGTGGTCGCCCGGTCCGCGCGGGAGACGTCACACGAGACGGCGCGGGAGACGGCGCAGGAGCAGGTGCCGGTCCGCGACTGACCGGTCCTCGCGGCCTGTGCGCCGCACCCGGGCCACGCCGGCCGACGGTCACCCCGGCGCCACCGGATCACCCGGGCACGACGCGATCGGCACGGACCCGCCGATCGCCCCGGTCCATCCCGTTTCGTGCTCAACTCGACGCGCCCGGCGGGGCATTCCTTGCCCGCCGGGCGTGCCGCACGGACACTTGCCGGATGAGACCGACACGTACGCAGGACCAGCGGGACGCGATCACCGTGGAGATCGGGTACGCGTTGTTCAGCGCGGCGTTCGCGGCGGCACTCGCGCTCGGGGCGGTCTCCGGCCCCGCGCTGCTGTTCCATCTCCCCCTCGCCGTCGAGAAGTTCCTGATCACCTCGGGGATAATGCTGGCCGTGGCGCTCTTCGCCGTACGTGTGGTCACGGTACTGATCCGGTTCGGCCGCGCGGCCGGCGCTCAGCCCAGCCACCCCGGCCGGACCAACCCCGACTCGTAGGCCATCACGACCAGTTGGGCCCGGTCGCGGGCTCCGAGCTTCACCATGGTCCGGCTGACATGGGTCTTGGCGGTGAGCGGGCTGACGACAAGTCGTCTCGCGATCTCGTCGTTGGACAGACCGATGCCGACCAGGGCCATCACCTCCCGCTCCCGCTCCGTGAGCCGGACGAGGAGACCTGCCGCCGCCGGCTCCTTCGACCGGGCCGCGAACTCGGAGATGAGCCGCCGGGTCACCCCCGGTGACAGCAGCGCGTCGCCCTCGACCACCGCCCTCACCGCGCGCAGGAGTTCGTCCGGCTCGGTGTCCTTGACGAGGAAACCGGAGGCGCCGGAGCGGATCGCCTCGAAGACGTACTCGTCCAGCTCGAAGGTGGTCAGCATGACCACCTTGACGTCCTTCAGGTCCGGGTCGCCGGTGATGCGACGGGTCGCGGCCAGCCCGTCGAGCACCGGCATGCGGATGTCCATCAGCACGACGTCGGGCCGCAGTGCGCGCACCTGGCGCAGCGCCTCGTCGCCGTCGGCCGCCTCACCGGCCACCTCCAGGTCCGGCTGCGCGTCGAGCAACGCCTTGAAGCCTGCCCTGACCAGCGACTGGTCGTCGGCGAGCAGTACGCGGATCACCGGTCCTCCTTGACCTGCAGGGGCAGTACGGCCAGCACCCGGAAACCGCCGTCGTCGCGCGGGCCCGCCTCGATCGTGCCACCGAGGGCGGCGGCCCGCTCCCGCATGCCGGCCAGTCCGTGCCCACTGCCGCCCGCGTCGGCGTCGGTTCCGGGGCCGTCGTCGTCGACGCGCAGCCGCAGCGCATCCCCCGACGACTCGACCCGCACGCGCGCGTTCCGCGATCCCGAGTGCCGTACGACATTGGTGAGGGCCTCCTGCACGATCCGGAACGCGGCGAGATCGATGCCGGGCGGAAGCTTCGGGGGCGCGCCCCGGACCTCGACGGCCAGGCCCGCGGCCGCCGCCTGCTCGACGAGCTCCGGGAGCCGGTCGAGTCCGGGCGCCGGAGCCCGGGGCGCGTCTCCCGGGGTGCGCAGGGTGGCGAGAACCTGTCCGACCTCGCCGAGCGCCTCCTTGCTCGCCTCCTTGATGGTGGTGAGCGCCGAGCGCGCCTGCTCGGGATCGGAGTCGAGGAGCGCGAGACCGACGCCCGCCTGGACGTTGATCACCGAGATGCTGTGCGCCAGGACGTCGTGCAGCTCGCGGGCGATCCGCAGCCGCTCCTCGTCGGCGCGCCGTGCCGCGGCCTGCGCGCGCTCGGCGCGGTCGCGGGCCCACTGCTCGCGGCGTACGCGCACCAGTTCCGAGACGGCGACGATCGCCACGGCCCAGGTGACGACGCCGATCTCGCGGGTCCAGGAGACCGCCCGGTCCCCCGTCGGCGGCAGCCAGTGGTAGAGCCAGTGCGCCATGAGCAGATGGCCGAGCCAGAGCATGCCGATGGCCGCCCAGGCGGCTCGCCGGTGTCCCGTCACGACGGCGCCGAAGCAGCCGACGGCGGCCGTGAGGAAGACGGGCCCGTACGGGTATCCGGCGCCCAGGTAGACCAGGGTCACCGCGGCCGTACCGAAGGCGACGAGCACCGGACGCCGCTGCCGCCACAGCAGCAGAGCGCAGCCCACGAGAAGGAGTACCCGGGCGAAGGGGTCGAGTGCCCCGCGGTCCCCTCCCTGGGCGTGCGCGGCGAACTGCGAGCCGACGAGCACGAGGAGGGTCAGCAGCAGGGTGGAGCGCCAGGGCAGGCGGCCCGCGCGAGCCTCCGCGCCGCCGGGATCCCCGCCGGTCCACCCGGGGGGCCCGGCCCACCCAGGGGGCCCGTGCCGCCGCCACGGCGGCCCGCCGCCCCGCCCCGGGGACCTGGGGGTTCGCTGCTCTTCCATGACGGCCACGCTAGACGGCACCGGCCGCCGACGGCGTCAGCCGGACGAGGTGATCACACGTACTCCCCACGGAGTAGCGCCGCCCGCCTCACCGTGGCCCCGCCGTGGCTCCGCCGCACCGCCGGGCCCTGTCCACGCGGGCGCTCTCTCAGGAGCCGGCCCGGCCGGACTTTCCACCGGCCGAGCCCGCGGGCTCCGGGTACACCAGTCCCACGCCGTGCGCGAGCTGGTCCGCCGCGTGCCGGAAGAACTCCTCCCGGTCCTCGACGACCCGGTTGAACTGCCCGAAGACCTCGAAGCCGATCAGGCCGAAGAGCTGCGCCCAGGCGGCCACGAGGGCCACCACGGCCTCGGACGGCAGGTCGGGGGCGAGGTCGGCGGCCATCCGCCGCGCCTCCGGCCGCAGGCCGGCGGGCAGCGGGGTGCGGGCCACACCCTTGCCCTGGTGGGCGTCGCGGATGATCCCGGCCAGGAGCAGCCCCACCCGGGAGGCGGCCGGGACGGTGGTCTGCGGCGCGCTGTACCCGGGCACGGGTGAGCCGTAGATGAGCGCGTACTCGTGCGGATGCTCCAGCGCCCAGCGGCGCGCCGCCAGGCAGACCCGGATCCAGCGTTCGCGCGGGCCGGCTGTCACGGCCTCGGCATGCGCCGCCTCCGCGCTCTCGCCGAGCGAGTCGTAGGCGTCGATGATGAGCGCGGTCAACAGGTCGTCACGGCTGGGGAAATAGCGGTACAGCGCGGAGGAGGCCATACCGAGCTCGCGGGCGACGGCGCGCAGCGAGAGCTTGGCGGCTCCCTCCGCGGCGAGTTGTTCGCGCGCCGCGTCCTTGATGGCCGCGGTGACCTCGATCCTGGCTCGGGCTCGTACTCCTCGTGCGGTCGTCATGAGAGGCAGTCTGCCACGTTTCCAGAGCACTGCACACAAACGAGAGCACTGCTCTTGCTTTGGATCACCGCTCTCGTGCAGACTGCTCTCAAGCGAGAGCAGTGCTCACAAAAGTGATCGGCGCTCTCCTATTCGATGGGGGTCCTCATGTCCACGCATGTCCAGAAGCCCGGCTGGTTCACCGTCAACGTCTTCAACCGCGCCGTGGCCTGGATGACCCGTCGCGGCCTCAGCGTCTGGGGTTCCCGGGTCCTGGCCGTCCGCGGCCGCAAGAGCGGCGAGTGGCGCACGACGCCGGTCAACCTGCTCACCGTGGACGGGCAGAACTACCTGGTCGCGGCACGCGGCCACGTCCAGTGGACGCACAACATGCGGGCCGCGGGCGGCGGCGAGCTGCGCCTCGGCAAGGAGGTCGACACGTTCACGGCGACCGAGGTCTCCGACGACGACAAGGTCCCGCTGCTGCGCGCCTACCTCAAGCGCTGGAAGGCCGAGGTCGGCGTCTTCTTCAAGGGGGTCGGCCCCGACTCCTCCGACGAGGAGCTGCGCCGCATCGCGCCCGACCACCCGGTGTTCCAGGTCCTGGTCAGGAACTGACCGCCGCCGCGCGGGGGCCGGGCGGCCCCCACTTCACCCGCGGAAGGGCTGGTCCCGAAACCGGGGCCACCGGCCCGACGCGCCCCGGCCGGCGATCCGGCGCACCCGGACCTCCGGCCCGACGCACCCGCCCCGCCGGCCAACCCGCCGGGCGACCCACCCGACGTCCGCCGATCACCGATCCGGAGCCCGGCGGTCCGTCACGGGTTCGCCGCGCGCGAGCCCTCCGCGCCCGGTCCGGGCGAAGCGTGCCGCGCCGGGACCGCCGGCCGGCTCACTTGTCGAGCGCGGTGAGGGCACGCCCCGCCAACGGGTGGGAGCGCACGAGCTCCCCGAGCGTGGTCGAGCCGCGCGTGATCCGGGCGAACGCGTTCCAGGCGGGCCGGAGGCCGGTCAGGACCGCGTGCAGCGTGCCCGGCCGTCGTTCGAACGCGGTGAGCATGCGCTTGCCGACGCTCATCTCGACGCCGAGCCCGGCCTTGATGGCGAAGGCGTAGTTGAGCGCCTGGCGGCGGGTGTCCACCGCGTCGTGGGCCTCGGCGATCCGCACCGCCCACTCCCCCGCCAGCCGGCCGGAGCGCAGTGCGAAGGAGATGCCCTCGCGTGTCCACGGCTCCAGGAGTCCCGCCGCGTCGCCGCACACCAGCACCCGCCCGCGCGACAGCGGCGAGTCGTCGGCACGGCAGCGCGTCAGGTGACCCGAGGAGATGCTCGGCTCGAACCCGGCCAGCCCGAGCCGGGCGATGAAGTCCTCCAAGTACCGCTTGGTTGCTGCGCCTTCACCGCGGGCGGAGATCACACCGACGGTGAGTGTGTCGCCCTTCGGGAACACCCAGCCGTAACTGCCGGGCATGGGACCCCAGTCGATCAGGACCCGCCCCCGCCAGTCCTCGGCGACGGTCTCCGGCACCGGGATCTCCGCCTCCAGGCCGAGGTCGACCTGGTCCATCTTCACCCCGACATGCGCCCCTATGCGGCTGGCGCTGCCGTCCGCGCCGACCACCGCCCGCGCCAGCACCGCCTCGCCGCCCTGCAGCACGACGGCGACGGTGCGCCGGTCCGGCACGGCCGACCCGTGCTGCTCGACCCGGGAGACCGTGACACCCGTACGCAGCTCGGCGCCCGCCTTCTGCGCGTGCTCGACGAGCTGCTGGTCGAACTCGGGCCGGTTGATGAGCCCGAACAGCATCTGCTTGGAGCGCCGGGTGCGGGTGAACTTTCCGTCCAGCGAGAACGTCACCGCGTGCACGCGGTCTCTCAGCGGCAGCTCGAAGCCGGGTGGCAGCGCGTCGCGCGAGGGGCCGATGATTCCGCCGCCGCACGTTTTGTAGCGCGGCAGGTCCGCCTTCTCCAGCAACAGGACGCTGCGTCCCGCGACCGCTGCCGCATAGGCGGCGGAGGCGCCCGCGGGCCCCGCGCCGACCACGACGACGTCCCACACCATCTGTCCGTCGTCCGCCGAAGAGTTCTCGCTGCTCACGATGGTCTACTGCTCCCAGTCCAGCCGTCTGCCGCACCTGTCTCCCGCATCCTACGGTGGACGTCGCCGCAGACCACTGTGGGAGGATCGGCACCGTATACGCCCTGCACACCAGTGCGCGTGTGCGCACCACCCGGTCACCCGTACACAGAAGTACAACGTCGCACCCACAAGGAGCGTGCCCATGTCGTCGAATCCGGTCGCCGAGACCGTCGCCTCGCTGATGCCCGCGGCAAAGGCGGAGCTCACCGAACTGGTGGCCTTCAAATCGGTGGCGGACTTCGGCCAGTTTCCGCGCGCCGAGAGCGAGGGCGCGGCGAACTGGATAGCGGACGCCCTCCGTGCCGAGGGCTTCCAGGACGTGGCGCTGCTCGACACCCCGGACGGGACGCAGTCGGTGTACGGCTTCCTGCCCGGGCCCGAGGGCGCGCGGACGGTCCTGCTGTACGCGCACTACGACGTGCAGCCGCCGCTGGACGAAGCGGCGTGGACCTCGCCGCCGTTCGAGCTGACGGAGCGGGACGGACGTTGGTACGGGCGAGGGACCGCCGACTGCAAGGGCGGCCTGGTCATGCACCTGCTCGCGCTGCGCGCGCTGAAGGCCAACGGCGGCGTTCCGGTCAGCATCAAGATCATCGCCGAGGGTTCGGAGGAACAGGGCACGGGCGGTCTCGAACGCTACGCCGAGGAGCACCCGGAGCTGCTGACCGCGGACACCATCGTCATCGGCGACGTCGGCAACTTCCGGCTCGGTCTGCCCACGGTCACCTCGACGCTGCGTGGAATGACCCTCGTCCGGGTCCGGATCGACACCCTGGAAGGCAACCTGCACTCGGGGCAGTTCGGCGGCGCGGCGCCGGACGCGCTCGGCGCGCTGATCCGGGTCCTGGACTCGCTGCGCGCGAAGGACGGTTCGACGACGGTCGACGGACTCACCGGTGACGCGCGCTGGGAGGGGCTCCAGTACGACGAGGAGGCGTTCCGCCAGGACGCCAAGGTGCTCGACGGGGTCGAGCTGATCGGCTCCGGTTCGGTCGCCGACCGTATCTGGGCCCGCCCCGCCGTCACGGTCCTCGGCATCGACTGCCCGCCGGTCGTCGGCGCCACCCCGTCCGTGCAGGCGGGCGCCCGCGCGCTGGTCAGCCTCCGGGTGCCGCCGGGCACGGACGCGGCCGAGGCGACCAAGCTGCTGCAGGCCCACCTGGAGGCGCACACGCCGTGGGGCGCGCGGGTGAGCACCGAGCAGATCGGCCAGGGCCAGCCCTTCCGCGCCGACACCTCCAGCCCCGCGTACACGGCGATGGCGGAGGCGATGGCGGTCGCGTACCCGGGTGAGGAGATGCAGTCGGCCGGCCAGGGCGGCTCCATCCCGCTGTGCAACACGCTGGCCTCGCTCTACCCGCAGGCGGAGATCCTCCTGATCGGGCTGAGCGAGCCGGAGGCGCAGATCCACGCGGTGAACGAGAGCGTCTCGCCGGAGGAGTTGGAGCGTCTGTCGGTCACGGAGGCGCTGTTCCTTCAGAAGTACGCGGCGAGCTGAGTGGTCCCGGAGGAGGCCCGCGCCTCGGGGCGAGGCGCGGGGTTCCTCCACCACACGCCGGGAGGCGTCGTGACGCCCCGTGCGGTGGGCGGGTCGCGGACGCGACTGCCGTGCGCGGCAACGGGGGCCCGTACAGACTGAACTGATTGATCGTCAGTTCATGCCCTCGGCCCGGGTTCGGCGGCTCAGCCGACCGGGACGCCGGCCTCCAGATAGAGTGCGGCGCCGCGCTCCCGTGCCCGCAGCGCCCACCGCAGCCGCTCATAGCGCACCGGGGGCAGCAGCTCGGCCGCCTCCTGTTCGGTGACGAAGCGCCAGGCGCGCAACTCCGGCCCCGGCAGCAGCAGTCCGCGGGCCCTGTCCGAGCCGAGCAGACCGCCGTCGTAGAGGAGGCGCAGACCGCCGTAACCCGGCGGCGCGGGCGGTTCCCAGTCGACGACGAGCAGGCCGGGTACGTCGTCGAGCCGTATGCCGGTCTCCTCGGCGACCTCGCGCATCCCCGCCCGGGCGGGGGCCTCGCCGGACTCCACGACGCCGCCGGGAAACTCCCAGCCCGCCTTGTACGTCGGGTCGACGAGCAGCACCCGGTCCTGCTCGTCGAAGAGGAGCACGCCCGCGGCGACGGTCTCGGAGGTGGGCTCGGGGGTCTGCACGATGTCGCAGGCGGGCACGGTGCCGGTGCGGACCGCCTCGGCGATGCGCAGTGCGGTGTCGTACGGGGTCAGGGCGCTGGTGTCCACGGGGTGAGCGTCGGCGGTGAGCCAGGAGGCGAGCGCCGCGCGGTAGGGCTCGATGTGGTCGTAGCACCACTGACGCATCCGTATCTCGCCGTCCGGCAGGTCCTCGGGTGTCTGCCGGCCCGCGATGCGCTCGCGCAGGATCGTTTCCGCCGGTGCGAGGAGCACATGGCGCACCTCGATCCGGCGCGCGGCGAGGCCGCCGAAGATCTCGTCGCGGTACTCCTGACGCAGGAGGGTCATGGGAATCACGAGGACGCCGCCCAGCTCCGCGAGCATGGCGGCCGCGGTGTCGACCACCAGGCGCCGCCAGATCGGCAGGTCCTGGAAGTCGCCGACCTCGGCGAGGTGTTTGGGCGGCAGCAGCTTCGTGAGTCCGCCGCCGATGACCTCGGGGTCGAAGAGCGTGCTGTTCGGGATCAGGTCGATCAGTTCCCGTGCGGTGGTCGTCTTCCCCGCACCGAACGCACCGTTGATCCAGACGATCACGGTTCCCCCTCTTCTGTTGGCCCCCTGTGGCTTGCCCGCTCCACCCTGCCACGGAAACCAGCCCCTGATGAGGGAGCCGAACCGCGGGGGGGGGGGGGGGGGGCCGCGGGGCGGGGGGGGGGCGCGGGCGGGCGGGGGGGGGGGGCGCGGCCCGGCGGCGGGGGGGGGGCGCCGCCCCCCCGCCCCCGCCGGGACCCCCGCGCCCCGGGGCGCGCGCGCGCGGGGGCCGGCCGCCCCCCCGCGGGGGGCCCCCCGCCCCCCCCCCGCGGGTCGCTTCGGCTCAGCCGTCCCGGGCCGGTGTTCAGCCCTTGCGGTCCGGCGCGGAGTCGTCCGTGGCCAGACTGTCGCTGCTGAGCGTGTGGTCGACGGAGCTGAGCGTGTCGTCGACGTGCAGGTCGCCGAGGGCGCTGCCGTCGAGGGCGTGGGACGGGGTGATCGCCGCGACGACGAACCCGGTGGCGAGGGAGGCGATGGCCATCATGCTGCGCTTCTTCATGCCCGGTTCAACTCCGAAATCGGCGACGGGTCACGGTCCGGTGACGACAAGTCACGGCTCGGTCACGCAAACCCCGCTCACCCCTTCCTGGCACATTCACGCCACTACCGTCATCCCACCCGAAACGCCCCAGGGGGGACGACATGACCAATCCGTACAGCGCGGGACCCGCCGGCGGGCCCCCGGCCCCGAACGTCCGCACCGCGCCGGGCTGGGCGCGCAAACGCTACGTCGTGCCCGCGCTCGCCGTGACCCTCCTCGTCGGCGTCGGCATCGGCAACAGTGGCGGCAACTCCACCGAGTCGGCCGCGGCCCGGACCCGCCCGACACCCACCGTCACCGCCACCACCACGGCCACCGCCACGCAGACGGCGACGGAGACCGTCATCGCGACACCCTCCGCCACCGTGACCGTGCGCGCGACGAAGACCGTACGGGCGACGGTGACCGCGCGGCCGGCCGCCGCGGGTGGCGGTAGCGACGACAGCGACGGAAACGGTGGAGGCGGCGGCGGGAGCTCCGTGTACTACGAGAACTGCACCGCCGCCCGTGCGGCCGGTGCCGCTCCCGTGCACGTCGGGGACCCCGGCTACGGCCGCCATCTCGACCGTGACGGGGACGGCGTGGGCTGCGAGTGAGGAGTCACGGCCGCACGTGATCCCGACAACCGCCCGTCCGTCACGGGTCGATGACGGTCGGCGGGGAATCGGACGTGGGCCGTTTCGTATGCTGTTCAGTGTATTCCGTCCGCACCAGCACCACTTGGGGGAATACGTGCACACTCGGATCATCGGCGTCATCCTGCTCACGTTCGGGATCGGCGGCGTCGTCGCCTGTCAGCCGACGGACGGCGGCAGGGCCACGGGCACTTCGACCGCCGCGGCCTCGACAGCGAAGGACGACAAGCCGACCGCGGCCGAGCGGAAAGCGGTGCCCGACTTCGTCGGAATGGGCCTGCAGTCCGCTCAGGACGAGGCACAGAAGCAGGGCTTCCGCTCACTCGCGTCGCACGACTCGCTCGGCCGCGACCGCCACCAGATCCTCGACCGGGACTGGAAGGTCTGCACCCAGAACGTGCGGGCCGGCACGACGGTCCGCACCGACACGGCACTGGACTTCGGTTCGGTGAAGCTCGCCGAGACATGCCCGCCGAAGGATGTGGCGCCCCCGTCCACGGCGGGCGGGAAGCTTCCGGACTTCGCGGGGAAGTCCGTGAAGGCGGCGCGGGACGCGCTCGACCCGAGCACGTCGTTCACGGTCAAGGACGCCTCCGGCGCGCACCGTTGGATCCTGGTCGAGAGCAACTGGAAGGTGTGCACGCAGTCTCCGGCCGCCGGTGCCGCACTCCGCGGCCAGCCGGTGGAACTCACGGCGGTCAAGTTCGACGAGTCCTGCTAGCCAACACGTCGCGGAAAGGCCCGGCGCAGCCCTGCGCCGCCCGGCGGAACGCGGCACGGACATCCCGGCGGAACGCGGTACGGCGCGGTGCCGTGCGATGCCCACACCACAGTTGAACACGTTCAAATTCTCTGTCACGATACCTCTCGTCACCCGGAGGGTGCCGGACGAGAGGACCACGGCCATGACGAGCTCGCTTCTCACGCCCCGAGGCCGCGTCCGCACGGACCCGACCGGCGGAGGAACGGCGGCGGGGAGCGACGCCCCGACGCGGATCCTCGACTGGCGGCATCCTCGCGTCGCCTCGCTGCTCCGGCGCATCGGTCCGCCGGCGGGATCGGCGGGCGCCTCGGATCCCGCCCTGCGGACGGCGGCCCTGCGTCGGGCCCACCGCCAAATCGTCGCGGACGTGCGGCCCGTGTACTCGGTGCAGGACGAGCGGCCCGTGTCGGAGGTACTTCGCCGTGGTCGCGGATCGTGCAGTCAGAGGCTGGCCGTACTGGAGGCCGTCGCGCGGGCGTCCGGGGTGGCCACGCGGGTGCGCGGGCTGCTGGTGGACGGGACGTTCTGGTATCCCCGCTTTCCCCGGCTGCACCGGATCGTGCCGGACCGGGTTCTTCTCGCGTGGCCGGAATTCCGCCTCGACGGCCTTCCGCCGGCCGGCCACGCCACCGCGCCCTGGTTGTCGGTCTCGGAACTCTTCGGCGGCCTGGACGAGTTGAGCGAGGGGGCCGGTGGCGGCTTCACCAACACCGGACCGGAGACGCTCTTCGAGGCGCTGTCCAGGACGGCGATCGACTGGGACGGCGCGACGGTCTGCCCCGCCGCCGGCGCCGCCTGCGATCTCTCGGCCCATGTCCTGGCGGATCTCGGGCACTTCGACTCACGCGACGAGCTCTTCGCCCGCCACGGGCAGACCCTCTGCACCATGGCGCGGCTCCTGGCCGAGCCCGTCCTGGGCCGCCGCGCGGCGGGCGTCTGACGCCCCGACCGGGAAGGTTCACCGGGCAGGCGGTCACGTTCGCGCATCACGCGCCGCGGCCGTGCCGGGATTCCCCGGTGGCCCCACGCGTCATTTTCGCCAGAACAGGTGGTGCGTCACGCCGCTCGGGCTGGGCACGACGTCGAGATGGAACCGGTCGAGCAGATCATCGGGCGACTCCCAGAGGCGCAGGCCGGACCCGAGCTTCACCGGCGCGACCGCCACGTGCAGGGTGTCGACGAGGTCGGCGTCGAGGAACTGCCGGATGGTGGTGACCCCGCCGCCGAGTCGGACGTCCTTGCCCCGCGCCGCCTCCCGCGCCTGATCGAGGATCGCGGTCGGGCTGCCCTCGACGAAGTGGAACGTGGTGTCGGAGAGCGTGATCGAAGGACGCCCGTGGTGGGTCATGACGAACACCGGGGTGTGGAACGGGGGTTCGTCACCCCACCACCCGCGCCAGTCATGGTCCTGCCAGGGCCCGCGCTGAGGCCCGAACTTGTTGCGGCCCATGATCTCGGCGCCGATGTCGCGTGCGAAGTCCCGCGTGAAGTAGTCGTCGAGGCCACGGCTCCCTCCGGGGTCGGTGCGCATGGGCCAGCTCGCCGTGGCGCCGGCCCAGGAGAACAGTCTCTCGGGCTCGGCGTGGCCGAACGGACTCTCGAAGCTCTGGTGCTCACCGGCACCGATCCCGTCACTCGACACGTTGAAGTTCATGACTCTCAGCAACTGATCCATGTGATTCCTCATCAGATCGTGGTCGCGGCCGCGTGCGGCGAAGTGCCCCACATCAGGATGTCGAACGGGACACGGCCGGATCGACAGCGGCCCGTAACTTTTTCCGGAGCCCGCCCGGCGTGAGGGTTCGCATACGCCGTTCGGCGGCGTCCCGTGCCCACCGGCGCGGCGACGAGCCGGCCCGGGCACGCGGACCCGTACCCCTCGGGCGACCAGGAAGACCGCACACCCGCGAAGGACGGCGTCACGTCGGGTTCAAGGCGCCGCCTGACCCATTCGGGGCGCCACCCGACACAGACGGATGCGGCACGGACCTCCGATGTCCTGCCGAGCCCTCGGTTTCGGCCACGCCCGCCGGTCGACGACCGCGCCGCGCGCCCTCCTCCGGGTTCATTCAACACAACCGAACGTCAGGCCCTGATGCCGTTCCCCATGTCATCGCGTCGTCAAGGGTTCTGACGGGATATCGGACAGTCCTCGCCCTCCTCTTCCAACAGAGTCAGACACGTCCTACCGTAAACGCGCACGCTTGTCGCGGACATGCAGAACATCTCGACTCTCGCGAGTTCGGAGGAACGTAACGATGCGTCACCTTCACACCCGCACGACCCGCAGCAGATTGGTCGGAGCGCTCGTCGCAGGACTGCTGTGTACGACCGGCCTCGCCGCACCGGCCCTGGCGGCCCCCGCCACGAACCCGGTCACCCCGGCCCTGGCCGACGGGCTCGCCCTCACGCCGCCGATGGGCTTCAACAACTGGAACTCCACGCACTGCCGGCCGGAGTTCAACGAGAGCATGGTCAAGGGGATCGCCGACCTCTTCGTCGAGAAGGGCCTCAAGGACGCCGGGTACCAGTACGTCAACCTGGACGACTGCTGGGCCCTGCCCTCCCGGGACGCGGACGGCAAGCTGGTCCCGGACCCGGTCCGGTTCCCGGACGGGATCAAAGCCGTCGCCGACTACGTGCACGCCAAGGGGCTCAAGCTCGGCGTCTACACCAGCGCGGGCACGAAGACGTGCGACAGCGCGGGCTTCCCCGGCGCCCTGGGCCACGAGTACAGCGACGCACGGCAGTTCGCGGACTGGGGCGTCGACTACCTCAAGTACGACAACTGCAACAACCAGGGCGTGGACGCCAGACAGCGCTACACGACCATGCGGGACGCGCTGGAGGCCGCGACCCGGGACACCGGGCGCCCCATCGTCTACAGCATCTGCGAGTGGGGAGAGAACAAGCCCTGGCAGTGGGCGTCCGACGTCGGGCATCTGTGGCGCACGACCGGGGACATCAGCGACAACTGGGGCTCGATGCTGTCGATCCTCAAGCAGAACCTGCCCCTTGCCCCGTACGCCGGTCCCGGGCACTGGAACGACCCGGACATGCTGGAGGTCGGCAACGGCGGGATGACCGACACGGAGTACCGCTCGCACTTCTCCCTGTGGTCGGTCATGGCCGCACCGCTGCTCATCGGCTCCGACCTGCGCAAGGCGACGCCCGCAACCTTCGACATCCTCGCCAACAAGGAAGTCGTGGCGGTCGACCAGGACCCCCTCGGCAAGCAGGGCACCGTGCTCTCCTCCGAGGGCGGACGCTGGGTGGTCGCCAAGGAGATGAAGGACGGCAGCCGGGCGGTGGCGCTGTTCAACGAGACCGGCGGCGCACAGCGCATCGCCACCACCGCGGCGGCCGTGGGACTCCCGGCGGCTCCCGCCTACACCCTGCGCGACCTGTGGCGGCACCGGAGCTACAACACCGCGGGCGGCATCTCCGCGACCGTCCCCGCGCACGGCACGGTGCTCGTCCGCGTCTCGGCCGGACGCGGCTGGGCCGAGCAACCGCCCGCCGTCGAACTCGGCCTGGACGGAAACCCGTTGGTGGAAGCGGGCGGGTCGGCGACCCTCACGACGACGGTCACCGACCTCGGCCGCACGACGGCGCGACGCGTCGCCGTGACGCTCAGCGGGCCGGCGGACTGGACGATCGAAGCCGCGTCACGGACCACCGCGCCGGCGGTACCGACCGGTCGTTCGCTGCGCACGAAGTGGCGGCTCACCGTGCCCGAGGGCACCGCCACCGGATCGTACGACCTGACGCTGCGGACGACGTACCGCTCGCCGCGCGGCGAACGCGTCGAGAACGTGCTGCCCGTCACCGCCTCCGTGGTCGTGCCCCCTCCTTCGGGCGCCTCCTCCCTCGGTGACCTGCCGTGGATGTCGGCGGCCAACGGGTACGGGCCCGTCGAGCGCGACACGAGCAACGGCGAGAGCGCCGCGGGCGACGGCCATCCGATCACCCTCGGCGGTGTCGTCCACGCGAAGGGCCTCGGTGTGCACGCCGCGAGCGCCGTCGAGTACTACACCGGCAGACAGTGCGAGAGCGTCACCGCGGACGTCGGGGTCGACGACGAGAAGGGCGACAGGGGCACCGTCGCCTTCGAGATCTGGGCGGACGGCACCGAGGTCGCCTCGACCGGGGTTCTGACCAACACGATGCCCGCGCAGCCGCTCTCGGCCGACGTGAGCGGCGCCCAGGTCGTCCGCCTGGTCGTCACCGACGGCGGTGACGGGATCGACTCCGACCACGCCGACTGGGCGGACGCGCGGCTGACCTGCTGAGCGGCCCGGACCGGCCGGGAGGCTAAGCAAGGTGGGAAGGGCCGGGAAGGTCGTAAGGGCCGGGAAGGTCGGCCCGGCGCGGTCGGCCGACCGGGTGAGCGGCTCGCCCACCGGAGTGAGCCGCTCCCCCGCCTTCCGACCCCGTGACCGACACACCGACCGACTCCGCAACCGACACCGGTCGGCCGCGTGACCGACGCACGGACATAGCGACACACCCGATGACCGGCCGGCCGGGGGGGGCGCGCGGCGGCGCGCCGGCCGGCCGGGCGGACGCGCGCGGAAAGAGCGGGTGGG
>NZ_JBHWEL010000007.1:164831-167060 GCF_042734135.1 Streptomyces sp. NPDC059668 | reverse complement strand
GCACAGACCCACCCCCCCACGCCCGCCCCGCCGCGGCGCCCGGAACCCCCACCACCCGCCCGGCCGGCCGAAGGACCGAATACTCAGCTGTTCGTTACGCGACCGGACCCCGGACCGGCAGCCCAACCCCGTCACCCCCGGACCGGCCGCCCCACACCGTCACCTCGACCGGTCACCCCGACCCGTCACCTCGGCCGGTCACCCCACCCCGTCACCTCGGCCCGTCCCCCGAACGCAGCCCTCAGCCGCCGACCCGCGCGGCCGTCCCGTTCGGCTGCCTGCTGAGCGCGGCCGCCGCCGCGCCGACCAGCCCCGCGTCCGTGCCCATGAGCGCGGGCGCCACGGTCAGCCGCCGCACGAAGGAGAGCGTCGCGTAGTCGCCCAGCGCCTTGCGCAGCGGGGCGAGGAGCACGTCGCCCGCCTTGCCCACACCGCCGCCGATGACGGCGATGTCGATCTCGACGAGGGTCGCGGTCGCCGCGATGCCCGCGGCGAGCGCCCTGGCCGCCCGCTCGAAGGAGGCCACCGCCACCGGATCGCCCGCACGGGCCGCTTCGGCCACCGCGGCGGCCGAGGTGTCGCCGTCGGGTCCGGGCAGCCAGCCGCCCTCCAGGGCACGCCGGGCGATGTTCGGACCGCTCGCGATGCGCTCCACACAGCCCCGGGAGCCGCACGGGCACAGGTCGCCGTCGAGGTCCACGCTGATGTGCCCGATGTGGCCCGCGTTGCCGGTGGGGCCCGCGTGCAACTGACCGTTGAGGACGAGCCCGCCGCCGACGCCCGTCGACACCACCATGCACAGCGCGTTGTCGTGACCGCGGGCGGCCCCCTGCCAGTGCTCGGCCGCGGTGATGGCGACGCCGTCACCGATCAGCTCGACGGGCAGACCCC
This sequence comes from Streptomyces sp. NPDC059668, assembly GCF_042734135.1. Taxonomy (NCBI): domain Bacteria; kingdom Bacillati; phylum Actinomycetota; class Actinomycetes; order Kitasatosporales; family Streptomycetaceae; genus Streptomyces; species Streptomyces sp. NPDC059668. The sequence goes on along the minus strand of NZ_JBHWEL010000007.1, from coordinate 166,169 downwards.
CCGTGGCCTTGCGCACCCGCTCCACCAGCGGGTAGTCACGCCAGCCCGGCACGTTCACGGGGCTCACGGTGCCCGCCGAGGCGTCCACCGGGCCCGCACTGCCGATGCCGACGGCCGCCGCCCTGTTCCACAGCGGGGAGAGAGTCAGTTCACCGACCACGGCCTCCACGGCCCCCATGACGGTGTCGCCGTCCTCCTGCGCGGGCGTCGCGCGCTGCGCGCGTAGCAGGATCCGGCCACGGCCGTCCACGAGCGCTCCGGCGATCTTGGTGCCGCCGATGTCGAGCGCGGCCACGAGGTCGGTGTGCATCAGTGTCAGTTCTCCTGGTGAACCTTGCGAAACAGGGCAGACCGGTCTCGCGGTGGGGGGCGCAGGCCGGAGAATGCGGTGAACAGTGTCTCCCGCATCTGACAACGTTGTCCAGGCTCTATGCTCGACGCCACATCCTCATACACCCCCATGGACCGTCGCATCACGGTGGACGACAGGAACGGCCGCGCCACCGAGAACGACAGGACAGGACAGCACATCGTGGCAGAGACCGCCCGCAGATCCGAGAACCGTTACGGCAACCGCCCCACCATGAAGGACGTGGCGGCGCGTGCCGGCGTGGGTCTCAAGACGGTCTCACGCGTGGTCAACGGCGAGCCAGGCGTGACCCCGGACACCGAACGCCGGGTGCAGGAGGCCATCGACGCGCTGGGCTTCCGGCGCAACGACAGCGCGCGGGTGCTGCGCAAGGGCCGCACCGCGAGCATCGGCCTCGTGCTGGAGGACCTCGCGGACCCGTTCTACGGTCCGCTCAGCCGCGCGGTGGAGGAGGTGGCCCGTGCCCATGGCGCGCTGCTCATCAACGGCTCCAGCGCCGAGGACCCGGAGCGTGAGCAGGAGCTGGTCCTCGCCCTGTGCGCGCGCCGGGTGGACGGACTGGTCGTCATTCCGGCCGGCGACGACCACCGCTACCTCGAACCCGAGATCAAGGCGGGCGTGGCCACGGTGTTCGTGGACCGCCCCGCGGGGCAGATCGACGCCGACGTGGTCCTCTCGGACAGTTTCGGCGGGGCGCGGGACGGCGTGACGCATCTGATCGACCACGGTCACCGCCGGATCGGCTTCATCGGTGACATGCCCCGCATCCACACCGCCGCCGAGCGGCTGCGTGGCTATCGCGCGGCCATGGAGGACGCGGGCATAGCGGTCGAGCCCGCCTGGATGTCCCTGGGCGTCACGGACCCGGTGCGGGGGGCGGGGGGCGCCGGGGTGGTTGGGATGGGGGCCTACCCCGGGCCCCGGCTCAATCCGCGGCGCAAAACAGTGGCTCTGCACGGGGGTCCCGG
>NZ_JBHWEL010000007.1:161575-164821 GCF_042734135.1 Streptomyces sp. NPDC059668 | reverse complement strand
GCGCGGCCGGGGGGGGGGCGGGGGTCGCCGGGGGGCGCGCCGGGCGCGCCGCGGCCCCCCCCCCCCCCCCCCCGCCCCCCCCCCCCCCCCCCCGCCGAGGAGATGCTCTCGGGCGACTCCCCGGTCACCGCGATCTTCGCGGGCAACAACCGTGTGACGGTCACGGTGGTCCGGGTCCTCGCCGAGCACGGGCGTCCCGTCGCGCTGGTCGGCTTCGACGACATCGAGCTCGCCGACCTCCTCCAGCCGGGTGTCACCGTCGTCGCCCAGGACGCCGCCGCCCTCGGCCGCACGGCGGCGGATCGTCTCTTCCGCCAGCTCGACGGCACCCTCATCACCCCGGAACGCATAGAGCTGCCGACCCGTCTGATCACCCGCGGCTCGGGTGAACTGCCGCCCTCCGCCTGAGCGGTGGCCGTTCCGGATCCGCACGGCCCCGGCCCCCGGTCTCGTCCCGGCGCCGTTCGCGCGAGCGCCGTGGCGGCCGGGCGCGTGACCGGAGGGGCCGGACTCCTCGACGGCGACCGGCTGTTGCGGCCGGAGCGCCGGGTGGAAGAGGATCGCGTGCCGCCGCTCGCGGGAGGCCTCCTCCGCCCACCCCGTCCAACTCCGGTTCAGGACGCGCTGGTACGGGGTCTGCGGTGCGGCCCGAGGGCGAGGACGCCGGGGCGGGGAAACCCGGGGCCGGTGTCCCCGACCATGTTGACCGGAGGGGCCCCGCGTCCGTGTCGCCCGCAGGACGCTCCTACTTCGCCGAGGCGGTCAGGTCGCCCCGCCTCGGCGTGGCGAAAGCCTCCAGGTCCGCTCGGGTCAGACCCGTCAGCCGGGCCACCTCCGCGATGTCCAGGGCGCCGCAGTCCAGGCCGCGCAGGAGGTAGCCGCTGAGCGCCTTGGCGGTGGCGGGTTCGTCCATGACGTCGCCGTCGGTGCGGTTGGCGTAGCGGGCCAGGCGGCCTGCGGCCTGCTCGAAGCCCTCCCGGTAGAAGGCGAACACCGCCGCGTAGCGGGTCGGGATGTGACCGGGGTGCATGTCCCAGCCCTGGTAGTAGGCGCGGGCCAGGGCGCGACGGGTGAGGCCGTAGTGCAGTCGCCAGGCGTCGTGCACCTTCGCGGTCGGGCCGACCGGCAGCACGTTCGTGGAACCGTCCGAGACCCGTACGCCGGTGCCCGCGGCGGCGACCTGCATGACCGCCTTGGCGTGGTCGGCGGCCGGGTGATCACTGGCCTGGTGGGCGGCGCTGACGCCGAGACAGGCGCTGTAGTCGAAGGTGCCGTAGTGCAGGCCCGTGGCGCGCCCCTCGGCGGCCTGGATCATCCGGGCGACGGTCGCGGTGCCGTCGGTGGCCAGGATCGACTGGCTGGTCTCGATCTGGATCTCGAAGCCGATCCGCCCGGGCGTGAGCCCGCGCGCCTTCTCGAACTCCTCCACCAGCCGCACCATCGCGGTGACCTGCTCCGCGTACGTCACCTTGGGGAGGGTCAGGACCAGTCCCTCGGGCAGACCGCCCGCGTCCATCAGACCGGTGAGGAAGACGTCGAGCGTACGGATGCCACGCCGGCGGACCGGTGCCTCCATGCACTTCATGCGGATGCCCATGTACGGAGCCGCCGTACCGTCGGCGTACGCCTGCGCGATCAGCCGGGCCGCGCGCGCCGCCGCCTCGTCCTCCTCGGCGTCCGGACGCGGACCGTAGCCGTCCTCGAAGTCCACACGCAGGTCCTCGACGGGTTCCCGCTCCAGTTTGGCCCGCACCCGGTCGTACACGGGCCCGGCGAGTTCGTCGCCGAGGCCGAGGACCGCGGCGAAGGAGGCGGCGTCGGGGGCGTGCTCGTCGAGGGCCGCGAGCGCCCGGTCGCCCCAGGACCGGACGGTGTCGGCCGCGAACGCGTCGGCGGGGACGTACACGGTGTGGACGGGCTGCCGGGTGCCGGGGTCTCCGGGGTAGCGGCGTTCCAGTTCGGCGTCGACCGGGGCGAGGGAGGCGCTGATCTCCTCGCTGACGGCGCCCGCGAGACTCGTCGCCACGTTCTCCTGCTGGCCCTTGCCCATCCCACACCCTCCTGTTTTCCGCTTCACGGAATCAACAATCCGTAGAGCGAAGTTATCCAGGGCGCTTCCCGTGGTCAACACCTGTCCGCACCCTGGTCGCGCCCTGACCCGTCGCCCTCTCTCCTGCCCCAGGCCTTCTTCCCCGCACCACCCCGCACCCCTCATGCTGGCCGTGCGGGGAGGGGATCACATGTCGGACGTCCGCCGGGTGACCCGGCGCCTGGGCCTGCGGACCGCGGTGGCCGCCGCGGTGACCGTGCCCCTGCTCGGTACGGTGTCCGCGTCCGCCGGCCGCGGCGGCGGTGGCGGTGGCGGCGACCACCCACTGGACGTCATGACGTTCAACCTGCGCTTCGCGAGCACCGCCGAGCCGCACAGCTGGGCCACGCGCCGTCCGGTGATGCGCGAGCTGCTGCGCCGCGCGGCCCCCGACGTCATCGGCACGCAGGAGGGCCTCTACCCGCAGGTGCGTGACATCGCGTCCGATCTCGGAGGGCGTTACGACTGGATCGGCACCGGCCGCGCGGGCGGCAGCCGTGACGAGTTCGTGGCGGTCTTCTACGACACCGAGCGTCTCGCCCCGGCCGAGTACGACCACTTCTGGCTCTCCGACACACCCGAGGTGATCGCCTCGAACACCTGGGGCGGCTCCCACGTCCGCATGGTGACCTGGGTCCGCTTCCGTGACCTGCGCGCCGGCGGACGGGAGTTCTACGTCCTCAACACCCATCTGGACAGCGGGAGTCAGTACGCGCGGGTGCGCGCCGCCGGGCTGATCGGGCAGCGGATCGCCGGGCTCGACCGCGCCCTGCCGGTCGTGGTGACCGGCGACTTCAACAGCGCCGCCCATCGCAACCCGGTCTACGACACGATGCTGGACGCCGGCCTCGTCGACACCTGGGACACCGCGGCCGAGCGCGGGGCGCCGTACGCCACCTTCCACGGCTACCGACCACTGGTGCCCGACGGCGACCGCATCGACTGGATCCTCACCTCGCCCGGGGTCCGCGCGGTGCGGACCGCGGTCGACACCTTCTCCCCGGACGGGCGGTACCCGAGCGACCACCTGCCCGTGCGGGCGACGCTGAGCCTGGGATGAACCGAGGCCCCGGGGGGGGGCCCGGGGGGGGCGGGGGGGGGCGGCCGGCCCGCGCCGGCAGCCCCCCGCGGGCGGGGGGGGAGAAAAAAAAACAAAC
>NZ_JBHWEL010000007.1:143307-161565 GCF_042734135.1 Streptomyces sp. NPDC059668 | reverse complement strand
GGGGGGCGGCGGCGCGGCTCGCGCGCCGCCCCCCCCCCCCGCCCGCCCCGCGGCGCCCCCCCCCCGGCGCCCCCCCACGGCCGGACTCGATCAGCCCTTGCGGGCCTTGATCTCGTCGGTGAGCTGCGGGACGACCTCGAAGAGGTCGCCGACCACGCCGTAGTCGACGAGGTCGAAGATCGGGGCCTCGGCGTCCTTGTTGATCGCCACGATCGTCTTCGACGTCTGCATGCCGGCGCGGTGCTGGATGGCGCCGGAGATACCGGAGGCGATGTACAGCTGCGGCGAGACGGACTTGCCGGTCTGGCCGACCTGGTTGGAGTGCGGGTACCAGCCGGCGTCCACCGCGGCGCGCGAGGCGCCCACGGCCGCGCCGAGGGAGTCGGCGAGGTTCTCGATGACCGAGAAGTTCTCGGCGCCGTTGACGCCGCGGCCGCCGGAGACCACGATCGCGGCCTCGGTCAGCTCGGGGCGGCCGGTCGCCTCGCGCGGGGTGCGCGCGGTGACCTTGGTGCCGGTGGCCTTCTCCGAGAAGGAGACCGCGAGGGCCTCGACCGCGCCGGCGGCCGGGGCGGCCTCCACGGCGGCGCTGTTGGGCTTGACCGTGATGACCGGGGTGCCCTTGGAGACACGGGACTTGGTGGTGAAGGAGGCGGCGAACGCGGACTGCGTCGCCACCGGACCCTCGGCACCGGCTTCCAGGTCGACCGCGTCGGTGATGATGCCGGAGCCGATTCGGATCGCGAGGCGGGCCGCGATCTCCTTGCCCTCGGCGGAGGACGGGACGAGCACGGCGGCCAGGGAGCCCCCGGCGGACACCGCCTCGTACGCGGCCTGCAGGGCGTCCACCTTCGGCACGACCAGGTAGTCGGCGTACTCGGCGGCGTCGTGCGTGAGGACCTTCACCGCACCGTGCTCGGCGAGCGCGGCGGCGGTGTTCCCGGCACCGGAGCCGAGGGCGACGGCGACGGGCTCGCCGATGCGGCGGGCCAGCGTCAGCAGTTCCAGGGTGGGCTTGCGGACGGCACCGTCCACGTGGTCGACGTAGACGAGAACTTCAGCCATGGGACTTCTTCTCTCCTGCTTACGAAAGATGAGGGGCGGTCGGCGTGTCGGGGTTCAGCGAGCCTCGAACGGGGCTCAGATGAACTTCTGGCCCGCGAGGAACTCGGCGAGCTGCTTGCCGCCCTCGCCCTCGTCCTTGACGATCGTGCCGGCGGTGCGCGCCGGGCGCTCGGCGGCGGAGTCGACCTTGGTCCAGGCGCCTTCGAGACCGACCTCGTCCGCCTCGATCTCCAGGTCCTCCAGGTCCCAGGACTGAACCGGCTTCCTCTTGGCGGCCATGATGCCCTTGAAGGAGGGGTAGCGCGCCTCGCCCGACTGGTCGGTCACCGACACGACGGCCGGGAGGGAGGCCTCCAGCTGCTCGGAGGCGGTGTCGCCGTCACGGCGGCCCTTGACGACGCCGTCCTCGACGGAGACCTCGGACAGCAGCGTGACCTGCGGGACACCCAGACGCTCCGCGAGCAGCGCCGGGACGACACCGGCGGTGCCGTCGGTGGACGCCATGCCGGAGATGACCAGGTCGTAGCCGGCCTTCTCGATCGCCTTCGCGAGCACCAGCGAGGTGCCGATGGCGTCGGTGCCGTGCAGGTCGTCGTCCTCGACGTGGACGGCCTTGTCGGCACCCATCGACAGCGCCTTGCGCAGCGCGTCCTTGGCGTCCTCGGGGCCGACGGTCAGCACGGTGATCTCTGCGTCGTCCGCTTCGTCGGCGATCTGAAGCGCCTGCTCCACCGCGTACTCGTCGAGCTCCGAGAGCAGACCGTCCACGTCGTCACGGTCGACGGTCAGGTCATCGGCGAAGTGCCGGTCGCCAGTGGCGTCGGGCACGTACTTCACAGTGACAACGATCCTCAAGCTCACGCCGGCTCTCCTACTGCATCGTCATTTCTGGGCTGCCTTCTTTCAGGCAGCATAGGCGCCTGAAGCGGCCGATCCCGGTCGGGGCGGCCCGCGCTCCGAACGAAATATTACTCGCCAGTACATCCAGTTCCTGCCCACTGAGCAAGCGCTTTGCACTGTGACCTTGGCAACGCTGTGTAACCGACGAGTAGGTTCGGAAGGGCCGCGTCAGTCGCGCAGGCCGTTGAACCGGCCCTGGTGGTAGAGGAGCGGGCGCCCGGCGCCCGAGGGGTCGCCGAGGACGACCTCGGCCAGCACGATGCGGTGGTCCCCGGCCGGGACCCGCGCCACGATCCGGCACACGAGCCAGGCCAGCACGTCGTCGAGTACGGGAACGCGCTCGGGCCCCGCGCGCCAACGGGTGGGCGCGCCGAAGCGGTCGGCGCCGCTGCGGGCGAAGGTGGCGGCCAACTCCTGCTGGTGCTCGCCGAGTATGTGCACCCCGACGTGGTCGGACTCGGAGATCGCGGGCCAGCTGGACGCGCCGGAGCCCACGCCGAAGGAGATGATCGGGGGTTCCGCGGAGACGGACGTGAGCGAGGTGGCGGTGAATCCGACCGGACCTTCGTCGCCGCGCGCCGTGATCACGGCGACACCGGCGGCGTGCCGCCGGAAGACGGAGCGCAGCAGTTCGGGCGAGGCGAGCTGGTGGGTGCCGAGACCGGGCGTGGCCGTCAAGGAGTCGTCCTCACTGCGAGAGGTGTCGTGGGGGTCCCCCGTCCGGGCGGCGCCGAGGGCGGGAGAGGGTCCGCGGGTGCTCAACGGACCGGACAGCACGCACTCGCGGTGCGGACCAGGTCCACGTGGACACGCTCGAAGAGAAGGAGTTCCGGGGGCATACGGTCAGGCTGACGATAGGTGGCCCGCGCAGTCAAGTGCGCTCCGGCCTTTGGGAGCTGTCTCACCGTCGCCTCACAGGCGGACGGGGCCGGTCCGGACCGGCCGGGTCCCGGTGGCCGGCGGGGTCACACGGCCTCGCCGAGCGCCGCGATCACATCCGCCTTGCGCGGCTGGCCGGTCGCGCGGCGCACGATCCTTCCCTCGGCGTCCAGGACGAGCACGGTCGGCGTCTTGAGGATGTCCAGCTCACGGACGAGGTCGAGGTGGTCCTCGGCGTCGATCTCGACATGGGACACACCGGGCACCAGCCCGGCGACCTCGGCGAGCACCCGCCGGGTGGCCCGGCAGGGGGCGCAGAAGGCACTGGAGAACTGGACGAGCGTGGCCCGTTCGCCGAGCCCCTCCCCCAACTCCGCCGCGCCGAGCCGCTTTCCGCCGTCGCGTCCGCGCACTCTCACCCTCCCGCTCCGCCGCCGGTGCAGCAGTCCGTATCCGCTCGCCACGACGAGCACCGCCACGCACACCACAAGTCCGCTCATCATGTGCACAAGCATTCATGAGACCGCAAAGATTCCCGGGGCCGCGGATCGCCCCGGTTGCGGAATGCTTGATTCATGGACATCGACGTGAGGGGGCCGCGGTTCGGCGCGGCCGTGACGGCCGTCGTGCTGGCGGCCGTGCTGGTCACCGGCAGCGCCTGGCTACTGGCCTGGCAGACACTGGCGTTCGCGCTGGGTGCGGCGGGAGGCGTGGCGCGCTCTCCGTACGGCCTGCTGTTCAGGACGGCCGCACGTCCGCGGATCGGGCCGCCGACCGCGTTCGAGGCGCCGGGGCCACCGAGGTTCGCCCAGGCGGTCGGGCTGGCCTTCGCCGCGGTGGGGTTGATCGGTTACGCGGTGGGGCCCGGCTGGCTGGGGCTCGCGGCGACCGGCTGCGCGCTGGCCGCCGCGTTTCTGAATGCGGCGTTCGGGTACTGCCTGGGGTGCGAGATGTACCTGCTCGTACGCCGGGTTTCAGTACGCGTGCAGTAAAGGCGAGTTAAAAGTCCGAGGTCGATCACGGCGGGCGACGTGACGAGGATCTCGCCGCCGCGAGGCACCAGGACTGGCCACTCGTCCGTTCTTCGGGCACGATCTGCGCAATGCCGTAAACCTACGGCTGCGTAACTTCCCGCCGGGGGGACCCCTTCCCAGGCAGAGAGAAGGGTCCACCCCGTCCATGGCAGAGCTTGTCTACCGTCCCGTCGTCGGTCTCGCCCATACGTTGTTCAAGGCTTGGGACCTCAAGATCGACTGCAAGGGATCGGAGAACATTCCGCGCTCGGGCGGCGCCGTGCTGGTCAGCAACCACATCAGCTACCTGGACTTCATCTTCGACGGTCTCGCCGCCCTGCCGCAGAAGCGCCTGGTGCGCTTCATGGCGAAGGAGTCGGTGTTCCGGCACCGGATCTCCGGTCCGCTGATGCGGGGCATGAAGCACATCCCGGTGGACCGCAAGCAGGGTGAGACGGCGTACCAGCACGCGCTGGACTCGCTGCGCTCGGGCGAGATCGTCGGAGTCTTCCCCGAGGCGACCATCTCGCAGTCCTTCACGCTGAAGAGCTTCAAGTCGGGTGCCGCGCGCATGGCCCAGGAGGCCGGCGTCCCGCTGATCCCGATGGCGCTGTGGGGCACCCAGCGGCTGTGGACCAAGGGGCACCCGCGCAACTTCAAGCGCAGCCACACCCCGGTCACGATCCGGGTGGGCGAGCCGGTGGAGGCTCCCCAGGACCAGTACGCGGGCGCCATCACCCGGCGACTGCGCGAGCGGGTCCAGGAGCTCCTGGAAGCCGCGCAGCGCGCCTACCCCGTCCGCCCCAAGGGGCCGGACGACACCTGGTGGATGCCCGCGCACCTCGGCGGCACGGCACCGACCCCCGAAGAGGTCAAGGCGGCCGAGGCACGCTGAAGCGTCACTCCGGGGCACGCACCGTGACGCGTGCCCCGGGGCTGAACTTCGCCAGCAGGTCCGCGAGTTCGGCGGCCGCCGCCTCGATCCCGACCACCGGCAGCGGTGCGAGACCCTCCAGCAGGAAGATCGCGGAGGTGGACTCCTCCGTGAGCCGGGTACGCGGTCCCTGGCGCCAGTTCCAGCGCCGGCAGGTCACGCCGGCCCCGTCGCGCCACACCACTTCCCCCGCGTCCGGGTGCTCGACGGCCCCGGTGCCGCCGGCGACGGTCACGAACTCCTCGTCGCCCGTGGCCCGTACGAGCCGCATCCCGCCGCTGACGTGCGCGATGTCCTCGCCGCCGACCGGGATCAGATGGGCGACGCTGATCGCGTTGTAGAGGTCGACCAGCAAGTTGATCCGGGGCAGTCCGGCGTCCGACAGCGCCCTTCTGGCCAGCGCCTCCGCCGAGTTGCGGGTCCGCGAGGGCTTGGAACCGAAGGCCGTGTAGACCTCGCGCCAGGCCGCCATGTGCGGGTCCTCGTGCGGAGCGCGTCCGTCCAGCCGTCCGGCCAGCCTCCGGGCCGCGTCGTCGAGCAGCGCCGAAGTCCCCTCGGTGCTCGGCCCGTTGGAGAGCCCGTGGGCCTCGACGGCGACGTGGGTGAAGCCGGGTGCCAGGGCGCGCACCTCGTCGGAGACCGTGAGCGTGAGAGTCATGATCCGCGGTGCCTGCCTTGCCTCAGAGTGCGGTGGGAAGCGTCTTCCACAGACGCGGCCGGTCGGGGGCGGCTCTGAGAGCGCTCAGCACGGCCGGGTGAGGTTCAGCGTACAGGACTGGATAGTCCAGCTCATTGGACTGAGGGTCGGGCGTGAAGGCGAGCCGCTCGCCGTCCAGGGAGAACTGCGCGTCCACCCCCGGTTTGTTGCCGCGGGGGTCCTGCCGGTGCCAGGCCCCGTGGAACCGGACGGCCACCAGCCCGTGCACCTCGTCGAACCTCTGGTAACAGAACGCCGTCGGGATGTCCTCGGCACGCAGCAGCGCGGCCAGGGCGTGGGCCTTCGCGTAACAGATCCCGGTACGCCGCTCCAGGACGTCGGAGGCGCGCCAGGTGACCCGCGGGTCACCGGAGTCGTGCGAGTGCGGGATGGTGTCGCGCACGAATTCGAAGGCCGCTCGCGCATAGGCATACGAGTCGGTGGCGTCCTTCGCGAGCCGGGCAGCCGTCTCCCGCACCAGCGGATGGCGGTGGTCGATCACTTCGTCGTCGGCCAAGTACGCGGAGAGGTCGGGGTTTTCCTGGATGAGCCGCATAGCCGCAGAGCATAGGAATACGGCCGACCGCAAGTCAATGACTTTTCGGTCGACCGTATATCTATGCAGACCCTTCGAGGTGGACGCGCGGCTAGCGCTGGGCCATCTCCTCCTTGAGCGCGGCCAGGAACCCGTCGACGTCGTCCTCGGTCGTGTCGAAGGAGCACATCCAGCGGACGTCGCCCGCGGCCTCGTCCCAGAAGTAGAAGCGGTAACGCTTCTGCAGCCGCTCGCTCACGTCGTGCGGGAGACGGGCGAAGACCGCGTTGGCCTGCACCGGGTGGAGGATCTCCACGCCGTGCACCGAGCGCACGCCCTCGGCCAGCCGCTGGGCCATCCCGTTGGAGTGGCGGGCGTTGCGCAGCCACAGGTCCTTGGCGAGCAGCGCCTCCAACTGCACGGAGACGAAGCGCATCTTGGAGGCCAGCTGCATGGAGAGCTTGCGCAGATGCTTCATGTGCCGGACGGCGTCCTGGTTGATGACGACGACCGCCTCGCCGTACAGCGCGCCGTTCTTCGTCCCGCCGAGGCTGAGGATGTCGACGCCGACCGCGTTGGTGAACGTCCGCATCGGGACGTCGAGCGAGGCGGCCGCGTTGGCTATCCGGGACCCGTCCAGGTGCACTTTCATGCCGTGCGCGTGGGCGTGGTCGCAGATGTCACGGATCTCGTCGGGCGTGTAGAGCGTGCCGAGCTCGGTGCTCTGGGTGATCGAGACGACCTGCGGCATGGCGCGGTGCTCGTCGTCCCAGCCGTACGCCTGCCGGTCGATCAGCTCGGGGGTGAGCTTGCCGTCGGGCGTCGGGACGGTGAGCAGCTTGAGGCCGCCCATGCGCTCGGGCGCGCCGCCCTCGTCGACGTTGATGTGCGCGCTCTCCGCGCAGATCACCGCGCCCCAGCGGTCGGTGACCGCCTGGAGCGCGACCACGTTGGCCCCGGTGCCGTTGAAGACCGGGAAGGCCTCCGCGGTGGCACCGAAGTGGCTGCGGACGATCCTCTGCAGGTTCGCCGTGTAGTCGTCCTCGCCGTACGCGACCTGGTGTCCGCCGTTGGCCAGCGCCACCGCCGCGAGCACCTCGGGGTGGGCGCCCGCGTAGTTGTCGCTGGCGAAGCCGCGGACGGCCGGGTCGTGGTGACGCCGGGCGTCGGTCTTCGGAGGGTTCACGGCTTCTCGGTCAGCCACAGACGTTTTCCGTTCACTTCACCGGCGGGCAGGTCCCAGACGCCCGCGATGGACTCCGCCAGCGCGTCGACGTCCGTGAAGCCCGCGAACTTCGCGTTCGGGCGCTCGGCGCGCATCGCGTCGTGCACCAGTGCCTTGACCACCAGGATGGCAGCGGCGGAGGTGGGACCCGCCTCGCCCCCCGCCTTGCGGAAGAAGTCGGCCATGGCCAGCGTCCAGGCCTCGGCGGCGGCCTTGCCCGCGGCGTACGCGGCGTTGCTCGCGGTCGGCTTGCTCGCGGCCGCGGCGCTGATCAGGACGTACCGGCCCCGGTCGCTGCGCTGCAGCGCCTCGTGGAACGCGAGGGAGGTGTGCTGCACGGTGCGGACGAGCAGCAGCTCCAGGAAGTCCCAGTCGTCCAGACTCGTCTTCGTGAAGGTCTCGCTGCCGCGCCAGCCGCCGACGAGGTGGACCAGACCGTCGACGCGGCCGAAGTCCTTCTCGATGCGGGTGGCCCACTCGCGCGTCGACCCCAGGTCGAGCAGGTCGACCGTGTCCCCGACGACGGTGGCGCCGCCGTGCCCGTAGCGGGCCGCGTCCACGGCCGCCGCGAGCCGCTCGGGGTCGTTGTCCGAGCCGACGACGGTCGCACCCGCGTCGGCGAGCCGGGCCAGCGTCGCGCGTCCGGCGGGTCCCCCCGCGCCGGCCACCGCGATCACCGCACCGCTGAGAGCTCCGTTCGCCATCTTCTTCGCCTCCTGAGCGTCCTCGGCGCGGGCGCTCACGCGGCGACCCGCTCGGCGCCGGCCGCGGTGATGCCCCTGGTCGAGGCGATCACGTTCTTCAGCTTCTTGGAGAGCGCCTCATAGAACATGCTCAGCGGAAACTCGTCCGGAAGCACGTCGTCCACGAGCTTACGCGGGGGAAGGTCCAGATCCAGGGCGTCCGGGCCCTTGGCCCAGCGCGATCCCGGGTGCGGGGCGAGGTAGGCGGAGACCAGCTCGTACGCCTTGAACCAGTGGACGAGCTTGGGACGGTCGATGCCGGCCCGGTAGAGCTCCTCGATCTCGGCGCACAGCTGGTTGGTGACCTGCGGGGCGCGCTGCCAGTCGATGTGCAGCTTGTTGTCGGTCCAGCGGACGACGTCGTGCTTGTGCAGGTAGGCGAAGAGCAGCTGCCCGCCGAGGCCGTCGTAGTTGCGCACGCGGTCACCGGTGACCGGGAAGCGGAACATCCGGTCGAAGAGCACCGCGTACTGCACGTCACGGCCGTGCTGGTGGCCCTCGGCCTCCAGCTTCACGGCCTCCTTGAAGGCGGTGAGGTCGCAGCGCAGCTCTTCGAGGCCGTACATCCAGAACGGCTGCCGCTGCTTGATCATGAACGGGTCGAAGGGCAGGTCGCCGTGGCTGTGGGTGCGGTCGTGGACCATGTCCCACAGCACGAAGGCCTGCTCGCAGCGCTCCTGGTCCTGCACCATGGCGGCGATGTCCTCGGGCAGCTCGAGGCCCAGGACGTCCACGGCGGCCTCGGTGACGGCGCGGAAGCGTGCGGCCTCGCGGTCGCAGAAGATGCCGCCCCAGCTGAAGCGCGCCGGCGCCTCGCGCACGGCGATGGTCTCCGGGAAGAGGACGGCCGAGTTCGTGTCGTAGCCGGCCGTGAAGTCCTCGAAGGTGATCCCGCAGAACAGCGGGTTGTCGTATCGGGTGCGCTCCAGCTCGGCCAGCCAGTCCGGCCAGACCATGCGCAGCACGACCGCCTCGAAGTTGCGGTCCGGGTTGCCGTTCTGCGTGTACATCGGGAAGACCACCAGGTGCTGGAGGCCGTCCTCACGGTTCGCGGCGGGCTGGAAGGCGAGCAGCGAGTCCAGGAAGTCGGGGACCTGGAAGCCCCCGTCGGCCCAGCCGCGCAGATCCTTCACGAGCGCCTCGTGGTAGGCGGCGTCGTGCGGCAGCAGCGGGGCGAGCCGCTCGACGGCGTCTATCGCCCGGCGTACGGCCAGACCGGCGTCCGCGGCGTCCGGGGCGCCCTCCGCCTCGAAGTCGATCGAGCCGTCCTTGGACTGCCACGGCCGGATCTCCTCCACGGCATCCTTGAGCACGGGCCAAGCCGGATGCTCCACCACCCTGCCCACGGGAGGAACCTGCTCCTCCGTACCCACCTGCACAAGAATTTCCGTCATGTCTCATCCTCCACGGGAGAACCTCGCGTATGCACACCGTATGTAAATGAGGTTCCTTCTCGCAAGGGGAGACTCGATAGATTATCCTGCGCAACCCCCACCTTCACCGCTCTTTTTCCTGTCGTACACCGCGTGGGCGACCACTTCCGCCAAACGGTAGGAGCGTTCCGGGCATCCGCGGGAGGTCATGACGGCGGGCCGGACCGCCGTGCGGGCCGTGGTCGCCCGACGCGTCAACCACCACAGGACTCGCCCACCCCCGGGTGACCCGGCCCGGCCGGGCCGGGCGTCCCCCGCCCGGCCGGGACACGCCCCGCCTGGCGTACGAGCGGGTACATCGCGCGGCCGGGCGATTAGGCTGCGGCCTTGCCGCGTGGGCGCCGCCGGGACCACGCGCGCGCAGAGCCGCCGTCGACGGAAGCGAGTCGCGTCTTGAACTTCCTCACCATCGGTCATCGCGGAGTGATGGGTGTCGAGCCCGAGAACACCCTCCGTTCCTTCATCGCCGCCCAGAACGCGGGCCTCGACCTGATCGAACTCGATCTGCATCTGAGCAAGGACGGCGCACTCGTCGTCATGCACGACGCGGAGGTGGACCGTACGACCGACGGTTCGGGGCCGATCTCCGAGATGACACTCGCGGAGCTGCGGGCGCTGGACGCCGGGTGCGGTGAGCGCGTGCCCGTCTTCGAAGAGGTCCTGGACGCCGTCAGGGCGCCGTTGCAGGCCGAGATCAAGGACACGGCGGCCGCGCGGGCCCTGGCCGACGTGATGCACCGGCGCGACCTGGTGGGACGCGTCGAGGTGTCGTCGTTCCACGACGAGGCCATCGCCGAGGTCACCCGGCTGGTGCCGGGCGTCCGCACCGCGCTGATCGCGAGCCGCTACGGCGTCGACGTCGTGGACCGCGCCGTGGAGACCGGTGCCGCGACCGTCTGTCTCAACATCCGCCGGCTGACCCTGGAGGTCGTCGAGCACGCCCGCAAGTCCGGTCTGAGGATCATCGGGTGGGTGGTGAACACCCAGGACCAGCTGCGGCTGGTGCGTGCCCTGGAGCTGGACGGCGCGACCACCGACTACCCCGAGATCAAACGCACCGGCCGTTTCACCGCGTGACGCCCGCGCCGACGCCCGCCCGGGCGCCCGCGTCGCGGGCGCCCACGGCCTCGGCGGACGTCAGGCCAGCGGCTTGACCAGCAGCTCGAACCGCAGGTCGTCGCGCTGCGGGACACCGAAGCGCTCGTCGCCGTACGGGAACGGGGTCATCCGTCCCGTACGGCGGTAGCCGCGCCGCTCGTACCAGGCGATGAGGTCGTCCCGTACGGAGATCACGGTCATGTGCATCTCCGCGGCCCCCCAGGTCTCGCGCGCGTACGCCTCCGCCTCGGCGAGGACCACCTTGCCGAGGCCGCCGCCCTGGAGCGTCGGGCTGACCGCGAACATACCGAAGTAGGCGTGGTCGCCACGGTGCTCCAACTGGCAGCACGCGACGACGGCGCCGTCCCGCTCGACGGTCAGCAGCCGGCTGTCGGACGCCTTGATGACACCGAGCACGCCCTCCGGATCGGTCCGCTGCCCCTGGAGGATGTCCGCCTCCGTGGTCCAGCCGGCCCGGCTGGAGTCACCGCGGTACGCGGACTCGATCAGCGCGACGAGGACGTCCACGTCCGCGTCGGTGGCGTCGCGGAAGGTCAGTCCCTGGGAGGCGGCGGTGTCCATGGAGCGGTTCCTCGAATCTCTGGATCGTCTGGATCTCTGGCGCGGCTCGGGCACCGCCGAGCGTAACTCCCCGTCCGAGGGCGGTGCCGCGACCCCCGGTCGATCACCGCGCGACGACCCCGCGGGCGCCTCACCGCGCAGCACAGCGCCCGGACCCGCCCGGTACGAAGGCGCCCCGCGGACCCTCCGCCGCACGACGCACCGCGTCCGACGCCGCGCGCTGATCCACCGGCGATCACGGGACAGCCCTTAGGCTCCGGGGGCATGGTGCATGTACTGAGCAGCCGGACCCTTCTGCGCCCCGCCGACCCGGAGCGCTCCCGCGCCTTCTACGGCGGGCAGCTGGGCCTCGCCGTCCACCGGGAGTTCGGTACGGGGCCCGAGCGCGGCACCGTCTACTTCCTCGGCGGCGGTTTCCTGGAGGTCTCCGGGCGTTCCGACGTGCCGCCCTCGCCCGCGCTCAGGCTGTGGCTCCAGGTGGCCGACGCGGCCGCGGCCCACGAGGAGCTGACGGCCGCCGGCGTCGAGGTCGTCCGTCCGCCGGTGCGGGAGCCCTGGGGGCTGATCGAGATGTGGATCGCGGACCCGGACGGTACCGAGATCGTGCTCGTGGAGATCCCGGCGGATCATCCGCTGCGCTACCGGCCCGGTGTCTGAGGGCGGCCGGAGCAGGGGTGTCCGTGTCGGCGCCACCCTGTCGGGGAGCGCCGCGCGCACGGAACCCGCAGGTGCCGGAGCACGGCGGAGCGGGCGGGCGCCGAAGCCGGCGCGCCGAGCGGGGTCTGCGGGCGCCGCCCGGCCTCGCTCAGCCGCGCGGGACCCCGAGACGGCCCTCCAGCTGGCCGAGCAACTCACCGAGCAGTGAGGCGAGTTCACGTCGGCGGGCCGGGTCGATGCCGGACAGGGCCGTCGTCTCGTAGGCGAGTTGCTGGGGCAGGATGCCGTCGACGAGTTCACGTCCCGCGTCGGTGAGCCGGACGTGCGCGACCCGGCGGTCACGGGTGTCGCCGCGCCGTTCGACCAGGCCGCGCTCGGTCAGCTGCTTGAGACGCTTGGTGACGGCCGCGCCGGAGGAGAACGTCTCGCGGGCGATCTCGCTGGGGGTCAGCTCGTGTCCGGTACGGCGCAGGGTCCCGAGGACGTCGAACTCGGGGCGGGTCAGCCCGGCCCGGCGCAGCGGGGCGTCCTCGGCCTGCTGGAGGAGCGCGGCCGAACGGTTGATGCGGCCGATGATCTCCATCGGGCCGGTGTCGATGTCGGGGTGCACCGCACGCCATTGCTGCACGACGGCGGCCATCGTGTCCCCGGGCGCCACCGCCCGTCCGGCGCCGGTCTCTCCGTCCGCGGCCCGCCCGTTCGCTGCCGTCATGCCTGTGCGCCCTCCACGGAGTGCAGTCCCTGCCGTCGTACCGTCGCCGCGAGCGTACGGTGTCCGGACCGTTCCACCCGCATCACCCGCTCCTCCGGCAGGGCGCGTTGCCACCATTCGCCGGCCGCGGCGTCGGCGGCGGCACGCAGCTCGACGACGGCGCGGGCCAGGTCGCGGCGGGCGGATTCCAGGGCGCCGGGCGCGGGACGCTCGGCACCGAGGAGCCGTGCGGCGCTCTCGTCGGCGTGCTCGACCGCGTCGAGGGCGTCCTCGACGCGGTCACCGGCCCGCCGGTTGGTGACGGCGACCGCCGCGGCGAAGCCGACCAGGGCCCCCACCAGGGTGTCCACGACCCGGTCGGTCATCAGCTCGCCGGACCGCTGGACGTGGGCGAACTCGGTGATGAGCAGGGCCATGGGGGTGACACAGACGCTGCCGAGCCAGTAGTTGCGGCCGATCAGCGCCTCGGCGCCGAAGTTGAGGGCGAGACAGCACAGGACGAGGGCCGCCGGTCCGAGGTGGGCGAACGGGACGAGGGCGGCGAAGAGGAGTACGCCGACGAGGTTGCCGACGACGCGCTGCACACCCCGGCTCCAGGTCAGGGTGACGTTGGTCTGGTAGAGCGAGGCGGCGGTGACGAGGGCCCAGTAGGGGCGGCCGACGCCGAGGGCGAGCGAGGCGTAGCCGGCCAGCGAGCAGCCGAGCGCGACGCGCAGCGCGATCGGGGCCAGTGGACCCAGCCGCCGCGGCAACGACTCCTCCCCGAAGGCGAGTTCGACTTCCACACCGACGAGTTCGCGGGCGGCCTCGCCGAGGTCGTCCGGGTGCGGTACGGGGCCGGTGCCGCGCAGGTCGCGCGCCCAGCCGCGCAGTCGCTCGGGCTCCGTGTCGGCGGGCGCCGCCATCGCCACCTCGGCCCGTACGACGAGCCGTTCGAGGGCGCGGCGGGGCGCGGAGCGGGCGCCGGCGGAGAGCAGTGACTGCCAGGCACCGTGCACGGCGGCGGCCGCGGTGGCGCGGGCCCGGGCGGATGCGGCACCGCCGCCCCGCGTCCCCGCGTACGCCGCGGCGGCGTCGAGCGCGTGCGCGGTGGCCCGGCGCTCCGGGCCGTGCGGGCGGAGCAGTCCCGGGGCCATGCCGACGATCCAGGCCCATGCGCCCGCGGCGGCGCCGAGCGCGAGATGGCCGGGGACCTCGCCGAGCGTCTGCGGCACGAACAGGGACGCGGAGCTGATGAAGGAGAGGACCACGTGACCGGGCGGCCCGATCCGGGTGGCGTCGCACAGCACCTTCTGCGCGGCGGCCAGCAGAGCGCCGACCGTGACCAGCAGGACGGGGCTCGTGGTGAGGGAGGCCGCGGTCAGGGCGACGGCGAGTCCGGCGAGCATGCCGAGCACCACCCCGGCGAGGGCCCGGGCCCGGGCGGCGTAGGGACGGTTGTGGGCGTAGAGCGCGCAGAGCGACCCGGCCATGGTGTACATCGCCAGGTCCAGCCGGCCGAGTGCCAGGAGGGCCAGGTTCGGCGGGGCCACCGAGACCACCACGCTCAGGGCGGGCTTGAACCAGATGTCGGAGGGCCGACCGAGGCGGAGCACCCCGGCCAGCGGGAGGCGACGCACGCCCGAGGGGTGACGGGTGCGGCGCGTCCTGGGGGTCTGGGGGGTCGCGGTGCTCATACGGTGAAGAATAACAGATGTTTTATAAGTAAAACACTTGCGTTACATATCGGTGTCGTCACCTCCACCTCTCCCACCTGCGACGCTCCCCGTACGCTCCCCCGAATGCACCCTTGCGCCCGGTCGTCACCGGCTTGCACGGAGCCGTGCGCGGGCATGCCCGGTCCGACGTCCGACAGCGTCGAGCGGGGGAGGTACACGGTGCACGGACCGGCTTCGCCCGGCTGGCTGCTCGTCGCGCTGTGCGCGGCGACCGGGGCCTACTGCCTGCTGCGGATGCGCAGCGCGATCGAGGAACAGCGCCGCACGGCCGGCGGCGAGGCGCTCATGGGGTTCGGCATGGCGGCGATGGCCGTGCCCGCGGCCGTGGTCGCCCCGCCGCACTGGGCCTGGCTCGGGTACGCCGCGGTGTTCGGCGCGGCCGCCCTGCGCGCACTGTGGGCGGCTCGCGGCGGCGGCCACCATCTGCACCATCTGGTGGGGGCCTGCGCGATGGTCTACATGGCGGGCGTGATGGCCGCCTCCCCCGGACACCACCACACGCACGGCGGTTCCGGCGTGCCGCTGGTGACGGGGGCACTCCTTCTCTACTTCACCGCGTATGTGCTGCTGTCCGGGTTCCGGCTGCTGCCGGTCGGCGTCGCGGCCGGAACCGGCGGGACGACGGTCACGGCCGGTCCCGCCCGCGCCCCCGGCTGGGGCGACCGTCCCGAGCTGTCACAGGCGTGCCGGCTGTCGATGGGTATCGCGATGCTCGCCATGCTGGTCACGCTCTGACCCGTGCGCCCGTCCACCCCGCGGGACCGCTCCGACCGCCCCGGGAAACCGTGGTGTACGTCACTTTGCCGTCGCCGCCCGTATCCCCCGGCGACGCTCCGCTCATAGGCTTCACCCATGATGGTCCCCGCGGCACTGTTGCTGCTCGGCGCCCTGGCCGCCGTGGTCGCTCCACGGCTGCTCGCCCGGGCGGACTGGCCGGACCGCGAACCTGTGGTCGCCCTGTGGGTGTGGCAGTGCGTGGTGGCGGCCGTTCTGCTGTGCTGTGTGCTGTCGATGACGCTGAGTGCGGCGGCCGCCTGGGTGGCCGTACGCGGCCATGTGTTCGCTCCCGCGCCCCACTCGGTCGTGAACGCCTACGCGTTGAGCGCCAAGGGTCCGTGGGCCGCGACGACGGCGGTGGTGCTGGCCTGCGGCGGCGCGTGGACCGCGGCGATGCTGATCCGCGAAGTGCTCGGCGCGCGGGCGCGTCATCGCCACAGCCGCGCCGAACTGCGCCTGCGCGCACCGCTGTTGCCCGGCGAGGAGCCCAGCAGCGATCGGCTGGTGGTACTGGAGGGCGAGCGTCCGGACGCCTGGTTCCTGCCCGGTCCCGCACCTCAACTCGTCATCACCACGGCCGCGTTGCGCCGCCTCAAGGGTCGTCGGCTGGATGCCGTGCTCGCCCACGAGCAGGGGCACGCGCGGGCCCGGCACGACTGGCTGCTGCACTGCTCGGCCGCGCTCGCCGTCGGCTTCCCGTCGGTCCCGGTCTTCGCCGCGTTCCGCGACGAGATGCACCGCCTGGTCGAACTGGCCGCCGACGACATGGCGTCGCGCCGTTTCGGCCGTCTCACCATCGCCCTCGCACTGGTCGAACTCAACGAGGACCGGGGCGTGTTCGGACCCTGTCCGACCCCGCAGGCCCATCTCCCCGCGCGGGTGCGCCGACTCCTCACCCCCCAGGACCGGCTGACGCCGTCGCGGCGGCTGCGTCTGACGGCGGCGGCCACTCTGGTGCCCGTCGTCCCGCTGCTGGTGACGTTCGTACCGGCGCTGCGGGCACTCGGCTGAGACGTGCGACGCGGGCGCGCCGGCACCAGGCCAGAGGGTTCCCGGTGGCGCCGGATGATGTCGCGTGGGTCGGCAGGTTTCCACGCGGTTCGCGCCCTTCCGGTCGTACCTCGCGCCCTCCGGTCGTACGAGGAGCGCGACACCGCGCGGGCCGCGCGGACGGTGCTGGCCACGCCGAAGGCCCGACCGCTTGGACGGAGGGCTCACGGACCGGCCGACGCGTGCGGTTCGGCTCGCGCGGCGCCCTCAGACCGGCCGACGGGTGCGGTTCGGCCCGCGCGGCGCCCTCGGACCGGTCTCGGCTGCTGCCGGGTCGTCCGCACCCCCGTAGCAGCACAGGCGGCCCGGGCAGGGGCACGGCGGGGACACCGGTACCGCCCGGTGCGCCCTTGACCCGTACGGGCCGCGCCACCAAGGATCGCCCTCATGACGATCAAGTGCGTGCTCTTCGACTTCTCCGGAACCCTGTTCCGCGTCGAGTCCACCGAGTCCTGGCTGCGTGCCGTGCTGGCCGAGGCCGAAGTCACCGTCCCCGAGGCGGAGTTGACGCGGAAGGCGGCCGAACTGGAGGCCGCCGGCGCGCTCCCCGGCGGTGCCGTCCCCGCACGGCCGCTGCCGACGGAACTGGCGGAGGTGTGGCGTCGGCGCGACGAGAGTGCCGCGTCGCACCGCGCCGCGTTCACCGGCGCCTCCCGGCAGGTGCCGCTGCCCGATCCCGCGCTGCACGACGCACTGTACGACCGCCATATGAGTCCCGCCGCCTGGCGCCCCTATCCCGACGCGGTGGAGGTGCTCGCCGAGCTGCGCGGACGCGGGGTGGCGGTGGGCGTGGTCAGCAACATCGGCTGGGATCTGCGGCCCGTCTTCCGTGAGCACGGTCTCGACCCGTACGTGGGCGCCTACGTGCTGTCGTACGAGCACGGCGTCCAGAAACCGGACGTCCGGCTCTTCGCGACCGCCTGCGAGGCGCTGGGGGCGGCGCCCGAGGACACGCTGATGGTCGGGGACGACCGCCGGGCCGACGGAGGCGCGACGGCGCTGGGCTGCGCGGTGCACTTCGTGGACCACCTGCCCGTGGCGGCCCGGCCCGACGGACTGCGGCCGGTGCTGGACCTGATCGACTGACCGGCCGCCCGGCTTCCCGGCCCCGGCGGCCCCAGGCTCAGCTCTGGTAGCCCTCGACCTGCGAGGACGGCCGTACGTGGGCCTCGTCCGGGTTCTCCCCGAACTCGGTCTTCGCGCGCCGCTGACGCAGCAGGTCCCAGCACTGGTCGAGCTCGCGCTCCAGCTGCCCGAGCCGCTGATGTTCGGTGTCGGAGTCGATCTGCCCCGACGACAGGGCGTCGCGGAGCTGTCGCTCGTCGTCCACCATCGCCGTGATCTTCGCCAGGATCTGCTCTTGGTTCATGTCCGTAAGCCTCCTCGGGACTCGTGCCCACTGTAAGGAGAACCTCCCCCGCACCGCACGTCCGCCTGAGACGTTCCCCCGCGACGCCCCAGGCGGACGGCAGCCCGAAGCGGACCCCTGACGGGGTCGCGACCCGGACGGCCTGAGTATAGTTGGCTGGCAGCCAGTCAACACAGGAGTTACAGGATGTCCCCGCGCAGCCCGTCGGTCAACGAAGAGCTGCGGCGGCGTTCCCGGGAGCGACTTCTTCAGGCCGCGCTGGAGCTGGTGGGCGAGCGCGGATACGACGCGACGACGCTCGGGGACATAGCCGATCGCGCGGGATCCGCGCGCGGACTCGTGTCGTACTACTTCCCGGGCAAGCGCCAGCTCGTGCAGTCCGCGGTGCACCGGCTGATGCACCGCACGCTGGAGGAGGGCCTGGAGCGCGAACCGCGCACCGCGGACGGCCGGGAGCGGATGGCACGGGCCATCGACGCGGTCCTCGGCCTGGCCCGGGACAGGCCGGTCCTCATGCGTCAGCACATGGCCGGGATCCTGCAGGACGAGGGGTTCGTGCAGTGTCCCGAGCAGCAGCGGCTGGCGCAGCTCCTGCGGGAGACCGTCGCCGGTCACGGCTCACCGGACGCGGCCACCGACTACCCGATGCTGCGGGCGCTCCTCATGGGCGCGGTCTACGCGGCTCTGGTGCCGGGTGCGCCGATGCCCGTGCCGACGCTGCGGGCGGAGCTGTTCGAGCGCTACGACCTCGACTGGGAGATGGGGGTGGGGGGGCGGGCCCCGCGCGGGCCCCGGGGCGCGCCCGGGGGGGGGGGTGGGGGTGTGTGGGGAGGGGCCCCCCCCCCCCCCGCCGCCGTGGAGTTAGTGCGCG
>NZ_JBHWEL010000007.1:133647-143297 GCF_042734135.1 Streptomyces sp. NPDC059668 | reverse complement strand
CCCAGCGGGGGCGGGGGGTGTCTCCCCCCCAATACTCCCGCGTGGGCTATGGGGCGCGCCCCCCGCACCCGGGGGGCGCCGCGGCCACGCACGGGGCGGATCTGTCACGGTTCTTCGCGACCGGCCGCCTGCCGGACGATCAGTCGAAGTAGTCCGGCTGGGTCTGCACGTTGAGCTCGCGCAGGTGGACCCGCTTGGCCGGGTCGGTGCGCCGGTCGCTGAGCTTCAGGACGTCGAAGCCCTTGGCGATGTCGTTCGAGTAGATGTAGCCGTTGTAGTAGTACGCCGACCATGAGCCGCCGACCTGGAGCGTGTCGGTGCTCAGCGGGCCGCGCTCGAAGTAGGCGATCTCCTTCGGGTGGAGGGAGTCGGTGAAGTCCCAGACGGAGACGCCTCCCTGGTACCAGGCCTGCACCATGAGGTCCTTGCCCTTGACCGGGATCAGCGAGCCGTTGTGGGCCACGCAGTTCTCGGTGTCCGCCTGGTGACGGGGGATCTTGTAGTAGCTCCGGAAGACCAGCTTGCGCCGGTCGCCCTTGCCGACGATGTCGTAGATGCCGTCGGCACCGCGGTTCGGGCCGATGGCCGCGTTGCAGGTGGCCGCGCCGCCGCCGCCCAACTCGTCGGTGAACACGACCTTGTCGGCCTTCTGGTTGAAGGTCGCGGAGTGCCAGAACGCGAAGTTGACGTTGTCCTCGACCTGGTCGATGACCTTGGGGTGTTCGGGGTCCTTGATGGAGAACAGGATGCCGTCGCCCATGCAGGCGCCCGCCGCGAGGTCCTTGGAGGGCAGCACGGTGATGTCGTGGCAGCCGGTGGTCTTGGAGACGCCCGGGTTGGTGGGCGAGCCCGGGTTGCCGCCGCCGTCGGGTCCCTCACCGGGGAAGAGCACCGGGAAGTTCACCACCGCGGCCTTCTCGGGCGCGTGGCGCGGCACCTTGATGACCGAGATGCCGTCGTGCGGGGGCTGGCAGTCGGGGAACGTGGCGCTCGGCGAGTACGAGGACACGTAGATGTAGACGTTCTTGCGTTCCGGCACCAGTGAGTGGGTGTGCGAACCGCAGGCGGTCTCGACCGCGGCGACGTACTTCGGGTTCGCCTTGTCGGTGATGTCGAAGACCTTCATGCCCTCCCACGAGGACTTCTCGGTCGCGGGCTGCGTGGTGCTGTTGCAGGAACTGTCGCTGCGCGAGGAGTCGGTGGAGAGGAAGAGCAGGTTGCCGGAGACCGAGACGTCGTTCTGCGATCCCGGGCACAGCACCTGCGAGACCGTCTTCGGGGCCTTCGGGTTGCTGATGTCGAAGATGCGGAAGCCGTCGTAGTTGCCGGCGAAGGCGTACTCGCCCTGGAAGGCGAGGTCCGAATTGAGCCCGGCCAGGGCGTCCTTGGGGATGTTGGTGAGGTGCTGGACGTTGTCGGAGTGGACGATCTCGTCCTGTCCGGGTATCTCGCCACTCTCCACCGCCGCCCTCACCTCGGCGGCGTCGCTCCGGGAGACCTTGTCCCGCGCGGCGGGACCGTCCCCGGGATCGGGGGTCGCGGCCGCCGGGCCGGCCGTGAGCAGCGCGGCCAGGAGTCCGGCCGCGACGGCGGCAACTCCCAGGCGTCTGTGCCGCGTTCGGGGATCGTTCAACAGGGTCACTGCGTCCTCCCTTGTAGCCGTTCGCAGAGGAACGGTTCACGGACCCCAGAAGTATCGTCCGTCCCATGCGCTGATCAACAGATGGCAACGTACTCGTAATGAGAGTTTTTGATCGGGCGCGTTCGGAAGCGTGCTAGGACGGTCATGAACACCCGTGAGTGTAAGCCGATCCGTGTGTCCCAGGAGGTCGCCGTGTTCTTCCGCCGTTCCCCCCGCGCGTCCCTGGCCGCCGCTTCGGTGGTGGTCGCCGTACTCGCGCTCGGGGCCTGCGACGACTCGCGTGCTCCGGCCAAGTCCGGTGCGGCGGGCGGTCCTTCGGTGATCGCGCCCGGCAAGCCCGGCGAGGCGGCGGAGACGCTCTCCGCCGACGATGCCGCGAAGCGGCGCACCGAGGACGACTCCCCCAACTCGGCGGACTTCGCCTACGCCCGGATGATGATCGAACACCACACCCAGGCACTGGAGATGACCCGGCTCGCCCCTCGGCAGGCCGAGTCCGGCCGGGTGAAGGCACTGGCGGCGCGCATCGCGGCCTCGCAGGGCCCCGAGATCAGCACGATGAAGGGCTGGCTCGACACACACGACGCGGCCGCTCACACCACGGGACACCAGCACGGGGCGATGCCCGGCATGGCGACCGACGCCCAGCTCAAGGCGTTGCGCGTGGCCCGGGGCAAAGTCTTCGACCGCCTCTTCCTGAAGCTGATGATCACGCACCACGACGGGGCGATCGCGATGGCCACGGACGTGAAGGCCCAGGGCAACAACATCCAGATCGAGGAGATGGCCGACGACGTGATCGCCCAGCAGACCAGCGAGATCAGCAGGATGCGGGCGATGTCGTGACGGTCCGCGCTCCCGGAGGTCCACGCCGTCGGCTTGGCCGGCGCCGCATGTGACGGCGGGCCAGGAACCCGTCCGCCCCGGTGATCGGCCGGGGTGTCCCGCACGGCCGTGCCCGGCGGCGCACTCACCCGCCGCGGCCCGGATCCGCCCCCGCTGTGCGGCCTGGTGCTCCCCGGCGGCCGGCCACGGGCCGCGGTGACGCACCGTGGACCGTGGCCCCCCGATGCCACGATGCCACGCGGCCACGCCCGGCGGCCGCGGCCGGCCGTGCCCTCGCGCAGGCCCCGGTCCACGGTGCGCCGCCGACGCCGCCGCGCGCCGCGGCGAGGGACACGTCGATCCATACGAACGGACACGCACACGTGTGCCGCGCGCCGCACCCTGTCAGCGGGCCATGAGTGGTGCGATGCTGGAGCCATCAGCGATCTCCTCGGGATGTCCGGGTTTCGGGTTGGGAGTTCCGCCGTGTTGCATGTCGCCGTCGTCGGATCGGGGCCCAGCGGGGTCTACACCGCCCAGAGCCTCGTACAGAGCGGTCTGCCCGACATCCGGGTGGACGTCCTCGACCGGCTGCCGTGCCCGTACGGCCTGGTCCGCTACGGCGTGGCCCCCGACCACGAGAAGATCAAGTCGCTCCAGAACAATCTGCGCGCCGTCCTGGAGGACGAGCGGGTACGGTTCCTCGGCGGCGTCCAGGTGGGCCCCGGCGGCGTACCGGCCGCGCGACTGCGCGAGCTCTACCACGCGGTGGTGTACTGCGTGGGGGCCGCCACCGACCGGCACCTCGCGGTGCCCGGTGAGGAGTTGTCCGGCAGCTGGTCGGCGACCGAGTTCGTGTCCTGGTACAGCGCGCACCCGGACTCGGTGGCCGACGGAGCCGCCGGATTCGTGCTCGGCACCCGCTCGGCCGTCGTCATCGGCGTCGGCAACGTCGCCGTCGACGTCACCCGGATCCTGGCCCGCGGCGCGGCCGAACTGAGCCCCACCGACATGCCGCAGGCGGCGCTCACCGCGCTGGCCGCGAGCACGGTGACGGAGATCAGCATGGTCGGGCGGCGCGGCCCGTCGCAGGCCCGGTTCACCACCAAGGAACTGCGCGAGCTGGGCGGGCTGCCGGACACCGACGTCGTGGTGGACCCCGAGGAGCTGGCGCTCGATCCGCAGTACGTCGACCCGTCGGCGCTGCCCGCCGCACAGCGTCGCAACGTGGAGGTGCTGCGCGGCTGGGCCGCCGCCCCGGCGCTCGGCCGCCCGCGCCGGATCCGGCTCCGTTTCTTCCTCCGTCCCGTCGCGCTGCTCCCCCGCGCGGGCGAGCCGGACGGCACCGGCGGCCGGGTGGGCGCGGTGCGCTTCGAACGGACGGTGCCCGACGGGCACGGCGGGGTGACGGGCACGGGCCGCCACGAGGACATCCCGGCCCAGCTGGTGCTGCGGTCGGTGGGCTACCGCGGGGTGCCGCTCGAAGGACTGCCGTTCGACGAGGAGCACGGCACGGTGCCGCATCTCGCGGGACGGGTGCTGCGGGACGGGGTGGTCTCTCCGGGCGAGTACGTGGCGGGCTGGATCAAGCGTGGTCCGACGGGCGTCATCGGCACCAACCGGCCGTGCGCGAAGGAGACGGTGACCTCGCTGCTGGCGGACGCGCCCGATCTCGTACGACGCGAGGTGCCCGGGGACCCGCTCGCGGCGCTGCGGGCGACGGGCTCGGCGCCGGTCGAGTGGGCCGGCTGGGAGGCGATCGAGCGGGCGGAGGCGGAGCTCGGGGCATCCCTGGGACGGGGTGTCGTGAAGCTGCCCGACTGGACGTCGCTGCTCGCGGCGGCGCGGACGGCGACGCCCTGAGGACCTCCCCGTGATCCCCGCGGGGTACGGCGAGTCGCTCGGGTTTCCGTGGGCATGACACACACCGGCAACAGACCGGAAATCAACAAACTGTTCAAGCCCTCTACGGTCTCGTGCTGGTCGGAGTTTCCCCGCGCCCTCCGGCCTCCCCCGATCCGCCGCCGCTCCTGGAGTGCCCATGGCAGCAACCACCGCACCCGTGCATCCCGTGGACGAGGTCCCGCCCGTACGCGCCCTGGCCGCCTTCGGGCTGCAGCACGTGCTCGCGATGTACGCGGGAGCCGTGGCCGTTCCGCTGATCGTGGGCGGCGCGATGAAGCTCTCACCGGCCGATCTGGCGTATCTGATCACCGCCGACCTGCTGATCTGCGGGATCGCGACCCTCATCCAGTGCGTGGGGTTCTGGCGCTTCGGCGTACGTCTGCCGATCATGCAGGGCTGCACGTTCGCGGCCGTCTCACCGATGGTGCTCATCGGGACGACCGGCGGCGGACTGCCCGCGATCTACGGGTCGGTGATCGTCGCGGGCCTCGCGATCATGCTTCTGGCGCCGGTCTTCGGCAGGCTGCTGCGCTTCTTCCCGCCGGTCGTCACCGGCACCGTCATCCTGATCATCGGGGTCTCGCTGCTGCCGGTGGCGGGCGACTGGGCCGCCGGCGGCGTGGGCGCGAAGGACTTCGGCGAGCCGAAGAACCTCGCGCTCGCGGGCTTCGTACTGGCGGTCGTGGTGGGGGTGCAGCGGTTCGCGCCACCGTTCCTGAGCCGGATCGCGGTGCTGATCGGCATCGGGGTGGGACTCGCCGTGGCGGTGCCCTTCGGCTTCACCGACTTCGGCGGCGTCGGCGACGCCGGCTGGCTCGGGATCAGCACGCCGTTCCACTTCGGCGCTCCCGCCTTCCGCGCCTCGGCGATCGTCTCGATGCTGGTCGTGGCGCTGGTGACGATGACGGAGACGACCGGGGACCTCATCGCGGTGGGCGAGATGACCGACCGCAGGGTCGAACCGCGCACCCTGGCCGACGGGTTGCGCGCGGACGGCCTCTCCACGGTTCTCGGCGGTGTCTTCAACACCTTCCCGTACACGGCGTTCGCGCAGAACGTGGGCCTGGTCGGCATGACCCGGGTACGCAGCCGCTGGGTGGTCGCCGCCGCGGGCGGCATCCTCGTACTGCTCGGCCTGTTGCCCAAGCTGGGCGCGGTGGTCGCGGCGGTACCGGCGCCGGTGCTCGGCGGCGCGGGTCTGGTGATGTTCGGGACGGTCGCCGCGAGCGGGCTGCGCACCCTGGCCGAGGTGGATTTCAAGGGCACCGACAACCTCACCGTCGTGGCCGTCTCGGTCGCCGTGGGCCTGCTGCCGGTCGGGGTGCCGACGGTCTACGGGAAGTTCCCCGACTGGTTCCAGACGGTGATGAACAGCGGGATCAGCGCCGGTTGCCTGACGGCGATCGTCCTGAACCTGCTCTTCAACCACCTGCGGGGCAGGCCGGGTCCGCGAGAGGACGGCGCCGCCGCTCCGGACGCACCCACGGTCACCGCGTAGCAGGCTCCGCGGTCATCACCCGGCCGGCTTCCTGGGCATCCGCGGTCATCGCCCGGCCGGCTCCCCGGCCACCCGCAGTCACCCGCGGTCACCGCCTGAACGGATGGGGCCTCAGCCGTCGCCCCGCTCCGACGCCTGGCGTGCCGCCGCGGCGAGGACGCAGTCGATGAGGCCGGGGAACAGCGCGTCGAGGTCGTCCGCGCGCAGCCCGTTCATCTTGGCCGTGCCGCGGTAGACCTGCCGGATCACCCCGCTCTCGCGGAGGACCCGGAAGTGGTGCGTGGTGGTGGACTTGGTGACCGGCAGGTCGAAGTGCGAACAGGACAGCTCGTCGCCGCCGGCGGCGAGCTCCCGCACGATCCTCAGCCGCATCGGATCGGACAGCGCGTGCAGCACGCCCTCCAGGCGGATCTCCGCGCACGCGGGGTGCGCGAGATCCCGGCTGCTGCCGGCGGGGGCGGCGGGGGCGGCGGTCGTCACGGCGGCTCCAGTCCTGTGCGCGGCACCCGCCCCGCATCGTCTCCGGGCGGGGTTCCACGATCGGTCTTCCGGTCTCCCATTGTACGAGACCTCTCGTAGTTTGACACTTCCCGTACTACGATGTTTATCGTAGTAACGACATCCGGTCCCGCGACGAATGGAGTCCGCCGTGAGCGCGCTCTTCGAGCCCATCACTCTGCGCGATCTGACGATCCCCAACCGGGTGTGGATGCCCCCGATGTGCCAGTACTCGGCGGCTCCGGAAGGAGCCTCGACGGGCGCCCCGAACGACTGGCACTTCGCCCACTACGCCGCGCGCGCCACCGGCGGCACGGGTCTGATCGTCGTCGAGGCCACCGCCGTCTCCCTCGAGGGCCGGATCACCCCGTACGACCTCGGCATCTGGAACGACACCCAGGTCGAGGCGTTCCGTCGCGTCACGGGTTTCCTGCGCGGCCAGGGCACCGTGCCCGGGATCCAGCTCGCGCACGCCGGGCGGAAGGCGTCGACCGACCGGCCCTGGACGGGCGGCGCGCCGGTCGGTGCGGACGCGTACGGATGGCAGCCGCTGGCCCCGAGCGCGCTCGCCTTCGACGAGGGCCATCCGGTGCCGGCCGAACTCGGCGTGGACCGCATACGGGAGATCGTCGGCCAGTTCGCGGACGCGGCCCGGCGGGCCCTGGACGCCGGGTTCGAGGTCGTGGAGATCCACGGCGCCCACGGCTACCTCGTCAACGAGTTCCTCTCCCCGTACTCCAACCGGCGCACCGACGAGTACGGCGGCTCCTACGAGAACCGCATCCGGTTCGCCCTCGAAGTGGTCGACGCCGTCCGTGAGGTCTGGCCCGAGGACAAGCCGCTCTTCTTCCGTGTCTCCGCCACCGACTGGCTGGACGAGGGCGGCTGGAGCGCCGACGACACCGTCCGCCTGGCCGCCCGGCTCCGGGAGCACGGTGTGGACCTGCTGGACGTCTCGACGGGCGGCAACGTCGCGGGCGCCCGCATCCCCGTCGGGCCCGGCTACCAGGTCCCCTTCGCCGCGCGGGTGAGGGCGGAGACCGGCCTGCCCGTCGCCGCCGTCGGCCTGATCACCGACGTCGAGCAGGCCGAGAAGATCGTGGCCAACGACGAGGCCGACGCGGTGCTGCTGGGCCGTGAACTGTTGCGCAACCCGTCGTTCGCCCGCCTCGCGGGACGTGAGCTCGGCGCGGACGTACACGTGCCCGAGCAGTACCACCGCTCGGTCTAGGCCCGCTTCCGACGTTGCCCCGGGAGGCCGGCGCCCCTGGGACTCGGCAGCCCCGGTGGACGCCGGTCGCGGCGCAACCGCCGCAGGAGCACGGCCGGTCGGAGCCGGGGCCGGCCGCGGGTCGGTGGCAGGCCGCCTCTCCGGACCTTCCGGCCCGCCGCGTCAGTTCCCGAGCAGCCGGCGCAGCCACCGCAGGCGGGCCGCCTTGGTGTCCTGGGACAGGGCGGCCCGCGGCGCCATCTGGTCGTATCCGTGGAAACCGCCCGGCCAGACGTGCAGTTCGGCGCGACCCCCCGCCTGCCACATCCGGGTCGCGTACGCGACGGCCTCGTCACGGAAGGTCTCGGCCGAACCGACGTCGATGAACGCCGGGGGCAGCCCGGTGAGGTCCTCCGCGCGCGCCGGGGCGGCGTACGGGGAGACGTCGGGGCCACCGCGCGCGTCGCCGAGCAGGGCCGTCCACCCGGTGTCGTTCGCCGTGCGGTCCCACAGGCCCACCCCGGCCATCTGGTGGCTGGACGGGGTGTCGTTGCGGTCGTCGAGCATCGGGCACAGCAGCACCTGCCCCAGCAGTGCCGGACCGCCGCGGTCCCGGGCGAGCAGGGCGACGGCCGCGGCCAGGCCGCCTCCGGCGCTGCCGCCGGCGACGATGATCCGGTCTGCGTCGAATCCCAGTTCCGCGGCGTGCCCGGCCGTCCACACCAGTCCCGCGTAGCAGTCCTCGACGGGCGCCGGGTGCGGGTTCTCGGGAGCGAGGCGGTACTCCACGGACACCACCGCCGTGCCCAGTTCGCGGGCCCAGCCGAGGATCTCCGCGACACCGGAGCGGCTGCCGCCGACCACCATCCCGCCGCCGTGCGTGTGGTAGACGACCGGCACGGGGGCATCGGTCCCGGTGGGCCGGCAGACGAGCAGGGAGACGTCCGGGGCGCCGGGCGGCCCGGGTACCGTACGGTCCTCGATCTCGAAGGCGCCGTCCCCGCCCAGGTCCGGCTCCGCCCGCTCGAACGCCGCCATCTCCTCGCGCAGCGCCGGGATCATCTCGGGGTGCAGGGCGGGCGGCATCTCCTCGGCGACGACTTCGAGGACGGCGGCGAGTTCCGGGTCGAACGGCGGGGGCGGCCCCACCCGGAAACGCTCGCTCCCGGCGGAGGATGCGGAAGGTTCGGCGGTCATCGGCTCTCCCTGCGTCACGGTCACGCCCCTGTGACCACTGCCGTCATGGTGCACCGGGCAGGCCGTGCGGCGGGAGCGCCGTACGGCGGAGAAGTCCCGCCGCGCGGCGGGGTGCTCCGAGGACGGCGGCGGTCGCGGTGGCAGGGTCCGCGGAACCGCCCTTCCGTGGTCCGCGGTGCCGGAACCCGGTGATGCGCGGCCTACGGGATGGTGCGAGATCCAGGTCACTCCGGCTCCCTGTCACAGATCGCCCCGCCGCCCCGGTCATACGTGTGTATCCGCATTGCCGTCGATCGTCAGGAGATCACCGTGGAATCACGTCTCAACTACTTCGGCCACCCCCTCGCGGGCAAGATTCTCAAGCACATCAACACGGCCGGGATGGTGGCGTCGGAGACGGCGCTGCCGCACACGGTCCAGGAACTGGTGAAGATCCGCGCGAGCCAGATCAACGGCTGCGGCTTCTGCACCGACATGCACACCAAGGACGCCGCGGCGGCGGGCGAGACCGCGCAGCGGCTCCACCTGGTCGCGGTCTGGCGTGAGGCCACGGTCTTCACCGACGCCGAGCGCGCCGCGCTCGAACTGGCCGAGCAGGGCACCCGCATCGCCGACGCCGCCGGCGGTGTGACCGACGAGGCGTGGGCCGAGGCGGTCAAGTACTTCGACGAGGAGCAGCTCGTCGCCCTGATCTCCCTCATCGCCATCATCAACGCCTACAACCGCATCAACGTCATCAACCAGCAGCCCGCCGGGAGCTACCAGCCCGGCCAGTTCGGCTGACCGACGCCGTTCAGCCGGACACGACCGGGGGGGGGGGCCCCCCCCCCCCCCCCCACACCCCTCGAGCGAGCCCGCGCCGCGTCAGCTCGCGC
>NZ_JBHWEL010000007.1:108879-133637 GCF_042734135.1 Streptomyces sp. NPDC059668 | reverse complement strand
ATTCTCCGCGCCCGCGGCCGCGAGCGTCACACCCCTGCCGATCCCCGCCCCCCCCCCCGCCGGGCCCCGCCCCCCCCCCCCCCCCGGGGGGCCCCCCCCCCCCCGCCGTCGTCGAGACGGGCCGAGGGCCCCCGGACTGCCCACCGGTACTGAGCGGTCGCCCGCCCGGACGCACGCCCTCGCGGCCGACGGCGGCGTCCGGTACGCCCGTACGCGCTCCCGCTCGATGCCACACGCGTCCGCGGCCCCCTGCATCTCTTCACCGCGCACTTCGAAAAGGGGACACCCATGCCCACCACAACCACCCCCCGTTTCAAGGACCTTGTCGCCGTCGTCACAGGAGCGGGGTCGGGCATCGGCCGCGCCACCGCGATCGCCCTCGCCGAGTCGGGAGCACACGTCCTCGGTGTGGGACGCCGGAAGGACGCTCTGGAGGAGACGGCTCGCGCCCACTCCGGCATCGCGGTCCTGCCGCTGGACATCCGCGAGGAGGACGCCGCGGACACGGTGGTGGCCACCGCGGTGGAGCGGTGGGGCCGCATCGACGTCCTGGTGAACAACGCCGGTGCCACGGCCGTGATGCCGCTCGCGGAGAGCGACCGGTCGGTCATCACCGGACTGTTCGACCTCAACGTGACCGCGCCGAGCATGCTCGCCCGCGCGGCCCTGCCGCACCTGCGCGACTCCTCGGGTTCGATCGTCAACGTCTCCAGCACCTACGGGCACCGCCCCCTGGCCGGCGCGGCCCACTACGCCGCCACCAAGAGCGCTCTGGAGCAACTGACGCGGAGCTGGGCCCTGGAGCTCGCGTCCGACGGCGTACGGGTCAACGCGATCGCCCCCGGCCCCACCAAGACGGACGTCCTGGTCGCGGCGGGCCTCCCCCAGGACACCATCGACGAACTGCGCGCCCACGAACGCGACCGCATCCCGACCGGGCGTCTCGGGGACGCGGAGGACGTCGCGGAGTGGATCCTGCGTCTCGCCGATCCCCTGAGCACGCACCTGACCGGTCAAGTGCTCACCCTCGACGGGGGACTCGAGCTGGTCTGACCGGCGTCGCGGCCGTCACGCGCGGGACATCACCGCCGGCCCGCGCCCGCCGCCCTGCCTCGGACCACCGGGCGTACGCCGACCGAGCGCACGCCGTCGGGTCCGAGGCGCGGGAGGGGTGACCGGGCTCAGCGGGTCTGGTCGGTCGGCCGGATCAGGATCTCGTTGACGGCGACGTGCTCGGGCTGGGAGAGCGCGTACACGACGGCGCCGGCGACGTCCTCGGCCCGGAGCGTCCGCATGGACTCGGCCATGGTCCTGGCCATGGCCTGGATGGCCGGGTCGGTGATGTGGCTGGTCAGCTCGGTGGCCACGAAACCGGGTTCCACGACGACGACCCGCACGCCCTGCTCGGTGACCTCCTGGCGCAACGCCTCCGCGAAGGCGTTGACGCCGAACTTGGTCGCCGCGTACACACCGCTCGCGGCCGATGACGCGCGCCCCGACGTCGAGGAGATCTGCACCACCGCTCCCTTGCGCCGCAGCAGGTGCGGCAGGGCGGAGTGGACCGCGTACATCGATCCGAGCAGGTTCGTCTCGACCATGCGCGTCCACTCCGTGGTGTCCGCGCCGAGGATCTGCCCGCTGAGCATCACGCCCGCGTTGTTCACCAGCACGTCGAGGGCTCCGAAGCGCTCGACGGTCGCGTCGACCGCGTCGCGCACCGACTGCGGGTCGGTGACGTCCAGTTCGAGGGCCAGCATCTCGCCGGGGGCGTCCTCCGCGAGGGACCGCACCCGGTCGGCCCGTCGGGCGCCGGCCGCGACCCGGGCACCCGCCTTCGACAGGGCGATCGCGGTGGCCCGTCCGATGCCCGAGGAAGCGCCGGTGACGAGGACGACGCTGCCTTCCAGAGTGTTGCTCACAGATCTCTCCAAGAAGTTCGTGGTGCGAAGGACCGGACCCGCCGGGGCCATGAGGGCAGCCGGAAACAGCCGGGTACGGGCGGTCCAGAAGATGACCGCCGGGTCATGTTCGACCGTAGCAGCTAATGTGACCCCGTGGTCATGTTGCTGCTAGGCTCCTCTTCGTGAGGAGGCACACATGACCGGTACGACGGCCGCCACGGGGCAGCGGGCGGACATGGTGCGCAATCGGCGCCTGCTGCTGGAGGCCGCGACGGCGGCGTTCGCGGAGCACGGGGTCGAGGTACCGATCGGCGAGATCGCCCAACGGGCCGGCCTCGCCAAGGGCACGGTGTTCCGGCACTTCGCCTCCAAGGAGGAGCTGCTCGCGGCCATCACGCTCCAGATGCTCGACCAGCTCGTACGCGCGGCGGAGCGGCTGCTGGCGGCCGACGACGCGGAAGCGGCGCTCCGGGAATTCATGACCGACGGGGTCGAACTGCTCGCCGCCGACCGCGCCTTCTGCGAAGTGATCGGACGCCCCTCGTTGCAGCACTCCGGTGTACGGGACACCATCGGCGTCCTCTGCGAGGCGGCCGAGGCACTCACCGCCCGGGCGCGCGCGCAGGGCACCGTCCGCGGTGACGTCACGGGAACGGACGTGGTGCTGCTGCTCGGCGGCATCCACCAGACCGCCGCGCCCTTGCTGGCCACGCAGCCACAGGCATGGCGCCGCTACCTCGAACTGGCCCTCGACGGCCTGCGCGCCACCGACGCCGGTCCCCTGCCGCAGCCGCCGCCCGACCGGCCGCATCTCACCTGACCCGCGACGCCCGGCCCGGCGTCGGAGTCGTGGACCTGTCACACACGCCGGTGCTGTCCGGTCTCTTCCGCGAGGGGCACGGTCGCGCACACCGGGCAGTCCGGCGGTTCCACCCTCACGAAAGAGCGGGCGCACGCCCCGTCCGGAGGACGTCGCCCACGCACCACGGGAAAGGGATGGTCGGCATGTCGTACCCGAAGCAGGTGTACACAGGAGATGACGGCGAGATCAACGCGGACTTCCGGCCGGCGGGGACTCCACCGGACGTCGGCACGGCAGGCGGTGACGCCATCCACTACCTGGCGACCACGGCCACCACGCGCGGCGAATTCGGCCTCTACCGGGTCGAGATGCGGCCGCACGCGGGTGGGCCCAGGACCCACTTCCACAAGACCATCTCGGAGTCCTTCTTCATCCTCGGCGGCACGGTTCGTCTCTTCGACGGCGCACAGTGGGTCGAGGCCCGCCAGGGCGACTTCCTCCATGTGCCGCAGGGCGGACTGCACGCGTTCCGCAACGACGCCGACTCCCCGGCCGACATGCTTCTGCTCTTCACCCCCGGAGCGCCGCGTGAGGAGTACTTCGAGAAGCTGTCGCAGCTGGCGGACGCGACGGACGAGGAACGCACCGCGTTCCTCCTCAAGCACGACTCGTACTTCGTGGACTAGAGCGTCGGCACTCAGCCGCGGGTCAGCCCCCGGGGCGCGGAGCGCGCAGGTGGGTCCGTCGCGCCAGTTCCTCCTCGTCGACCAGCGTGAGCATCGGTGTGCCCGGCGCGCAGAACATGGTCACGACGAACCGGCACGGCGCGTCCGTACGGGCGTTCCCGTCCTGGTAGTGGATGACGTCACCGCCGGGCTCCCAGAACGTCTCACCGGCCTTGACGACGCGTTCCGGTTCGCCTTCGAGCTCGAAGCGCACCTCGCCCTCGATCACGTATCCGAAGGCCGGTCCCGAGTGGCGGTGCGGAGGGGTGCCGGGGTCACCGGGCGGCCACTGGACAAGGATCGTCATCCCGGAGGCGCCCTCGGGGATGAAGGGCGGTTCGGCGTCCTGGAGGACCGTCACCGCCGTCTTCCACACCTCGGAGCGCGGCCTGTCCGGCGTTCCGCCCGACGAGTCGTCGTTCGACACTGCGACTCCCTCCGTGATGGTCCGCGGCGACGGCGTCCGTCGCTGATCAAGCGTGCACGGGTCCGCTCGGGAGCACAACACGAGACGTGCGTGACCATGCGGGACGCGTGCTCCCATCAGGCGTTCTGCCGGGTCCGCCGGTAAAATGGGGCACCCGAACCTCTAGGAGATCCATGTCCGCCGGGGATGACGCAGGCTCCTCCCTCGACCAGGCGACGAGGGATTTCGTCGCGGCCCGTCCCCAGCTCTTCGGGATCGCCTACCGCGTGCTCGGCAGCGCCATGGAGGCCGAGGACATCGTACAGGAGGCGTGGCTGCGGTGGCAGAAGGCGGACCGCGCCGACATCCACGAACCCGCCGCGTTCCTGGCCACGGTCACCGCCCGGTTGGCGATCAACCTCGCCCAGTCCGCCAGGGTGCGGCGCGAGACGTACATCGGACCCTGGCTCCCCGAGCCGGTCGACACCAGCGTGGACCCGCAGCTGGGCGCCGAACGCGCCGAGGCCCTGGACATGGCCGTCCTCTTCCTCCTGGAGAAACTGAACCCGGTGGAACGGGCCGCGTACGTCCTGCGGGAAGCCTTCGACTACCCCTACGGACGGATCGCCGACATCCTGGAGACCAGCGAGGCCAATACGCGCCAACTGGTCAGCCGCGCCCGCAAACACCTCGCGGCCGAACGCAAGGACCCGGTCAGCCCCGCCGCTCACCGCAGACTGCTGGAGGTCTTCCTCGTCGCGGCGCAGACAGGCAGTCTCTCGGCGCTGGAGGACGTGCTCAGTGCCGACGTGGTCAGCTACTCCGACGGCGGAGGCATCCGAGGGGCGTCCAGGATCCCCGTCGTCGGCCGCCCGCACGTCAGCAAGTACCTCGTCGCGTTCGCCCCGCGGTTCTGGCCCGGGACGGACATCCGCTGGGTCGAGAGCAACGGCAGCCCGGCCGTCCTCGTCACGTCCCATGGAAACCCGGTGGTCCTGCTCTCCATCGACGTGTCGGAACACGGCATCGAACGCCTCATGTGGGTCATGAATCCCGCCAAACTGGAACCTTACGTGGCCTCGCTGAGTGCCTGAGGCGGATCTCGGCGCGGTCGTCGCCTCGGCGTCCGACGGGGGCGGAGAGACAGGGACACCGGAGCAACGTGCCGACGGCCGGCACGAGTCTGTCCTGGGCTGTCACAACCGGGGCCACCTCTCGGTCATCCAACTGTCCGAGACCCCGGGGCTTGCCCATGACACTAAGGCGCGGGACACATGGCACTTGGCGCATCCGGCGCGCTGGGCTCCGCCCGGGGCCGGCCCTCTCGCACGGGCTGTCGGCGTGACGTGACCCCGGCGTCCACCCGGCCTCCCACGACCGTGCCGACCCCGCTCCCGGCGGGCTTCGCCGACGCGGACGGGGTCACGCGGTGACCGACGGGCTCCGGCTGCCCCCGCCGTCCGCCGCCGAGGACTTCGACCGGGACTCCTTCGCCCCCCTCTACACCACGACGGTGACCGTGAGCGGGGGGACGGCCCGCCACGGACGGGCCTCGGGGAGGGCCCGCTCGGCCGACGGGGTCCTGGACCTCGACCTCCGCATGCCCGCCGAACTGGGTGGAGACGGCCGGGGAACCAACCCCGAGCAGTTGTTCGCCGCAGGCTTCGCCGCCTGCTTCCACGGCGC
Source organism: Streptomyces sp. NPDC059668 (assembly GCF_042734135.1). Lineage (NCBI taxonomy): Bacteria > Bacillati > Actinomycetota > Actinomycetes > Kitasatosporales > Streptomycetaceae > Streptomyces > Streptomyces sp. NPDC059668. The sequence continues at coordinate 128,117 of NZ_JBHWEL010000007.1, read as the reverse complement.
GCTCAGCCTGGTCGCCCGCCATTCGGCGTTCGACCCCGCCGCGATCTCCGTGGCGGCGACCGTCGCGCTCGGGCGGGACCCGGGGGACCCCGGCTACCTGCTGCGCGTCGACCTCGTGGTGCGGTGGCCCGGCATCGACCCCGAGGCGGCCGCACCGCTGCTGGCGCAGGCCGACTCCCTGTGCCCCTACGCGAAGATGGCCCGGCGGGGGACGCCGACGACCATCACGCTCTCGCCCTGAGCGGGGGCGCCTCCCCCTGTCACAAACCCCCGGACGGCCCGGTCGTAGTGGTGACAACCCAGGCGATCGGAGCAAACCGTGGTCATCACCGAACGACGTCTCTCCACCATGGTGCTGGTGATCGGCACCGGAGGGGCCGGGCTGCGCGCAGCCATCGAACTGGCCGAGGCCGGTGTCGACGTCCTCACGGTCGGCAAGCGTGCCAAGGAGGACGCCCACACGGCACTCGCCGCCGGAGGGATCAACGCGGCGCTGTCCACGATGGATCCCGAGGACAGCTGGCAGCAGCACGCGGCGGACACCCTCAAGGAGAGTTACCTCCTCGCCGACCCCCGGACGACCCGGATCGTCACCCAGGGCGCCGCCCGGGGAATCGACGATCTGGAGCGCTACGGCATGGCCTTCGCCAGGGAAGAGGACGGCCGGATCAGCCAACGCTTCTTCGGCGCCCACAAGTTCCGGCGGACCGCCTTCGCCGGCGACTACACCGGTCTGGAGATTCAGCGCACCCTCCTCAGGCGCGCCGACCAGCTCGGCATCCCCGTGCTCGACGGCGTCTACATCACCCGGCTCCTCGTCCACGACGGCGCCGTCTTCGGCGCCTACGGCTTCGACCTCACCGACGGAACGCGCTGTCTGATCCACGCGGACGCCGTCATACTCGCCGCGGGTGGTCACACCCGTATCTGGCGTCGCACGTCTTCACGGCGTGACGAGAACACGGGCGACTCCTTCCGGCTGGCGGTGGAGGCCGGGGCGCGGCTGCGCGACCCCGAACTGGTCCAGTTCCACCCCTCCGGGATCATCGAGCCGGAGAACGCGGCCGGCACGCTGGTGAGCGAGGCCGCCCGGGGAGAGGGCGGGATACTGCGCAACGCGCTCGGGGAGCGGTTCATGACCCGCTACGACCCCGCCCGTATGGAGCTGTCCACCCGCGACCGTGTCGCCCTGGCCTCCTACACGGAGATCAAGGAAGGGCGGGGGACCCCCAACGGCGGTGTCTGGCTGGACGTCTCCCATCTGTCACGGCAGACGATCATGACGCGGCTCCCCCGCGTGTACCAGACACTGCTGGATCTGCAGATGCTGGACATCACCCGTGAACCGATCGAGATCGCGCCCACGGCGCACTACTCGATGGGCGGGGTGTGGGTGCGCCCCGAGGACCACAGCACCGACGTCCGGGGCCTGTACGCCATCGGGGAGGCGTCGAGCGGGCTGCACGGCGCCAACCGCCTGGGCGGCAACAGCCTCATCGAACTACTGGTGTTCGGCCGCATCACGGGCCAGGCGGCCGCCGCCTACTCGCGCTCGCTCACCGCGCACACACGCTCGGCGTCGGCGACCGCGCACGCCCGAGCGGAGATCGACGATCTCCTCGCCGCCGACGGACCGGAGAACGTCCGTGCCCTGCAGCGTGCCATCCGCAACACCATGACCGAGCACGCCGGAGTCGTACGCCACGAAGAAGGCCTGCGCGCCGGGCTGGAGGAGCTCGCGGCGATCGAGAAGAGGATGGAGAACGTCGGTGTCCACCCGGACATCGCCGGCTATCAGGACCTCGCGCACGCCTTCGATCTCCTGTCCGCGGCCCTGGCCGCCCGCGCCACCCTCGAAGCGGCGCTGGAGCGTCGCGAGACACGCGGCTGCCACAACCGCAGTGACCATCCCGACCTCGACCCCGCTCTGCAGGTCAATCTCGTGTGGTCCCCGACGACCGGCATCACCCACGAGAGCATCCCGGCCATACCCGAGGAGATCTCCTCGCTGATGGAAGAGGTCTCGACCGAGGGAAAGCTCGCCGAATGACGACGAGCGCCGCCGGACACGTGGCGACGACGGCCGGCCGCACGGCCGTCGGCACTCCGGTCGACAGCCCGGTCGACCGCCCGGTCGAGGTCGCGGGACCCGATGTGCGGACACCCGCATCGCCGGCACACCGGAGCGTCGAACGGCCCGCGCACCAGCGGTGATTACCGTGGGCCCCCGCCGGCGAGGCGGGGGCCCTCCCTTGCGGCGGCGGCCTCGCCCCACCGGGGCAGCGACCCCGCGGCGGCCCGCCTTTTCCGAATCGGCCCCCATACGAGATCCCCGCGCGGAAGAATCGGCCCGACATGTTCCACCCCGAGGAAGCCACCGTTCACCGTCCGACTCCCCACGAGGAGTTGACCGGCGTCTACCTCGTCGACCCGGTCCGCAGCGCGATCGGCTTCTCCGCCCGACGCGCCCTTTGCACCGACGTGCGCGGGAACTTCACCGAGTTCGAGGGGCTCCTCAAGCTCGACGGGGGCAGCCCCGCCCGGTCCGAGGCCTACCTCAGTGTCCAGACGGGCAGCGTGAACACCGGGTCCCCGGAGCGCGACGCGCACGTCACCGGCCCCGAGTTCCTGGACTCCGCGACGTTTCCCCTCATGAGCTTCCGTTCCGCCGGGGTCCTCGACGCCGGCGCGGACCGGCTCCGCCTGGCCGGGTACCTCCGGATCAAGGGCGTCGAGCTCCCCGTCCACCTCGACCTCGCGTTCCGTGCGCGGGGCCGGGACGCGTGCGGACGCGACCTGGTCGGCCTCGAAGGCACGTTCGGCCCACGGCGCCCCGGCGCCGGCCCCGGTCCGGACGGGACCCCGGCGCCGGGACCGGGTGGGCTCCCGCTCAGCGAAAGACTGAAGCTGACCGTCGACATCTCCGCCGTGCGGACACGGCCGGGTCAGCCGCGGTGATCACCGCTGAGCGCCTTGTACTCTCGCGCCGTCGCCTTGGTGATCTGCGCGCCCTCGCCGTAGAAACGCCGGCTGAGCCGTGCGCGCAGTCGCTGGACGGGGCGCGGTACGGCGCTCGGGTCTCCCCCGTCGCCCGCATCGCCGGGACCGATCGGCCGGTACTGCTCGTGCTGGGTGAGAACGTGCAGTCGTTCCTGGCTGAGCGGCTCGTGCACCTCGATGAACTCCCCGTTCGGCAAACGCCTGATCGTGCCGGTCTCGCGCCCGTGCAGGACCTCGTCGCGGTCCGCGCGCTGGAGACCGAGCGCCCACCGGTGCCCCACGGCGTAGGCGGCGGGAGGCACGACGAACAGAGCGACGCGCACCGCCCACGTCACTGATTCGACCCCGACGTGCAGGCGAATGGCGATGATGTCGTTCGCGGCTCCGACGAGGGCCACCAGATAGAAGCTGATCCATGCCACACCGAGGCCCGCTCGCACCGGCCGGTTGCGTGGCCGGTCGAGGACATGCTGGTCACGGTCGTCGCCCGTCACCCATGCCTCGATGAACGGGTAGACGCCCATGGCGAGGAAGAGGCCGGCTCCCACCAGCAGCGGGATCAGGTTGTCGAGAGCCAGTGTGTGGCCCCAGAAGTCGATTTCCCAGCCCGGCATGACGCGCAGGAGTCCGTCCGCCACACCCATGTACCAGTCGGGCTGGGACCCCGCCGAGACCTGGTCGGCGCGGTGGGGTCCGTACTGCCAGACGGGGTTGATCTGGACGGCCGCGGCGACGAGGAGCAGCCCGCCGGCCACCAGGAAGAAGAGTCCCCCGGACTTCACGGCGCGCACTCCGCGCGGAAGACCCACGACGTTGCGGTTGTCACGCCCCGGGCCCGGATACTGCGTGTGCCGGTGGCGGAGGGCCAGAACCACGTGTGCGACGACCAGTCCCACCATGAGGGCGGGAATGATCAGCACATGAAGGGTGTTGAAGCGCGCCACCAGGTCGTCGCCCGGGAACTCACCCCCGAAAAGGAACATGGAGAGATAGGTTCCGACGACAGGGATCGAGAGAATGGTTCCGTTCACGACCGCGAGGCCCGTCCCGGACAGCAGGTCGTCCGGAAGGTCGTACCCGGTCAGGCCCGCGAACATTCCCAGGACCAACAGCAGGAATCCGAATACCCAGTTGAGTTCACGGGGCTTTCGGAACGCCCCGGTGAAGAACACGCGCATCATGTGGACGAGCATCGCGGCGACGAAGACCAGAGCGGCCCAGTGATGGACCTGTCGGATGAGCAGGCCACCGCGTACGTCGAAGGAGATGTGCAGGGTCGAGTCGAACGCCTCCGACACCAGTTGTCCCCGCAACGGCGCGTAACTGCCGTGATACGTCACTTCCTTCATCGACGGATGGAAGTACAGCGTGAGATACACACCCGTGACGACGATGACGACGAAGCTGTAGAGGCATATCTCGCCCAGCAGGAACGACCAGTGGTCGGGGAACGCTCTTCGCGCTCTCTCCCTGACCCGGCCGTGCACACCCAGGCGCCCGGAGGCCCAGTCGGCGATCCTTTCTCCCGCGGGACCTCGCCGTACGGGCTGTTCCCGACTCCGGTCGCTCATGCCTCTACCACCGTTCACAGATCGTTCGGGAGAATCGCGTCCGGCCCGGCGCGTCTCGCTGCCGCGCGGGCCGCCGGTACCTCTCCGCGGAGAGCCGGGGAATCCGACGCGACAGGGTGCGGAACGGGCATCTTCGCCGCGTCTCCGGGATCGGCAGGAACTCGGCCTGCTCCCTCTCGTATGACCGGGCCCGAGGCGTGGATGTGACACCTGCGAAGGCTCATGTCACAAGATCCATGGCTACCCGGTCATAAAGGTTGGGCCGGGAAAATGAGAAACGGTCCGTGATTCGCCAGGACTCCGCCGCCGGCCCCTGAAATCACCGTCCGGGCACGGGCGGGTAAGCGCCGGCCCCGGTCATCGGGGCGGCGACACCGCTCGAGGCCTCCGGAACCGCGAGGAGAATTCTGTGTGCGGCCGTGTGACGCGGCCGTCCGTGAGGGAGAATGCCGTATGGATCGTGCTGGTGCGGTGCCGCTCGCGGAGTTGCTGGACGAGCGCCGGTATCTGCTGGACGTCGCCTGCTGGATGCTGGGCAGCGCCGGTGCGGCGGAGCGCGTGGTCGACGAGACGTACCGCCGGTGGTACGGGCTGCCGGACGCGGCGCGTGGCCGTATCGAGGTGCCCCGGTCCTGGCTGGCGAGGACCGCGGGCGGCATCTGTCTGGGCCGGCTCGCCGTACCCGGCTGGGTGGACGAGAGCGCCGGCGCCGCGGGGCAGGCCGACCGGTCGCGGAACCCGGGCCGTCCCGCGCCCACGCTGCTCGTCGACCAGGCACGTCACGGCCCGCGCGTACGAAGCCCGCATGCCGTCACGGCGTACCGGCACGACGTCCTCGCCCGAGCGGTCCGCGAGGCCTGTGCGGCGCAGGACGGCGAGCTGCTCGCCTCACTGCTCGCCCCGGACGCCACGGCGCTCTTCGACGGCGGCGGCAAGGTCCGGGCGCTGGCCACACCCGTGCAGGGCAGCCGGCAGGTCGCGGCGAGCCTGCTGACCCTCCTGGCCCTCCGCCCGCGCACCACGCTGACCGCCCACTCCGTCAACGGCCGCACGGGCCTCGTGGCCCGCTACGACCACCAGGTCGCCGCCGTCATCAGCCTCACCGTCACCGACCGGTGCATCACGCGGATCTCGATCGTCCTCAACCCCGACAAACTCCGCCTCTGGAACTGCCCGCCCGGCTCCCCCGGCCCGCAGGAGAGTCCGTCGCCGCGGGACGGCGGCCGGCCCTGACCGAGCGCCGTCCCGTCCGGATTCAGGCCGACGCCCCGACAACCAGCACGACGCTGACCACGACCATCGCCGCGGTGATGAGAGCCATCGCGGCCAGGGTTCCCCGGAGCCACCGTCCGAAGCGGTCGTGGTGCCGCTTCTCCACCACGCTGATGCTGTCGGCGATGTGCTCGGTCACCATACGAGCGACGTGTTCCTGCTCCTCGACGTACCACTCCTCGATGGCGATCCGCTGCTGCCGGGTCAGGCCGGGCACGCGTGCGGTGAAATCCGCCGCGCGCCGGTGGGCCGCTCCCAGGTGGGACTCCCGGTACAGGAAGTTCTCGATGTCGGTCAGGCCGCGTGCGGCCTCCTCACTCGCGTCCAAGGTGTCCTCCAGACGGCTGGTCGTTCCGCTGCCACCGCGCGGTGGCCGTGTGCTCCGGCCTGCTCCCGTCGCTGTGTGTCCCGCCGCTCACCCGGCGCCGCCGGAGCGTTGCGGCTCGCCACTCGCGAGGAACGCGTCCCGTGGGTGCTGGACGGAGGCGAGGGAGACGAGATCGCGGCCGAACAGCGCGGCGGTGAGCCAGACGGCGAGCACCCGGACCTTCCGCTCCCAGGTGGGCACGGCCAGGACGTGGTACCCGCGGTGCATCAGCCAGGCGGGCAGCCCCTTGACGACGATGCCCTTGTACTGGAAGATCCCGCGCCCCAGGCCCAGGGTCGCCACCACTCCCAGGCTGCTGTGGCGGTAGTCCCGGATCCTGCCCCCGCGCAGGTCGGCCACGATGTTCTTCGCGAGGAGCCGGCCCTGCCGCACGGCGTGCTGGGCGTTCGGCACCGTGTACGCCCCGGGGACCGGCGAGGCCAGGTCGGGGACGGCCGCGTCGTCCCCGGCCGCCCACACGTCCGGCACGGGCTCGTCGGCGGTGCCCACCCGAAGGTCGGGGCGGACCACGACCAGACCCCGCTCGTCGAGGGGCAGATCCGTGTGGTTGTGCACGACCGGGTTAGAGGCGTTGCCGGCGGTCCAGACGATCAGCGCCGAATCGAACTCCTCGCCGCTGGACAGCACGACGTGCCCGTCCTCGGCGGAGACGAGCCGGGTGTTCAGATGCACGTGCGCGCCTCGGCGTTCGAGGTCGCGTACGACCCAGGCGCCGGGCTCGTCACCCACCTCGGGCAGGATGCGCCCCCGGGCCTCGACCAGGTGGAAGGAGAGGTCCTCGAAGCTCAGTTCCGGGTACGACCTGAGCATCGCGGTCGCCAGTGAGAGCAGCTCACCGAAGCCCTCGACCCCGGAGAACCCGCCGCCCACGAAGGTGACGGTGAGCAGTTTCCGCCGCTCGGCCCCGGGAGGCGACGACGCCGCCTGGTCGAACGCGGTCATCAGCCGGTCACGGATCGCCACGGCCTCCTCGACGTGTTTCAGGCCGATCGCCTGCTGCGCCAGACCGGGTACGGGGAAGGTGCGGGTCACGGCGCCGGCGGTGACCACGAGGGTGTCGTAGCGCAGTTCGTGTTCGGTCCCGTCGGCGGCCCGGACGGTGAGCGCCCGGTCCGCGTTGCTGATGCCGGTCACGCTCCCCGCGACCAGCCGGGTGGTACGCAGATGCCGTCGCAACGACACGGCGGCGTGGCGCGCCTCGACCGATCCGGCCGTCACTTCCGGGAGGAACGGCTGGTAGGTCATGTAGGGGCGCGGATCGACGACCGTCACCCGCGCCTCGCCCGTGCGCAGGGCCTTCTCGAGACCCCATGCGGTGTAGAAGCCCGCGTAGCCGCCACCGACGATCACAATCTCGCGCATGATTCCCTCTGTCCGTTGTTCGACATCGGAATAGACCGGATGCGACGGGGTGGTGTGACAGGCACGGCAGCGGAAACGAGGCAGGGGCGGGCGCGTCGCGGTCCCGGTGTCCACGGGACGTCCGGCGGGCGCCGCAAACCCTACATACTGTAGGGTTTGCGTCATCATGAGTTCGTCATGAGCCTCTTACGTCTCGGGGGACCCCTGTGAAGGAACGTGACGCCGATCAGACGGCGCCGTCCGACGGCTCCTTCGAGCGGGTCCTGGACCGGGCTCTGCACTCCCCCGAGATCATGGCAGCGATGGAGCGCGCCGGCGCCGCTGACACGCGCGAACGCCTGCGCGGTGAGGCGCTGAAGGCGCGCGCTGCGCTCTCGCGGACCGCGGCCGCCGAGTACGGCCGCTACCTCGGACTGCGGGCCCGGGCCGGCCACCTGTCGCACGCGGGACTGTATGACGGTCCCTCAGAAACCGTCGTGTGCACGGAGGAGAGCTCCATCTCCGTGTCCGCGTTGCTCCTGCCCAGCCTCGGGGTCGTCGCCGCCGGCGTCTACGTCCTGAGCGGGTTCGACCTACAGGCCCTGGACGTGCGCCCCCATCTCAACGACGGCCTGATCATGGTGGTGGTGATCCTGGCCGCGGTGACGGCGGGGGCGGCGCTGGGCGATCTGGTCTGGTCGCTGGCGACCCGCCGCCGCCCCGCTCCGGAAGGCCGTGAGCCCGTCGGCGCGGAGGCGGGACAGGCCCATCTGGACTGGCAACAGGCCCTTCTGGAGCGGGGTTTGATCCCCTTCCTGCTCGGACGCCTGGACGGGACCGAGCCGGTGCAGGCCTCCATGGGGGAACGGCCGAGCCGGTCCGAGCCAACCTTCACGCCGGGCAGCGCGAAGAAGTAGCCGTCCGGGCGCGGCCGAGGCGGCAGATCGACGGCCCCGCTCCGATTCTTACCGCTCCCTTACCCCGCGACACCGCGCGGACCAGGCAGTCTTACCCGTACGCGGCCGGTCGGCGGTCGGTCGTCAAGATCTCCGGTGCCGATCCTCACCTTGGACACAACTCACCTTTCCTTACAGGATGTAGGGTTTCCCCCGCTCTGCGATTCCCAGGAAACGCACAGGTTCGTCCGGCCCGTCCCCACGGCTTCCTTCCCACCCCACTTCCCAAGGTGATGCTGCACCGTGTCTGCACAACAGCCAGCGCTCGTCCCCGGACAGCGGAACTCGACGTCGCGGCGGACCGCTCCCGCCGAAGGCCCCGCTGTCGGCGCACGGCCACGACTGCGGCTGCGGGCGGCCGCGGCCACGGTCTGGTACCTGCGGCTGCTCGCGCTGCTCAACCTGGTGGCGGTCGTCTCGCTGCCGTTCCGCGAGGAGGTGCACGAGCACAACGCGGGTGAGTTCTTCACCCCTTACCTGGCGACCGCCGGGTTGATCTCGGCCGCCCTGGCGCTGTTCCTGGCCCTGGTGATGAGGCGCCGCAAGCGGGCCGCGTGGATCTTCAACATGCTGCTCGCGGGCCCGCTCTTCGCCCTGTACGTGCTGGCCCTGACCCAGGCCCCGTACCGACGCCACGCTTTCAACTGGTTCTCGACCCTGTTCACCGGACTGTTCGTGCTCGCGCTGCTGTTGGGACGCACGGAGTTCCGGGCCGTCGGGGACCGCTCCAACCCCCGGCTGGCCCTGGCCGTCGGCGCCGGCGGCGTCCTCGTGAGCGGGACCCTCGGGACCCTGCTGGTGAGCGCGACCAACAAGGTGTCCGGAGCGCCGCTGAGCGACCGGATCGCGTACACCCTGCTGCGCGGGGTCAGCGTCGGCCCGCTCGCCGACCGCCTCGACTCCGTCGTCGCGCCCCGCTGGGTGGACGTCCTCGTCAACGTCCTGATCGCCGCCACCTTCCTGCTCGTCCTCTACGCCTGCTTCCGCGCCCCGCGCGGCAGCGAACTCCTCGGCGAAGACGACGAGAAGCGTCTGCGCGCGCTCCTCGCCAAGCACGGCGAGCGTGACTCACTGGGCTACTTCTCGCTGCGCCGCGACAAGGCCGTCATGTGGTCGCCGAGCGGCAAGGCGGCGATCGCCTACCGCGTGGTCGGCGGGGTGACCCTGGCCTCGGGCGACCCGATCGGCGACCCGGAGGCGTGGCCCGGCGCGATCGAGGAGTGGCTGCGCGAGGCACGCCGGCACGCGTGGACACCTGCGGTGATGGGCGCCGGCGAGGAGGCCGGCACCATCTACGCCCGGCACGGCCTCGACGCCCTCGAACTCGGCGACGAAGCCATCGTGGAGCGGGCGGACTTCACCCTCGAGGGTCGGGCGATGCGCGGAGTGCGCCAGGCGCACAACCGGATTCGCCGGGCCGGCTACACCGTCCGCATCCGCCGCCACGCGGACATCCCCGAGGACGAGATGGCCACCCTGATCGACAAGGCCGACCACTGGCGGGACGGTGAGACCGAACGCGGCTTCTCCATGGCGCTGGGACGGCTGGGCGACCCGGGCGACGGCCGCTGCGTCATGCTGGAGTGCCACGACAGCCGTGCCGAACCGCGGGCGGTGCTGAGCTTCGTGCCCTGGGGCGGGAAGGGGCTGTCGCTCGACCTGATGCGCCGTGACCGGAACTGCGAGAACGGGCTGATGGAGTTCATGGTCATCGAACTCCTGCTGCGGGCGGAGGAGTTCGGGGTGAAGCGGCTGTCGCTGAACTTCGCCATGTTCCGGTCGGTCTTCGACCGGGGTTCCCGGCTCGGCGCCGGGCCGGTGCTCCGGCTGTGGTGCACCGTGCTGACCTTCCTCTCCCGTTGGTGGCAGCTGGAGTCCCTGTACCGGGCCAACGCCAAGTACCGGCCGGTGTGGGAGCCCCGCTACCTGCTGTTCGAGAAGAGCAGCGACCTGCCCCGCATCGGGATCGCCACGGCGCGCGCGGAGGGCTTCCTCACCCCGCCCGCGCTGCCCGCCCTCGGCCGTCGCGGTCACCTTCGGGCCCCGGGGGGAGGGACCCGGCCGCCCCACGACGGCGCGCCGTCGAGCTCGACGCCCGGCACGGCGACGCCCGGTTCGCCCTCCGATTCGCCGTCCGGTTCGCCGTCCGCCGGGTGACATGACGTGCCCGGCGGGCGCGGGGCCGCTGGGCTCCCGTACCGGCCGGGCACCCGTCGCCCCGCCACGCCCCGGTCACCGGGTGTTCACGTCTCCCGGCGACGATGCGGCCGACCGCCCGAGCCCGCTCCGGAGGAATCGACCACCCATGAAACGTATCGCGGCCGCCCCCGCCCTGGTCCTCGCGCTCTCCGCCCTGCTCACCTTGGCGCTCCCGGCGGGAGCGACAGGAGGACCGGCCGGCTCCTACGGGACGAAGACGCCGTACACCCCGCAGCAGGACGCCCGTTCGTATCAGCGGGCACCGAAGGGGTTCGTCCCGGTGTTCACGGAGAACGTGTCCCGGCACGGCTCCCGCGCGGCGACGAGCGGTGAGGACGGGGAGTTGATCCTCCAGCTGTGGGACAAGGCCGCGGACGAGGGCGAACTCACCCGCGCCGGTGCGGACTTCGGCCCGCAGGTGCGCTCGCTGACCGCCGCGATGGAGAAGGTCGGGTACGGCAGTCTCAGTGGCCGGGGGCAGCGGGAGATCCAGGGCGCCGCGGTCCGTATGGAGCGGCGGCTGCCCGGACTGTTCGCGCGGATCGCCCGGAACGGCGAACCGATCGACGTCGTCAGTTCGGGCCAGGGCCGCGCCGTCGACAGCGGACGGATCTTCGCCTCCGCCCTCGCCGACGCCGACCCCGCGCTCGGCCCCCTCATCGGCCCGGCGCGGGCCGACGCCGACCTCCTGTACTTCCACAAGTCCGCGGGTGGCGCCGCCTATCGCGACTACATCGCCAACGACCAGCGGCTGGCGAACACGCTGAAGAGCATCACCGAGCAGCCCGCGACCCGCCGCGCGGCCCGCGGCATCCTGGAGAAGATCTTCACCCCGTCCTTCGTCCGGCGCGTCGCCGCGGGCGAGTTCTCCTCGATCGGCTCCGAAGTGGACGCGGCCCAGGCCGTCTACAACCTGTACAGCATCGCCCCGGCCATGAGCGACGAGGGCGACTGGCATCTGGAGCGCTACCTCGCGCCGCGCGACGCCGCATGGTTCGCCTATCTCGGCGACGCCGAGGACTTCTACGAGAAGGGGCCCGGCTTCGCGGACAGCGACATCACGTACCGGATGGCGGACGTCCTGCTCGACGACTTCTTCAAGAAGGTCGAGGCGAGGCGCGCGGGGACCAGCGACCTGGGCGCGGAACTGCGCTTCACCCACGCCGAGGAGATCATCCCGCTCGCCGCGCTGATGCGGCTGCCGGGCAGCACCGAGCCGGTGACGGAGAGCCGCCCCTACACCTACGCGGACAACTCCTGGCGGGGCGGGTCGGTGGCTCCGATGGCCGCCAACATCCAGTGGGACGTGTTCCGCAAGGGGAACACCTATCTGGTGCGGATGCTCTACAACGAGAAGGAGACCGCGTTCAGGAGTGGCTGCCGGCCCGTGCGCAAGGGCAGCTCCTTCTACGACCTGGACGAACTGGAGCGCTGCTTCGGCCGCGAGGCGTCGTGAAGGATGCCTCCGTCCGGGTGAGCTGGGAACTTCTCCGCCCGCACCGTCAGTTCTGACGAGACCGGCCCGGCGCGTGAGCGTCGGGCCGGTTCGGAACGACGAGTGCGATCAGTGAAGGAGCCACAGCGGCATGGTGTTCAAGAGGCTGCTCGGGGCGATGGGCGCAGGCGGCCCCTCGGTGGACACGGTTCTCGACGGCGGCGCGGTGGCGCCCGGCGGAATCCTGTCGGGACAGGTCCATCTCCAGGGCGGCGGCGCGGACGTGGAGATCGAGCACATCGGGCTCGACCTGATCGCCCGGGTCGAGGCGGAGCACGAGGACGCGGAGAGCGAGGGCGCCGTCGTCTTCGACCGGTTCACCGTCGGCGGCGGGTTCCGCCTGGCCGGGCAGGAGCGGCGCAGCATCCCCTTCAGTGTGCCGCTGCCGTGGGAGACGCCGGTCAGCGAGCTGTACGGGCAGCCGCTGGGCATCGTGCTCGGAGTGCGGACCGAGCTCGCCGTGGCCGGCGCGAGGGACAAGGGGGACGTCGATCAGCTCACGGTGCGTCCGCTGCCGGTCCAGGAGGCCGTTCTGGAGGCGCTGGGCCAGTTGGGGTTCGGCTTCCGGTCGGCCGACCTCGAATACGGCCACATCGGGGGCACGGGACAGCAGTTGCCCTTCTACCAGGAGATCGAGCTGACCCCGGCGCCGCAGTACGCGCACGCGGTGAACGAGATCGAGCTGACCTTCCTCGCCACCCCCGCCGGCCTGGAGGTCGTCCTGGAGGCCGACAAGCGCGGCGGCCTGTTCGAGTCGGGGCACGACGCCCTCACCCGTTTCACGGTGAGCCACCACGACATCGGCACGCTCGACTGGAACAACGAAGTCGACGGCTGGATCAGGGAGTTGGTCGGACACCGCGCGTCGTACGGCTCACACGCCTCGTACGGCCATGACGATCCGTACGCCGCGGGCAGCGCCTACGGGCACGCGCCGGGCCACGGCGGGCAGGACAGCCGTCACTCCGGACCCGGCGTGGGGACCGCGATCGCGGCCGGCGCGGCGGGACTCGCGGTGGGTGTGGTGGGCGGCCTGGTCGCGGCCGAAGTCGTCGACGAGGTGGGCGACTTCTTCGAGGGCGATGACGACGAGGGGGACGACGAGGACTGAGCCCTGAGCGGTGTCGGTACCGGGTGGCCGTGCGCGCCGAGCGGTTCGGTTCGGTCGGCGCGGTCGGCCCGGTCCGTCAGTTGTCCGACCATGTGGCGTACGACGGCGACCACGTCCGGGTCGTCGACGAAGTAGACCTGCCGTCTGCCCTCGCGCCGGGATCGCACGAGGCCGGCGAGCTTCAGCTTGGTGAGGTGCTGGCTCACCGCGGGCAACGCCCCGCCGACCCGCTCGGCGAGTCCGGTCACGTCGCTCTCGCCCTGCGCCAGCGCCCACACGATGTGCAGCCGTGCCGACGAGGCGAGCAGCCCGAAAGCCGCGGACGCCTCCGCCAGCACCTCGGCGGAAGGATCGTCGAAGCCGCCGATCTCTGTCGCCACCGTGTTTCCTCCCCCTCGCCGGGATCGTCTCGCGCGAGCCGTCCCGGCCGCTCTGTGAACCGCCCCAGTCTAGGGAGCCCGGCACGCGGAGGGGGCGGGGCGGGGCCCGACCAGGCCGGGACGGACCGGAACGGGCGTTCGGCCGCCGGAACCCGGTTGTCGGTGCCGTGGTGCGGACTCGCGATCAGTTGCCGTTGCGGAGTTGCCCGTCAGCATCGGCGGAGGCGGTACCCCGGTCAACCGCCGGAGCGCCCGCTCCGGTTGGCGGGGGAAGCGCGTCATGGCCGTCGCCGCCGTCCGGCGCACCTCCGGGTCCCGGTCCCCGACCAGCTCGGCGAAGACCACGGCAGCCGCCCGTACCGCGGTCGGGGCCATCGCGTAGGCGTCGTCCGAGGAATCCACCTCCGCGGGTGGTCCCTCGCCGGCGGTATCGGCCTCGTCGAACGGCTGGTCGTCGGCATACGGAACTCGCCGCACCGCGACGGCACCGGGCGCGGTCCCGCGGGTACGGCAGCCATGACATCGTCGAGGACGGACAACTGCTGCGCGCCTGCCGGGCCGACCTGGGCAACGCCCGGGTGCGGTGACCCTCGTCCGCGACACCGCGGGTCCGGGCACCCGGGACCACCTGTCCTCAGCCTGTCTTGCGTCCCCACAGTGGCCCGATCCGCTGCCACTCCTCGTCCCACTGCTCCATGCGGCGCCGCTCCATGTGTCCGCGCAGGAGCCGCCCGCCGAGGAACGGAACGCCCGCGGCGCTCACCCCCATCAGGATCCCGACCAGCGACGCGCGCAGCCGGGCCTGGGAGGGCGAGGCGGGCTTGGTGACGAGCCGGCCCTCGTCGTCCGTCCACACGGTGACCGGGGTGCCCGCGTGGCTGCCGACGGAGACCCGCGCCTGCCCGGCACGCGGCGATCCGTCCGCCGCGGTCCAACGGACCTTCGCCCACACCATGTCGGCGCCGGTCGCCGACGCGTCCGGCCTCGGCACGTCGTCGGCGAGCAGTGCCAGGACGGAGTGCCACTCGGTGCGCTGCCGGGCGAGGCCGTGTTCCACGGACTGCGTCGCCAGCAGGCCGGCGAGCACCCCGCCGAGCACGGTGAGCGCTCCGGCGACGAGGACGATCCAGGCCTCCAGGGCGTCACTGCGGCGCCGTAGCGGATTGCGCCGCCATCTCCACAGCCACACGTTCGGAATCTTCGGACCACGGAATGCCGCCATCAACGGCGTCCTCCTCACGACCGCACGGACATGTCACGTCGCCCTCCCATACGGGTTCGGCCCCTCCGATGCTCACAACGAGCCCGTCGACGCGTCCGTTCCGGTGCTCCCGTCACGCCGGGTCGTCTGCGGGGTGTGCTCGGTCAGGGCCTCGAAGAGGAGGAGGCCCTGATCCACCAGGTCCTCCCGCGACCCGTCCAGGACGCCGCTGAACCAGCTCAGTGACATCTCGCCGACCGCGCCCACGACGGCCACGGACATGGCGGCCGTGTCGATCCGGGGATCGAGTGGCCGCTCCCTCAGGAGGGAGTCCACCAGGCCGCTCATCCGCCGCAGGCCCAGCCGCCGTTCGCGCGCCGTGAGGGGGCCGGCACCCAGGGATTCCGCGAGTTTGACGCGCCCTTTCCTCGGGTCTTCCAGGGGAAGTCCGACGACGACGTCGATCATGTTCCGAGCCCGGTCGCGCAGCGGCTCGTCCGTGCCGATCGCCTCGGCGCACCGGGTGATCTGTTCCTCGTAGATCTCTCTCATGAGCGCTGCCATGAGGTCGTCGAGGGACGAGAAGCTCTCCGCGAAGTATCTGTCCTTCAGGCCGGCGTGGCGGAGTACCGCGCTGATGGAGGTGTGGGCGTATCCCCGGCTGGAGAAGAGCTCCAGGCCGCTGTCCAAGAGGCGCCGGCGGCGCTGCGAAGCGCGCTGTTCCGCCGTCGCTCCGCCGTAGGTCCTCACGATGTGCCACCCCTCCTGAGGTGCCGTGCCGTGCTCATGATGGGGGTGCCGCGAACGAGGCCCTGCCCGGGCCCTCGCGGGAGCGGTGCCCGATGTTTTCCTCACCCATGTCCTACCCATCTGGTGACGCTCTACCCCAGATGGGTGTAACGTCGCTTTTATTCAGCTTTATCTGTCCATGAACGTGAAAGCGCTCCTCGCGACGTGAGTGTTCACCGCAGGAGCGTCACAGAGGTGGCCCGCCCGCAGGTTCGATGCGCCGGGCGACGACATGAAGGGCCAGGCCGGTATCGGGCCCGGGTACCGCGCCGAGTGCCGCGGCCCCGAGGCCGTGCCGAGGGAAGAGTTCACCATGGATCCCCACCATCTGTTCATCGGCGGACACTGGGTGCGCGCATCCGGCGACCGCGTCATCGACGCCGTGTCCGCGAGTACCGGCGAACACCTCGGCGCCGTGGCGGACGGCACCCCCGAGGACATCGACCGAGCGGTCGGAGCCGCGCGTACCGCATTCGACGCACCGGACGGCTGGGCCTCCTGGGGCGCGGAACGCCGTGCGGCCGCCATGATCCGTCTGGCGGACGCGCTGGATGCCAGGGCCGGGGCGACGTCCGAGGCCGTCAGCGCGCAGAACGGCATGCCGATCACTGTCGCCCGGTCCTTCGAGGGCGTGGTGCCGTCGGCCCTGTTGCGTTACTACGCGGGACTTGCGGTCGGGACGGCGTCCGAGGATCTGCGTACCGGACTGCCCCGGGGCACCACCCTGGTCCGCCGGGAACCCGCGGGCGTCGTGGCTGCCGTCATGACCTGGAACTTCCCCCAGACCATCGCCTTCTTCAAGGTGGCCCCGGCCCTGGCGGCCGGTTGCGTGCTGGTCCTCAAGCCGGCGCCGGAGACGGTCCTGGACTCGGTGCTGCTGGCGCGGGCCGTGGAGGAGGCGGAGATCCCCGACGGCGTGATCAACATCGTTCCCGGCGGGCGCGAGACCGGCGCCTGTCTGGTCTCCCACCCCGACATCGACAAGGTGTCGTTCACCGGCTCCACCGGAGCGGGCCGTCAAGTGGCCGCCGCGTGCGCCGAACTGCTGCGCCCGGTGACCCTGGAACTGGGCGGCAGGTCCGCCGCCGTCGTCCTCGACGACGCCGACCTCGCCGCGGACCCCGAGCAGTTCTTCATGGCCACTCTGTTGAACAACGGCCAGACCTGCTACACGAGTTCCAGGATCCTGGCGCCCCGCGGCAGGTACGGCGAAGTGGTCGAGTTCTGCACGGCGATGGCCCGGGACGCCGTCGTCGGTGACGCGCTCGACCCCCGGACCCGCATCGGCCCGCTCGTCAGCTCCCGCCGGCGAGAACGCGTGCTGGGTCACGTCAGGACGGGCCTCGACGAGGGTGCCCGGCTCACCACCGGAGGCGGCCGCCCGGCCGGTCTCGACCGCGGGTGGTTCGTCGAACCGACCGTGTTCGCCGACGTCGACAACTCCTGGACCATCGCGCAGGAGGAGATCTTCGGCCCGGTCCTCACCGTCACGCCCTACGACGGCGAGGACGAGGCCGTGCGCCTGGCCAACGATTCGGCCTACGGCCTGGCCGGAACCGTCTGGACCACCGACGTGGACCACGGCGCCCAGGTGGCGCGCCGCATGAGGACCGGCACCGTCGGGCTCAACGGCTACCTGCCCGACCTGTCGTCCCCCTACGGAGGCAGGAAGGCCAGCGGCCTCGGCACCGAACTGGGGCCCGAGGGGCTTCAGGCCTACCAGCGACTCCAGTCCATCTACCACCCCTGATCCGAAGGCCGGCCCGCGCCGACCGCCCGGGCGAGGTCCGGGCGACCGCGTCCGCCGGGCGATGGAGCCATCATGACCTCCACCGGAACCGAAGGCTTCGACTACGTCATCGTGGGCGCAGGCAGCGCCGGTTGCGTGCTCGCGGACCGTCTGAGCCGCGACGACCGTGTCCGCGTCCTGCTCCTCGAAGCGGGCGGCCCCGACACCGACGAACGCATCCACACCCCGGCCGCCCTCGGGACGCTCTTCGGATCGGCCGCGGACTGGAGCTACCGGACGGTCCGACAGGCCCCTCCGGGCCGCACCTTCTCCTGGCCCCGCGGCAAGGTACTGGGCGGCTCGTCCTCCACCAACGTGATGATCTACACCCGGGGCAACCGGCACGACTACGACGGCTGGCGCGACGAGTACGGAGCGAAGGGCTGGGGTTACGACGACGTCCTGCCGTACTTCCTGAGGTCCGAGTCGAACCGCCGCCTCGGCCGGCCGTACCACGGATCGGACGGACCGCTGCACGTCGAGGACCGCGTCTACACCCACGATCTCTCACGGGCCTGGCTGGACGCCTCCGTGGAATGGGGACTGGAACCCAACGACGACTTCGCGGGCGCGTCCCCCGCCGGCGCCGGCCTGTACCAGGTGACCTGCCGCCGAGGTCGGCGGTGGTCGACGGCCGACGCCTATCTGCGCCCGGCCCTCGGCCGGCCCAACCTCACGGTGCGCGTCGACGCCCTGGCGACCGGGATCACCTTCGACGGATCACGCGCGACCGGTGTCACCTACCTGCTGGACGGTCAGGAGCGTTCGGCCCACGCCGACATGGAGACCCTGCTCTGCGGCGGAGCGGTCAACTCCCCCCAGCTGCTGCTCCTTTCGGGCTTGGGCGATCCCGGCGAACTGCGTGACACGGGGACGGACGTCCGCGTTCCCCTCCCGGGGGTCGGCCGGAACCTTCAGGACCATCTGATGGTCCCCGTCGTGTGGGAGACCAGGAACTCCACCGACATCGTCCGGGACCTGCTCACACCGGCCAATCTCGAACGATGGCGCGCGCACGGAGACGGGCCCTTCGCCTCCAACTACGGCGAGGTCGGCGCGTTCCTCAACGTGACGGACGGCGACGGGCGTCCTGACGTCCAGTTGGCCGGAGGGGCCACGGCACTCGTTCTCAGTGGCGAGGTGGTGCCGGACCGGCCGGTGTTCACGATGAACTGCGCAGGTCTGAACCCGCGGACCCGCGGCACCGTCCGCATCGCGTCCGCCGATCCGCTGGCCCCGCCCCTGATCGATCCCCGGTACTTCGAGGAGCCCGCGGACGTGAAGGTCATGGCCGCCGGGCTCAGGGCGGTCATGGGCATCGCCCGCTGCGCACCGTTCGCCGAAAACCTGGCACGGTCCTGTCCGCCGGCCGCCGACGACCCGGTCGCCCCGGACTCCCTGGACGACGCGGCCCTGGAAGAACACGTCCGCAGATGGAGTGCCACGTCGTATCACCCGGTGGGGACCTGCGCCATGGGAACCGGGGAGGACTCCGTCGTCGGTCCGGACCTGGAGGTGCACGGGGTCGAGCGACTCCGCGTCGTCGACGCCTCCGTCATGCCGACCGTCATCAGCGGAAACACCAACGCGCCCACCGTCATGATCGCCGAGAAGGCCGCCGACCGGATCCGGGAGCGGTCACGCTGACGCCGAAGGGGCTGAACCTCCGTGGGGGGGGGGGGGGGCGCCCCGCCCCCCCCGGGGGCGGCGCCCGGGCGGGGGAACGGGCCACGCCGGGGGGCCGGC
>NZ_JBHWEL010000007.1:0-108869 GCF_042734135.1 Streptomyces sp. NPDC059668 | reverse complement strand
GATACATTATACCCGGGGGGTGGGGGGGGTTTTTTGTTTTCATTCGCACCTGGCGGAGACCCGCGCGGGGGGGGCCCCCCCCCCCCCCGCAACGGGGCCGCGGCCTACGGCAGTTGCCAGTCCACCGGCTGGGCGCCCTGCCGCAGCAGCAGATCGTTGGCCCGGCTGAACGGCCGCGAACCGAAGAAGCCCCGGTCGGCCGACATCGGAGAGGGGTGCGCGGACTCGATCGCCGGAAGATCCCCGAGCAGCGGGCGGAGATTGCGCGCGTCACGGCCCCACAGGATCGACACCAGTGGTTTGCCGCGCGCGGCCAGTGCCCGGATGGCCTGCTCCGTGACCTCCTCCCAGCCCTTGCCCCGGTGCGCGGCGGGCTTGCGCGGGGCCGTCGTCAGCGCCCTGTTGAGGAGCAGCACGCCCTGCCGCGTCCACGGCGTCAGATCGCCGTTCGACGGTCTCGGCAGCCCGAGGTCCGAGTGCATCTCGCGGAAGATGTTCTCCAGACTGCCCGGCAGCGAACGCACCTCGGGCGAGACCGCGAAACTCAGCCCGATCGCCATCCCCGGTGTGGGATAGGGGTCCTGACCCACGATCAGGACCCGCACGTCGTCGAAGGGCTGCTGGAAGGCCCGTAGGACATTCGCCCCGGACGGCAGATACGTCCGGCCCGCCGCTATCTCGGCCCGGAGGAAGTCCCCCATCGCCGTGATGCCTCCGGCCACGGGTTCGAGGGCCTTCGCCCAGCCGGCTTCGACGAGTTCATACAAAGGTCGTGGTGCCACGGTGCGTCACTCTACTGGCACATGCAGGTGCCCTGCATACACAGGGAAGCCCGCCGCAGCGGCGCAGTTGACACGCGCCCCGCCCGTCACGGGACACAGCATCGGCAGGTATGGCATTACTGATCATTTACCATCCACACGTAACTCATCCGACAAAAGCGGACGGATACCGCTCACCTGCACCCTCCCCGAACAGGGGAGCCCAGGAAACCAGTAACATGCGGCGCCATGAGCTCCCCCACTGGGCCCGCGTCCGGCCTGCCAGTACGAATGCCGCGACCCCGCCAGCCCGGGCGGCACCGCCGTCCGGAGCCCCTGGCGGCTCCCGAGGGCGCGCCCGCGCTCGTCCTCGCGGTGCCGGGCACCTCCAGCGCGGCCACGCGCAGCCTCGCCGAGGAGGTCGTGAGCATCGCGCGCTCCGAGCTGCCCGGCCTCGACGCCCGCATCGGGTACCTCGACGGGGACGACGCCGAGTTCCCCACGCTGCAGTCCGTGCTCGCGCGCGCCGCGGAGGAGCGCACCGCCCGCTTCGAGCAGGCGCGTGCCGCCGGCGCCGACGTGTCCGAGCCCGACGGGCCCGTCGCCGTCGTGGTGCCGCTGCTCGCCGGTCCGGACAACGCGCTGCTGCGCCGGATCCGCCAGGCCGTCATGGACAGCCGCGTCGCGGCCGACCTGACCGATGCCCTCGGTCCCCACCCGCTGCTCGCCGAGGCGCTGCACGTGCGCCTGTCCGAGGCGGGTCTGGCGCGCGCCGACCGCGCCCGGCTGTTCACCGTGGCCACCGCCGCCGACGGCATCGTCCTCGCCTCCGTGGGCGGCGAGGAGGCCGTGCAGGCCGCCGGTATCACCGGCATGCTGCTCGCCGCGCGCCTCGCCGTGCCCGTGATGGCTGCGGCGCTCGACGAGGAGGGCGCGATCGCGGCCACCGCCGAGCAGCTGCGCGGCTCCGGCTCCCAGCAGCTCGCGCTCGCGCCGTACCTGATCGGCCCGGAGATCGACCCCGGCCTGCTGGAAGAGGCCGCCAAGGAGGCGGGCTGCTCCGCCGCCGAGGCGCTCGGCCCGTACCCGGCGATCGGCAAGCTCGCGCTGGCCAAGTACACGGCGGCACTGGGCATCGCCCCCCAGCAGCCGCAGGGCGCGCCGGTCCGCTGACCGGACCCGTACCGTCGTACGCACCGCGAAGGGCCCGCTCCTGATCCCAGGAACGGGCCCTTCTCCCGTCGTCCCACGGGCAGCCGCCCGCCTCCTCGCATCCTGGCGGGCGGGTCCCCGTGGGCGGCCGGGCGGCCGGTGGCCCGCTCAGCCGAAGACCACGCAGGAAGCCGCCGGTACCGGGACCGAGCCGCCCCGGCGCGGCACTCCCGTGTCCGGGTCGACGGCGAACCAGGTCACGTCCCCCGAGCGCTCGTTGGCGACGTAGAGGAACCGTCCGGAGGCGTCGGCGGCCAGCGCGCGCGGCCAGACGCCGCCACAGGGCACCGTGGCGACCAGCCGCAGCCCCTCGCCCACCGCGTCGGGCGTCAGGACGGAGACGACGTCCTGGCCCCGCGTGGCGGTCCACACGAAGCGGCCGTCGGGCGACACCACGATGCCCGAGGGGTACGCGTCGCCGTCCGGGACACCCGGGAGCACCGGCGTCTCGCCGACGGGCCGCAGCGAGCCCTCCTGGGCGTTCCAGCGGCACACGGTGACGGTCGGCGCGAGCTCATTGAGCACATACGCGTGTTCGCCCCCGGGATGGAAGGCGAGGTGGCGGGGGCCGGAGCCGGGGCGCAGCGCGACCTCGCGGTGCAGCGCGAGCCGGCCGCCCTCCAGTGTGCACACCCGCACGGAGTCCGTCCCGAGGTCGACGCTCACCGCCCAGCGCCCGCTCGGGTCGGACTGCACCTGATGGGCGTGCGGGTCCTTCTGGCGCGGGGTGTGCGGTCCGGAACCGGTGTGCTGGAGCACGCTCGTGGCGGCGCCGGCCAGTGTGCCGTCGGCGCGGACGGGCACGGCGGTGACGCTGCCGGAGCCGTAGTTGGCGGTGAGGACGTGCCCGGCGAAGACGCTGAGGTGCGTGGGGCCGCTGCCGCCGACCGGCACCAGGGGTCCGGCCGGCTCCGGCTTGTCGCCGCCGACGCGGTACGCGGCCACCGCGCCCTCGGCCGTCTCGCTGACCGCGTAGAGCATGTCGTGCACGGGCGACAGCGCGAGGTACGAGGGGTCGGGCACCCCGTCCACCGTGCTGAGGAGGGTCAGCGCACCGCTGTCGCGGTCCACGGCGGCGGTGAGGACTCCTGGACCCCCCGCCGCCGTGAACGAGCCGATGAACGCCCGGTGTTCCCGCCTGCCGCCGTCTGCCACTGCCGACCCCTCTCGGTCCCCGCGTTGCTCGGGGCCGACGGTAGCAGTCGGCGGCCTGCGGTCTAGACCAGGACCTCCCCACCTCCGCCGGCCGCCCGGTCGTGCGCCTCGGGGTGGTGCACGTACGCGGGTCGCTGCTCCAGCGTTTCGTAGGTGCGGTGGAAGACGGGTGTGGCGCTGCCGGAGATGGGCGGCACGATCCACGACCAGTCGGCGCCGACGCGGCGGCCCTTGCGCTCCTCACGGCCGAGGTGGGTGAGGAAGTGCCGGGACTCGGTGTGGTGGTCGGTGACGGTGACGCCCGCGCGGTCGAACGAGTACAGGACCGAGCGGTTGAGTTCGACGAGCGTCCGGTCCTTCCACAGGGAGCGGTCGGTGCGGGTGTCGAGGCCGAGGCGTTCGGCGAGGAACGGCAGGAGGTCGTAGCGGTCGGTGTCGGCGAGGTTGCGGGCGCCTATCTCGGTGCCCATGTACCAGCCGTTGAAGGGGGCCGCCGGGTAGCAGATGCCGCCGATCTCCAGACACATGTTGGCCAGCGCGGGCACGGCGTGCCAGCGCAGTCCGAGTGAGCGCCACCAGGGGTGCTCGGGGTGTTCCAGCCGCACTTCGAGCACCGCGTCGTCCGGCAGCGCGAACCAGCCGGGCTTCTCCTCACCGGCGCCCTGGACCACCAGGGGCAGGACGTCGAAGGGGGTGCCCGGGCCGCCTGGCCAGCCCAGCCGCCGGGCGAGCGCGGTGAGGCCGGCGTTGCGCGGGTCGCCGGTCACGCCCCCGTCGGGGCGCGGGTGACCGGCGTACCGGATGAGCTGTTCGTTCCAGATCCGCGGGCCGGGACGGCCCGGCTCGTCCGGCGCGAAGACCGTGATGAGCGCTCGGATGCGGCCGTCGCGGGTGGCCTCCCGCAGGTGGTCCGCCGAGGCGGCGGCGACGTCCTGCGCCGTCCGCGCCTCCCTGCGGTCACGGACCCGCAGCGAGTGCCAGTAGAGGCGCCCGATGCACCGGTTGGCGTTACGCCAGGCGACGCGGGCACCGAAGACGAGTTCCTCGGTGGTGTGGCGGTACGTGCCCGTCTCCGCGATCTCCGCCCGGGCGGCGGCGATGCGCCGGGACGGGTCGCCGAGACGCTGCTCCGTGTGATGGAGGGTGAGGAACTCGGCGGCGGCGCGGAGCAGTTCGTACGCCGTCCGGCGCGGACCCCGGTGGGTCCGTCCCGTCGCGCCTGGTGTCCCGGTGCCGGTCCACGGCACGGTTCGGTCCGGGCGGGGTGCCTGCACCGGGCAGGAGCGTGCCTCGTCCGTCCGGCCTCCGGCGGACGAGCGGCCCTGGAGGTCCGGCACCGACACCGGGACGGAGACCGCGACCGGCACCGCGACCGGGTCCGGGATGGGCACCGGGTCCGCGGCGGGCGACGGGACAGCCTGGTCCGGGTGGGTACGGGACTCCGTGCCGGCCCGCGCGCGCGGCGCACGGGGCTCCGCACGCTCCGTCCGGTGACCGCCCGGAAGCTGGTCCCCGGGGCCGTCCAGGAGCCGGTCCCGGCGGCTGCCGGAGAACTGGTTCGGGCAGCCGCCCGAGGGCTGGCCCCGGCGGGCGTCCACGTGCTGGTCCCGGCGGGCGTCCCCTTCGCGGCCTCCACGGGCGTCCCCGTACTGGTCGTGGCGGCCGCCCCGGGGCTGGTCCCCCCGACCGTCCCCATGCCGGTCCTGGCGGCCGTCGGGAAGCCCGTCCCGATGGTCGCCGGACCGGCCGTCGGACCTCTGCTCGGCCTTCTCGGCCTTCTCAGCCCTCTCGGCCTTCTCGGCCTTCTCGTCGGGCTTCTCGTCGGGCTCGTCGTCGTCCCGCCTGCGCCGGACCAGGAGCCGGTCCAGCCATCCACCCGGCCCGCCCGCCCACGGCCTGCTCCCCTCGTCCGCGAAGCGCTCACCGTGTCCGGTTCCGCGCGACATGTCCCGCATGGTGCCACCCCCAGCGGCTCCGTCCGCGGGCCGCTCCCGTACGGTCCACGGCTCCCGTGCGTCTGATAGCCGCCGGGCTACCCCGCCCGCCCGGTGATCCACCATCCGTGTGGCCCGTACATCCGCCTCACCCGCGGACCGCATCGGCCCCCGGCTCATGCCGGACGCACATGCGAGGTCAGGCGCCCATGAGCCGGGAGCCGCGCAGCGGTGTCGCCAGCGCGACCAGCGCACGTTCCAGGCCGTGCAGATGGGCGAGCGCCTGCTCGGCGCCCGGGTGCCGGCCCGGCACCCCCGGGCCCGCCGTCAGGGCACCCTCCGGCACCGCTCCGACCAGCGATTCCACCGCTGCCTCCACGCGTCGGCAGGCGGCCGTCAGACGGGCGTCGTGGGAGGCGTCCGGGTCCGCGGCGACGGCCACGAGACCGTGCGCCTCACGGGCGCAGTCGTCGAGCAGCGCCAGTACCTGACGGGCCCGTTCCTTGCGCGTCCGCATCGGGTTGAGGGGATGGACCAGGGGCGCGAGAGCCATCCGTACGCGCCCCAAGAGTGCTTCGAGCTCCCCCGCACGGGGTGCGGGGTCCGCGGTCTCGTCGCCCGCGAGCCGCGCCGCCGCCGCCGCGGTGCAGCCGTGCACGGCGTGCAGGGCCCGCTCGACCCAGCGGTCGGTGACCGTGTGGGTGGTGAGGGGCAGGACCAGCGCGACGGCGAGTGCCGCGCCGAGCGCGCCGACACCGGTCTCCGCGAGCCGCAGCAGGATCAGCCCCGGGTCCAGCACACCGAGCAGGCCGTAGAGCAACTCGGCCATCAGCGTCACCGCGAGCATCATCCAGGTGTACGAGACGGCGGCCGCGTAGAAGATCCCGAAGACGCACACCGCCACGAGAACGGCACTGGGGACCGGCGCGCCGTGCAGGGGCACCGCGACGCCGAGGCCCAGGGCCATGCCCAGGACCGTACCGAGGACCCGTCGGAAGCCGCGTACCAGCGTCTCGCCGCGCGAGGCGGTGTTCACGAAGATCCACCAGGTGGCGCCCACGGCCCAGTACCAGCGGTCCTCGGACAGCCACTGGCCCACCACCAGCGCGAAGGAGGCGCCGACGGTCGCCTGGAACGCCTGGCGGGTGGTCGGTCTGGCCCAGCCCCTCCCGTGCGGTGCGGGGGGCGCCGCACCGGGCGGCAGCCGCTTCTCGAAGCACCACAGGCCGAAGCGCACCACGGAGGACGCCAGCAGGGAGAGCAGCACCGCGCCGTACAGGCCGGGCAACTGCGGGGGAACGGCGTGCAGGAACTGCGTCATGAAGAAGGTCATGAACGCGAACACGCCCAGGGAGTGACCCCGTGGTCCCCAGCGCCGCGCGTACACGCCGGCGCCGACGACCGCCAGGAACGCCAGGTCCCGCGCGACCGGGTGGTCGTGCAGCCCGGCCGCGAGGGCGAGGACGGGGAAGCCCACGGCGGGGAGCAGGGCCGTGGTGACGGCCTGCCCCCGCACGGTCGCGTCGGTCACCGTGAAGAGGGCGAGCAGCGCGGCGAGGCCGCCGGCCACGGCCCCCACGAGCCCCCGGCCCGCGAGGCCGCACAGGGCCAGCGCCAGACCGATGCCGAGGACGGCCCGGGAGGCGTTGCGCAGCCTCAGCCGCCCCGGATCCGGCGCCATGAACACCCTCTTGAGCACTGCCCCGCCCTCTCACCACCGCCCGGCCGAACCGGCATGAAAAAGGCGCCGCGGAATTCCGCAGCGCCGTCGATGGGGACATCACACCATCCACGGCCCACTTGGCTCAACACGGGTCGAATCCGGTGGACCATTGGCCCACTCAGGTCGGCAGGCGCTGTGCCACCGATGGACCAACGGACCACCCGGTGGACGAGGGGTCACCCGACGGGCAGGTCCGGCCGCACGAGCGTGCCCGACCTGCCGTGGACGATCTCGTACGCCGCGTCCAGGGCGCCGATCGCGGCGGGTCCGCCGGTGCGCTCGACGAAACGCGCGGCGGCCTCGGCCTTGGGTCCCATCGAGCCCTCGGTGAAGCCGCCCCGGCGCAGCTCGGCGGGCGTGGCGCCGGGGAGGGGCCGCTGTCCGGGGGTGCGGTAGCCGGCGTAGACGCAGGGCACGTCGGTGAGGATGAGCAGGAAGTCGGCCGCGAGGTCCTCGGCCAGCAGCGCCGCCGTCAGGTCCTTGTCGACGACGGCCTCCACGCCGGTCAGCGCGCCGGTGTCGTGGTCGGCGGTGACGGGGACGCCTCCGCCGCCGGCGCAGATGACGAGAGTGCCGCCGCTCAGCAGCTCGTGAACGGTGTCGGTCTCCCAGACCCGCTCGGGCTCCGGGGAGGGCACGACGCGCCGCCGGCCCGTGCCGGCCGCGGCGAAGTGCCAGCCGCGCCCGGCCGCGAGGGACTCCGCCACGTCCCGTGGATAGACCTGGCCGACGGGCTTCGTGGGGTGGTCGAAGGCCGGGTCGTCCGCCCGTACGAGGGTGTGGGTGACCAGTGCGACGATCCGGCGGCCGGGCAGGGCGTCGTGCAGGCTGCGGGCCAGCAGGGAACCGATCATGCCCTGGGTCTGGGCACCGAGGAGGTCCACCGGATAGGGGGCGCTCAGGGCGGGGTCGGCCGCGCTCTCGCCGGCGAGCAGGCCGAGCTGTGGCCCGTTGCCGTGCGTGATGACGATCTCGTGCTCGTGCGCGAGGGCGGCGAGGGCGGTGGTGACCCGGTCGACGTTGGCTTCCTGAACGGCCGCGTCGGGGCGTTCGCCCCGGTGCAGCAGGGCGTTTCCACCGAGCGCCACGGCGATGCGCATGGGTCGGTCCTTCTCGGGGTCAGGGTCTTCCGGGGGCGGGTAGGCAGTGCTCAGAGGGAGAGGCCGGCTCCGTACGCCGTGCGCCCTCCGACCAGTTCACGACCGGTCACCAGTTCGGGTTCGATGCGGATGAAGACGTCCCGGGGCGAGGCGACCCAGGGGCGGGGGCCGGTGCGGGACAGCCGGCCGTGCTCGGCGGGGTCGGTCACCACCGTCGCGCGGCCGGTGACGACGACGCTCCAGCCGGAGTGCGCACGGGCGTCGACCTCGTCCGCCTCGAAGGCCACGATCACGCCGTCGACCGAACGGGCCAGATCCGAGTCCGCCGCGGTCCGCAGCAGTACGGCGGAGTCGGCGTCCAGGCAGAAGGTGAGCGGCAGCACCGCGGGCAGGGCGTGCCGTGTGTGCACGATACGGCCGACGGGAGCCCTGACCAGCAGGACGAGACACTCCTGCCGGTCCAGTTCGCGGAAGCCGTCGTCGGGATTCATCACCGGTCGACTTCGATCCGGCGTCCGGTGATGTCCGCGGTGTCGATGGACAGCCACACCAGACCCTCGCCGCCCACCCAGGGAGCGCTGTACGCGAGCTCCTCCAGGCGCCGGACGGCCGCGGGGTCCGTCACGGTACGGGCCCGGCCGCGTACGAGCACGCTCCAGCCCTGGCTGAGCGCCTCGTCGATGTGGTCGACCTCGAAGGCGACCCGGGCCCCGTCGGCAGCGGCGGTCGTCGACCCGGGCGCCGTCCTGCAGACCACCGCTCCGTCCACGACGCTGTAGTTCAGCGGGCCGATGTACGGGCCGCTGGGCGTGTCCACTGCCAGCCTCCCGACACCGTGCGTCGACAGCCGCGCCCGGCACTCCTCGGGGTCGAGCACCAGCGGTCGGGGGTGGCGGGCGGCCCGGCCGACGCCGGGCGGCCGGTCGGCGCCACCGCCGCGCAGGGCCGCCACGCTCGTCTCCAGGACGTCGGCGAGCCGGATGAGCACACCGACGCCGGGTGTGGCGGTGGGCTGCTCCTCGATGTACTTGATGTAGCCGGGAGCCGTGCCGGCCCGCGCGGCGGTCTCCTCCCTGGTCAGGCCCAGTTCCTCACGTCGTCGGGCGATACGGCGCCCGATGTCGCCCCGCGCGCTGTCCTGCGCGCCGTCCTGCGCGCCGTCCACTGCCGGGGACACCGTGTTCGGCGGGATCTGTTGGGACATGGCCTTCACTTCTTCCTGTCGGGAGGCCCAGGTCGTCGTCCGGCCGGAGGGCCCGGGTCGCCTCCTGTCCCGTCTCCTGTCCCGGGGCTCCGATCGTCGCGACCCTGCGGAAGCGGTCGTACGGCACGGTCGTGCGGAGCGGTCGAACGGCACGGTGGTGCGGAGCTGCCGTGCGGACCGGCCCGTGCGGAGCGACCGTGCGGACCGGTCGTGCGGAGAGGCCGTACGGACCGGCTGTGCGGACCGGTCGTACGGACCGGCCTCGTCCGTCCAGCGTGGCCGTGGCGGACGCGAATCCGCTTGGGCCGGTCGGGCCCCTTCGCCGGACCGGACGGGGCAGGACGGCCACCCGCGGTCCGGGGCCCCCGAGGAGCGGGCCGCGCCGGCCGTCCCGGCCGATGCCACCCGGCCCGGCCCCCGGGGCCGGATGGCCCCTGGCATCGGCCGCGGGACGGCGAGAGCCTGGAGACGGCTCGACCGCGCGGCAGGAAGAGACCAGGGAGAGACACGGACATGAACGCTTCCCCCACCTACACCAGGCTGCGGGCACTGCCCGCCGAACACCGCGAGCACCTGATGCGTCTCGCGCGTGAGGTGTCGTTCCCGCAGGGAACCCGTCTGTTCGAGGAAGGCCGGCGCGCCGACCGGTTCTGGATCATCCGGACCGGCACGGTCACGCTCGACCTGCGCGTACCGGGCCGTCGCGCGGCCGTCATCGAGACCCTCGGGCACAACGAACTCATCGGCTGGTCCTGGCTCTTCCAGCCCCACATCTGGCATCTCGGCGCCGAGACGACCAGCCCTGTGCGCGCGTTCGAGTTCGACGCCGAGCAGGTACGGGCCATGTGCCAGGACGACCCGGTGCTGGGAATGGCGGTGGCCGAGTGGGTGGGGGACACCGTCGCGCGGCGACTGCGGTCCGCCAGGACACGGCTGCTGGACCTGTACGCGCCCTACGGCAGCGGCCCGATCGGCTGACGCCGCCGCCCCTCGTCGGCCGCGACGCGTGAGGTGAGCCGGTCGGCCCTGGTGCACCCGGGTCCGCCGGGCGATGATCGTGGAGGTCCACCCGGGAGCGATCCGCAGTGCCCCCGGGAAACGGGAACGAGGAGCAGGGGGTCGTCATGGCCGAGCCGCGTGCCTTCACGGAACAGAACCCGATCCGGGTCTTTCTGCTGGACGACCACGAGGTCGTACGCCGTGGCCTGACCGATCTCCTGGACGCCGAGCCGGACATCTCGGTGGTCGGCGACGCGGGCAGCGTCGAACACGCGCTGGCGCGCGGCCCGGCGCTGCGTCCGGACGTGGCGGTGCTCGACGTACGCCTGCCGGACGGCGACGGGATCGGTGTCTGCCGCGAGCTGCGCAGCCGGATGCCCGGGCTGGCCTGTCTGATGCTGACGTCCTTCGACGACGAGGAGGCGCTGCTCGACGCGATCATGGCCGGGGCCGCGGGTTACGTGCTCAAGCAGATCAAGGGCTCCGACCTGGTCTCGGCGGTACGCACGGTCGCCTCCGGCCAGTCGATGCTGGATCCCACCACGACCGCCCGGCTGATGCGGTCGCTGCGCGCCGATCCGGCCGGGGAGCCGGCCGTCGCTCCCGAGCTCGCCGGCCTCTCGCCCCGTGAGCGGGACATCCTCGCGCTCATCGGGGACGGGCTCACCAACCGGGAGATCGGCAAGAAGCTGTACCTGTCGGAGAAGACGGTGAAGAACCACATCTCGCGGCTGCTCGCGAAACTCGGTGTCCAGCGGCGCGTCCAGGCGGCGGTCCTGGCCAGCCACCTGGAGAATCCGGACGCCCCGGGCCGCTCGGCACGCTGACGCCGTACCCCCGTGACCCCGTACCCCCGTGACCCGGCGTCCCGCGTCCCGTCGGAGGCACGGGGAACTCCCCACGGGTCGGCCTCGCCCACCCGGCACCACCGCCGGCACCGCACCACCGCCGGCACGCCTGCACCGCAGCACCGCCGGCACTGCCGGCCCACCCCGTCAGACTCCCCCCGGCCCCTCCCCCGTCGACGAGTCGGCCCGTGCCACCGGCACCCGCCACACCAGCCGCGTACCGCCGTCTTCCGGCCCCTCACCGAGGGTCAGGGATCCGCCCAGGGCGACGGCCCGCTCCTCCAGGTTCCGCAGCCCGCTGCGCACGGCCCCGCGGGGCACCCCGCGGCCGTCGTCGGTCACCGTCAGCGTCAACTCGCCCCCGTCGCACCGGAGCCGCACGTCCACGGCCCGGGCCCCGGCGTGCCGGGCCGCGTTGCTCAGCGCCTCCCCGAGCACCGCGACGGCGTGATCGGCGATCTCCCCGGGGACGTCGGTCTCCACGAGCCCCTCGATCCGCAGCGCGGGCGGGAAACCGAACGAGCCGGCCGACGCCGTCACCGCCTGCGAGACCCGGCCGCGCAGCCCGCCGTCCTCCCCGGTACCCGCGCCGTGCGCGCGCAGACCGAAGATCGTCGATCGAATGATCTTGATGGTGTCGTCGAGGTCGTCGACGGTCCGCGTCACGCGTTCCCTCCCCTCGGGATGTTCCATGAAGCGCTGTGCGCTCTGGAGGGTCATCCCCGCCGCGAAGAGCCGCTGGATGGCCAGGTCGTGAAGGTCGCGGGCGATGCGGTCACGGTCCTGGAGCAGCGCGATCTGTTCCGCGTCCCGGCGGCGTTCGGCCAGTTCCAGGGCCAGGGCCGCCTGGTCGGCGAACCCGAGCAGCGGACCGGTGTCGGCGTCACCGAACGGCACCCCGCCCGGCTCCCGCCCCAGCAGCAGCACTCCGCGCGCCTTCCCGCTGGTCCCCAGCGGCACCGCCACCACGGGCCCGAGCCCGGCCCACGGGGCCTCGCCCGCACCGGACCGGGCGTCGTGCGCGATGTCGGTACTGACCACCGGCTCGGCCGTGGCCAGCGCGGCTCCCACGAGGCCATCCCGGGAGGACAGCACCAGGCCGCCCCGCTCGCGCGCGCCGAGGCCGACCGCCAGTGCCGGGCGCAGCGCCTCCTCGCCCGGCACCAGCTCCGCGATCATCCCCATGTCCGCGCAGACGATCTTCCGTGCCTCGTCGATGATCAGTTCCAGCACCTCCTCGCCGGGCGCGCCGGTCAGCAGGACGCTGGTGACCTTGCCGCTGGCCCGCTGCCACCGCTCGCGCAGGCGCGTCTCCTCGTACAGCCGCGCGTTCTCGATGGCGACCCCGGCCGCGACCGCGAGTGTCGACAGGACCGACTCGTCCTCGGCGTCGAACTGCGTGCCGCTGCGTTTCTCGGTGAGGTAGAGGTTCCCGAACACCTCGTCGCGCACCCTGATCGGCACTCCGAGGAACGAGTGCATCGGCGGGTGGTGGGCCGGGAATCCGTACGACTCCGGGTGCCGCGAGAGCTCCGGCAGTCGCAGCGGCACCGGGTGGCGGATCAGCTCACCGAGGAGCCCGTGACCGCTGGGCAGCGCCCCGATCCGCGCGCGCCGGTCCTCGTCGATCCCGACGGTCAGGAACTCGGACAGCTTCCGGTCCCCGCCGATCACGCCGAGCGCCCCGTACTCGGCGTCCACGAGCACCACCGCGGCCTCCACGATGCTGCGCAGCACCTGCGGCAGATCCAGCTCCCGCCCGACCGAGAGAACGGCCTCCAGCAGGCTGTGCAGGCGGTCCCTGGTGCCGCGCACCGCGTCGATACGCACCTGCAGTTCGCCCAGCAGCTCATCGAGCCGCAGCCGGGGCAGGTGCTGCCCGGACCCCTGGCTCCCGTCCGCGTTCATCGCTTCCTCCGACCGACAGGGCAGACAAGGCAGCTCGGACCAGCTCTCGTGTCTTCACGGTACTGGCCGGGAGCCCCGGTCTCATCACCAGGACCTCGGAGGGGTCCCTCGCCCCGCCGGGGTGTGCCGCCGGCCGTCGTGCCGTACGTCGGCCGCGGGTGTGCCCCCCCGGCGTCGGGGGCTTCCGGCGCGGGCGGTGGCCCCCCCCGCCCCCCCCCCCCCACGTCGAAGGGCCGTTGCCCCCGAGGACGGGGCTCGCGCGGGAGCGACCCGCCGGTGTCGGGGGCGGCGGCCGCCGTACCGCGCGGCGCACGGGGTACGGCGGCGCCCCTCGGGCCGGCCGTCAGCCGGTCCAGGTCCAGTCGGCGACCTCGGGCAGGTCGGTGCCGTGTTCGCGGATCCAGGCGTGGTGGCGGGTGCGGACGTCGGCCATCCGCTGGCGCACGGCGGCGGCGCGCACACCGAGGCCGGGAACCCGGTCGATGACGTCCATGACGAGTCGGTAGCGGTCCAGGTCGTTGCGGACGACCATGTCGAAGGGGGTCGTCGTGGTGCCCATCTCCTTGTAGCCGCGCACGTGCAGGTGGGGGTGGCCGGTGCGCCGGTAGGCGAGGCGGTGGATGAGCCAGGGGTACCCGTGGTAGGCGAAGATCACCGGCTTGTCGGTGGTGAACAGTCCGTCGTACTCACGGTCGCTCATCCCGTGCGGGTGGTCCTCGCGCGGCATCAGCCGGGTCATGTCGACGACGTTGACGACGCGTACGGCCAGTTCGGGCAGATGGCGCCGGACGAGGTCGGCGGCGGCCAGGATCTCCTGGGTGGGCACGTCGCCCGCGCAGGCGAGGACGACGTCGGGTTCGCGGTCGGCGCCGGCCGAGCCGGCCCACTCCCAGATCCCGGCGCCGCGGGCGCAGTGGGCGCGGGCCTGGTCCATGGAGAGCCAGTCGAAACACGGCTGCTTGCCCGCGACCACGACATTGACGTAGTCGCGGCTGCGCAGCACGTGATCGGCCACCGACAGCAGGGTGTTGGCGTCCGGCGGCAGGTAGACCCGTACGACCTCCGGACTCTTGCTGAGGACGTGGTCGACGAAGCCGGGGTCCTGGTGGGAGAAGCCGTTGTGGTCCTGGCGCCAGACGTGCGAGGTGAGCAGGTAGTTCAGGGATGCGATCGGCGCCCGCCACGTCAACTCCCGTGACGTCCTGAGCCACTTGATGTGCTGGTTGACCATCGAGTCGACGACGTGGACGAAGGCCTCGTAGCAGGAGAAGAGTCCGTGCCTGCCGGTGAGGAGATAGCCCTCCAGCCAGCCCTGGCAGAGGTGTTCGGAGAGGATCTCCATGACCCGGCCGTGCCGGTCCAGGTGTTCGTCCACCTGGAGGGTCTGGGCCTGCCAGGCCTTGCCGCTGGCGCCGTAGACGGCCTCCAGCCGGTTGGAGGCCGTCTCGTCGGGGCCCACCAGCCGGAAGTCGCGGCGGTGCGCGCTGTCCTTCATGACCTGTTCGAGGAGGCCGCCGAGGACCCGGGTGGGCTCGTGCACGGTCGCGCCGGGCTTGTCGACGGGGACGGCGAAGCGGTCCAGGGAGGGGACCGGCAGGTCGCGGACGAGCAGACCGCCGTTGGCGTGGGGGGTGGCGCCCAGCCGGCGCGCTCCCTCCGGGACACAGGTGAGGACCTCGGCGACGGGGCGGCCCTCGGCGTCGAAGAGCTCCTCGGGGCGGTAGGAGCGCAGCCAGCACTCCAACTGGCGCAGGTGTTCCGGGTTTTCCCGCACCTCGGCGAGCGGGACCTGGTGAGCGCGCCACGTTCCCGCGACGGGCAGGCCGTCGACCTCCGCGGGTCCGGTCCACCCCTTGGGCGTGCGGAGCACGATCATGGGCCAGTGCACGCGCTCGGTCACGCCGTCCTCGCGGGCGGTGCGCTGCATCAGCGCGATGCGGTCCAGGGCCCGGTCGAAGGCGTCGGCCATGGCCCGGTGCACCTGGTGCGGGTCGTCACTGGTGACGTGGATGGGGTCGTGGCCGTAGCCGCGCAGCAGCTCGTCGAGTTCGGGCTCGGGGATGCGGGCCAGCACGGTCGGGTTGGCGATCTTGTAGCCGTTGAGGTGCAGGATGGGCAGGACGGCCCCGTCGTGGACCGGGTCGAGGAACTTGTTGGAGTGCCAGGACGCGGCCAGCGGGCCGGTCTCCGCCTCGCCGTCCCCGATGACGCAGGCGACCAGCAGGTCCGGGTTGTCGAAGGCGGCGCCGTAGGCGTGTGCGAGGGAGTAGCCGAGCTCGCCGCCCTCGTGGATCGAGCCAGGTGTCTCGGGTGCGACGTGGCTGGGCACGCCTCCGGGGAAGGAGAACTGCCGGAACAGCCGCTCCATGCCGGCCGCGTCCCGCGACACGTCCGGGTAGGTCTCGCTGTAGGAGCCCTCCAGCCAGGAGTTGGCGAGCACGGCGGGCCCTCCGTGACCGGGTCCCCAGACGCACAGCGCGTCCAGGCCGCGGGCCCTGATCACCCGGTTGAGGTGGGTGTGGACGAGGTTCAGTCCGGGCGAGGTGCCCCAGTGGCCCAGTAGCCGCGGCTTGATGTGGTCGGGGCTCAGGGGCTCGGTCAGCAGCGGGTTGGCCAGCAGGTAGATCTGGCCCACGGCAAGGTAGTTGGCGGCCCGCCAGTGGGCGTCCAGGGTGCGCAGTTCCTCGTCGCTCAGTACGGTGGCGTCCTGTTGTTCGACCTTGGACGGTTGGACCTTGGGCATGGTGACTCCGAAGTCATCGGGGCAGGTCAGCGGGCAGAGGAGAAGGCATGGCCGGCAAAAGGACGGCGACGGTTCCGGGGACGGTGTACGAGCGGGAACTGCTGCGGCTCCAGACGGAGCTGGTGAAGCTCCAGGAGTGGGTGCGCGCCGAGGGCGCCCGGCTCGTGGTGGTCTTCGAGGGACGTGACGCGGCGGGCAAGGGCGGCACGATCAAAAGGGTCTCGGAGCACCTCAACCCGCGGGTCGCACGGACCGTGGCGCTGCCCAGACCCACCGAGCGCGAGCGCACCCAGTGGTATTTCCAGCGGTACGTCGAGCATCTGCCGGCCGCCGGGGAGATCGTCCTGTTCGACCGGAGCTGGTACAACCGGGCCGGTGTCGAGCACGTCATGGGTTTCTGCACCAAGGAGGAGTACCAACTCTTCCTGCGTCAATGCCCCCTCTTCGAGCGGATGCTCGTGGAGGAGGGGATCGTGCTGCGCAAGTACTGGTTCTCGGTGAGCGACGCGGTGCAGCAGGACCGGTTCCGGCGCCGGCTGAAGGATCCGACGCGGCGCTGGAAGCTCTCTCCGATGGACCTGGAGTCGATCACCCGCTGGGAGGCGTACTCCCGGGCCAAGGACGAGATGCTGGTGCACACCGACATCTCGGAGTCGCCCTGGTTCGTGGTCGAGAGCGACGACAAGCGTCGCGCCCGGCTGAACATGATCGCCCATCTGCTCGGCTCGGTGCCCTACCGCGAGGTGCCCCCGCCGGTGCTCGAACTGCCCCCCAGGCCGCCGTCGACCGGTTACGAGCGGCCGCCGCGCGATCTCCAGACGTACGTTCCCGACCACGCGGCGAGCCTCTGAGCCGGTCACGGCGTTCCCGCCCGGTCGGGGACGACGGCGACCGGGCAGTCGGACCGGTGCAGGACGGCGTGCGCGACCCGGCCGACCGGCAGCCCGACGTGCGCATGCCCATGGAGCCGCTCGGCACCGACGACCAGCAGGTCCGCCTCGGCCGAGGCGGCCAGCAGCACGCCGCGGGCCGGCCCCTCGGTGGCCCGCAGACGGAGTTCGACCGACGGATGCTCCGCCGCCGGTCCGCCGAGCGCCGACTCCAGGATCTCCACCGCCTGCCGCTCGTGCAGCCGGGCGGGTTCCCCCTCGACGGGCGGCTGGTCCGTCGGCTCCCGGCCGGGCCAGCGCCAGGCCCGTACCGCGTCGAGGGCGGCTCCGCGGGCCTGCGCCTCCTGGAGGGCGAAGCGCGCGGTGGCGGAACTGTGCGGGCCGTCGCCGACCCCGAGGACGATCCGCCGGTGCTCCCCGGCCGCGACCGGGCTTTCGTGGCCGCCGCGCAGCACGACCACGGGGCAGTCGGCACGGGCGGCCACCGCGAGGCTCACCGAGCCGAGCAGCATCTCGATCAGGCCGTTGCGTCCGCGCGAGCCGATGACCAGCGCGCAGGCACGGTGTCCTTCGTGCAGCAGGACACTCACCGCGTCGTCGGGCAGGACCTCGGCGGACACCCGCACGCCGGGCCGCCGGTCACGGACGCGCCGGATGGCCGCGTCGACGACGTTCTCGGCCAGCACCTGCTCCGAGGGCCGGTCCGCTCCGGCGGCGGACACTCCCTCGTAGCGTTCCCACAGTGAGGCGTTCACCAGGCGCAGCGGGGCACCGCGCAGCGCCGCCTCGTCCGCCGCCCAGTCCACGGCGCGCAGGCTCGGTTCGGAGCCGTCGACGCCCACGACGAGGGGAAGCTCCAAGATCCTCACCTTCCCGTGCCGGGATCGCGGACGATCCCGGCCTTGGCCCGGCGGCGCGGCACCTCGTCGGTGGACTGGTCGGCGGGCTCGTCGGCGGACGTGGGCGGACGGGGCCCGTGGACGGCCCGGATCCGGCCCGTGACCCGCGGCCGAGAGACCTCGGCGAGGCCCCGCCTCGTGTCCGGGCCGGTGCCCGTCACCGGGGTGGCGTCGCGGACCGTGCCGTGGACCGGGGCCCGGATCGTGCCGTACGCCGGCACGGCCACCCTCACGAGTTTCCCGCCGTGCCGCAACCCGGGGTGGGAGACCGCGAACGCGGCCCCGTCCACCATGGTGGTGATTCCCTCCACCATCTTGGTGATTCCCTCCTCGCGCGAGATCACCCCGCCGGACGGCCTCCATTCGCCCCACCCCCGTGTCCCCCGTGACCGGTCCCGGCCGGCCCTTTCCCCTCGCGGAGCCGGACGGGTGACCCGCCGGACACGGACCTGCCCGGGGGCGCGGGAACGGGCCGCATGTCGACGACCTGACACTTATCGAACGTTCATACGATCACTGTCTGCGTGCATGCTCCGGTCCCGGTGGCTCGTCGCTGGCTCGTCGGTGGGCCGCCCCCGAGGGACCGCCCGGTGGCCCGTACGAGCGGCCGGGCGGACGTCCCGTTCCAGCCTGCGGTCGCGAAGCACCGCGATGCAGGGGCCGCAGGTCCCCGGCGGGGGCCGAACGGCCCCGGGACAGGCGCGGGACGGCCCCGGGACAGGCGCGACGGGACGCCGGTGGGTACGGGGGGACGGCATCGACTCCCAGGCGTTTCGCGAAACCGTTCGTGACCCGTCGACGACCGGGACCGGGCGAGGTGTGGTGCCCGCCCGCTCATGCGTCCACGCTGGAGGGAGCACCCTCGACCCGGTGCCCCTCGCCGGTGAGCGACCGGACGGTCCTCGTACCGGTTCGCACGTCCCTACGGCAGCGGAGGCCGGCCATGGACGACGTTCCCCTCCCCTATCAGGTGACCCAGGCGCGCGACGAGACCGCCGACACGGTGACCCTCACCCTCGCGCCGACGGGAACCGGGCTGCTCGCGCCGTTCACGCCCGGCCGCTACGCCCTGGTGCACGCCCTCGGGGTGG
The DNA here is from genome assembly GCF_042734135.1 of Streptomyces sp. NPDC059668. NCBI lineage: Bacteria > Bacillati > Actinomycetota > Actinomycetes > Kitasatosporales > Streptomycetaceae > Streptomyces > Streptomyces sp. NPDC059668. Next base: position 90,402 of record NZ_JBHWEL010000007.1, on the reverse strand, counting down.
GCACGATCCCGGTGCCGGTGTCCCGCATCGACCGCCACGAACTCGCCCTGACGATACGGTCGGTGGAGGCGGTCTCGGCCGCGCTGTGCGCCCTTCGGCCGGGCGGCCGCGTCGGTCTGCGCGGCCCGTTCGGCACCGGCTGGGAACTCGACAGGGCCGCCGGGCAGGACCTGCTGGTCGTCGCGGACGGACTCGGCCCGGCGGCACTGCGCCCGCTGGTCCTCGACGCGCTCGCCGCACCGCAGCTGTACGGACACCTGAACGTCCTGGTCGGCGCCCGCACCCCGGACGACATCCTCTACGCCCAGCAGGCGCACGCCTGGTCGGCGGCGCACGGCCCCCCGCACTGCGCGATCACCGTCGACCGCCCCGGCCCCGGCTGGGAGGGGCCCGTCGGCGCGGTCACGGCTCTCCTGGACGGGGCCCGGTTCGAGCCCGGGAACACCACCGCCTACGTCTGCGGCCCCGTGGAGACGCTCCGGTCGGCCGCCGGCGCCCTGCTCGGACGCGGCCTGCCCGCCGAGCGGATCCGGGTGGCCCCCGACGCCTTCCCGGACGGCTGCGCCGGTCACGGCGACCGTGCCCGCCCGGAGGACGCCCCGCTGTCCCGGGACGGCGGCCCGGTCGTCGGCTGGGACCGGGTCGAGTCCCCGTCGTCCCCCGCGGGACCCGACACCTGACCCGGGGTCCTCACCGTCAGGGTCACCGCCAGGGCCGGTCCGGCGCGACCGCCAGTGCCGGTCCGGCGTGCGCCGGGCCGTCGGTACAGTCGGTGAAGATCACTTCAGGCGGCAGGAAAGGCCGGCGCACCATGGCCGTGGACGAGCTCGACACCCGGATCCTGCGGCTGCTCCTGGAGCAGCCGCGTACCAGCGTGCGGGAGTACGCCCGCACGCTCGGTGTCGCCCGCGGCACGCTCCAGGCCCGCCTGGAGCGGCTGGAACGGGACGGGGTGATCACCGGCGTGGGCCCCTCGCTGTCCCCCGCGGCGCTCGGCCACCCCGTGCTGGCCTTTGTGCACATCGAAGTCACCCAGGGCCATCTCGACGAGGTGGGCGACGCGCTCGCCGTCGTACCGGAGATCATCGAGGCGTTCTCGATCACGGGCGGCGGCGATCTGCTCACCCGGGTGGTGGCCAGGGACAACGCCCACCTGGAGGACGTGATCCAGTCCCTCATCAGCATGCCCGGCGTCGTACGCACCCGCACCGAGGTGGCACTGCGCGAACGTGTTCCGTACCGGGTGCTGCCGCTGGTGGAGTCGATCGGCCGGATGCCGAACGGCTGACGATACCGGCGTACCGCACTGCCCGGTGACGGGTGACGGGTGACCGCCGCCCGGTAACGGCTGCCCGTTGCCCCGCTGCCGGTTGCCCCCTTGCCGTTGCCCGCTGCGGTGTTCGCGCCGTGGGGAGCGCCTCGGCCCTCTCCGGCCGGGACCCGGCCGGACTTGGCATCCTGGACCCATGAGCGCTCTCGGCCGCACCTCGGTCATCTTCGATCTCGACGGAACCCTCGTGGACAGCGAGCCGAACTACTTCGAGGCCGGGCGGCGGACGCTCGCCGAGCACGGCGTCACCGACTTCACCTGGGCCGACCACGAACGGTACGTCGGCATCAGCACCCGGGAGACGCTCGCCCTCTGGAAGGAGCGCTACGGTCTGCGCGCTCCGCTGGAGGTCCTGCTCGCCGACAAGAACCGGCGCTATCTGGAGCTGGCCCGTGCCTCCACGCATGTCTATCCGGAGATGCGGAGGTTCGTCGGGCTGCTCGCCGACGAGGGCGTCCCGATGGCCGTGGCCTCGGGCTCCTCGGCCGCCGCCATCGAGGCGATCCTGACGGGCACCGGTCTGGCGGACCGTCTGACGACCGTCGTCTCGGCCGACGAGGTGGCGCACGGCAAGCCCGCACCCGACGTGTTCCTGGAGGCGGCTGCCCGCCTGGGGGCCGCGCCGGCGGACTGTGTGGTCCTGGAGGACGCCGCCCCCGGCGCCGCGGCCGCGCACGCGGCCGGGATGCGCTGCCTCGCCGTCCCGTACGTCACCGCACAGGCCGACGACCCGGCGTTCGGCACGGCGGAGCTGCTGTTGCGCGGCGGCCAGGCCGAGTTCACGGCGCGGGCCGCCTACGACTGGCTCGCCCGCTCGGCGGCGTCCTCCTCCCGCGCAACCGGCACGTCCTGATCCCGCGCGCGGCCGGAACCCCGACGCTTCGCGGGGCCGCCTCGGCGGGGCCGCACCCCAGGAGACCCGCAGGACGGTCGCGCCGCGGCGGCGCCCGGTTCCGCAGCCGCGTACGCCTGCCCGGTCCGGCTGAGGGACAGGACGCGCACGACACCGGCGGCCACCGTCAGGCGGCCACCCACCCGTCAGGCCGCCTCCCGGGTCCCGGTCGCGTCGCCGGCCGGGGCATGGGGACCGTCGCGGTGGATCGGCGTCCGCGAGCCCGTCAGCGGAGCCCCCGTGCCGCCCTCCCGCGCCGCGACGATCTCCGCCGCGATGGACAGCGCGGTCTCCTCGGGCGTACGGGCCCCGAGGTCGAGCCCGATCGGCGACCTCAGCCGGGACAGTTCCCGCTCGGTGAGGCCGGCCTCGCGCAGCCGCCGCGCACGGTCCTCGTGGGTGCGGCGCGACCCCATGGCCCCGACGAACGCCGCCGGCATCCGCAGGGCCGCCTCCAGCAGCGGTACGTCGAACTTGGCGTCGTGGGTGAGCACGCACAGGACCGTCCGCTCGTCGGTCCCGGTCCGCCGGAGGTAGCGGTGCGGCCAGTCGACGACGATGTCGTCCGCCTCGGGGAAGCGGACCCGGGTGGCGAAGACGGGACGGGCGTCGCACACGGTCACCTGGTAGCCGAGGAACTTGCCGACCCGTACCAGCGCCGTGGCGAAGTCGACCGCGCCGAAGACGATCAGACGGGCCGGCGGCACACTCGACTCCACGAACAGCGTCAGGCCCCCGGGGCACCGCGCGCCGTCCTCGGAGACCTCGACCGTGCCGGTACGCCCCGCCGTGAGCATGCCACGGGCCTCCCCCGCCGCGGTGCCGTCCAGCGCCCGGGACCCGCTGAGACCTCCCTCGACCGACGGCCCGTACGTCTCGTCGGGGCGGACGAGCAGTGCCCTGCCCAGCAGTTCGGCGGGTCCCCGGGCCACCCGGGCGACGGCGGCCGGCTCGCCGCGGGCCGCTGCCGCGAGCGCCGCCTCGAACACCTCGCGGTCCGGCGCGTCCGCGCGCACCGGCGTGACCAGCACATCGATCACTCCACCGCAGGTCAGCCCCACCGCGAACGCGTCCTCGTCGCTGTGTCCGAACCGTTCGAGCACGGTCCGGCCGTCCCGGAGCGCCTGGACGCACAGCTCGTACACGGCCGCTTCGACGCATCCCCCGGAGACCGAGCCGACGGCCGTGCCGTGGCCGTCCACGGCGAGGGCGGCGCCCGGACCGCGCGGCGCGCTGCCGCCGACGCTCACGACGGTGGCGACGGCGAAGTCCCGGCCCTCGTCGGCCCAGCGGTGCAGCTCGCCGGCGAGGTCAAGCACCGGTGTCCCCTTCCGCCGGGATCCCCGCGCGCAGGACCCGGTCGGGTCGGAGCGGCAGGTGCCGGTGACGTACGCCGGTCGCGTGCCAGACCGCGTTGGCGATCGCCGCCGCGGCTCCGACCACCCCGATCTCGCCTATGCCCTTGATGCCGACGGGGTCGTCCGGGTCCGGGTCGTCCACCCAGTCCGCCTCGACGTGCGGTACGTCGGCGTGCGCGGCGAAGTGGTAGCCGGCCAGGTCGGCGCCGACGTGGCCGCCCGTGGCCCGGTCCCGGACCGCCTCCTCGTGCAGCGCCATGGACAGCCCCCAGACCATGCCGCCGACGAACTGCCCGCGCGCGGTCAGCGGGTTGACGATGCGGCCCGCTGCGAAGATGCCGAGCATCCGCCGCACTCGCACCTCACCGCTGGTCACGTCCACGGCGACCTCGGCGAACTGCGCCCCGAAGGTGTGCCGTTCCATCGGCGGCAGCGCGCCGACCGCCCTGGAGGTGTCCGAGCGTGCCGTGATCCCCTCCGGTGGGACGGCGCCGCCCAGGACCAGCCGCTCGCGCAGTTCGGCCGCGGCGACCCGGATCGCCCAGGCCCAGGAGCGGGTGCCCATCGAGCCGCCGGCGATCATCGCCGGGCCGAAGTCGCTGTCCGCGATCCGCATCCGGATGCGCTCCGGCCCCGTCTCCAGCGCGTCCGCCGCGACCAGGGTGAGCGCGGTCCGCGCTCCGGTACCGATGTCCGAGGCGGTGATCCGTACGGTGAAGGTGCCGTCGGGCTCCGCCGTCACGGCCGCGGTGGACGGCGCGGAGAGCATCGGGAAGGTGGCGGCTGCCGTACCGGTGCCGAGCAGCCAGCGCCCTTCGCGGCGCACTCCGGGACGCGGGTCACGGCCCGCCCAGCCGAACCTGCGGGCCCCCTCCTCGAAGCAGCCGACCAGATTGCGGCTGCTGAAGGGCAGCCCGGAGACGGGGCCCACGTCCGGCTCGTTGCGCAGGCGCAGCTCGATCGGGTCGAGGCCGCACTTCTCGGCGAGTTCGTCGATCGCGGACTCCAACGCGAAGGAACCCGGCGCCTCGCCCGGCGCCCGCATCCAGCTCGGCGTCGGCACGTCGAGCCGTACGACGCGGCTGACGGAGTGGTGCGCGTCGGAGCCGTACATCGCCCGCCCGTACTCGGCGCAGCGCTCGACGAACTCGTGGACGGTCGAGGTGAGGCTCTCGGCCCGGTGCTCGACCGCGCGCAGCCGCCCGTCCGCGTCGGCGCCGAGCCTGACCCGCTGCGCCGTGGGACTGCGGTGACCGACGAGGGAGAACATCTGACGCCTGGTCATGACGACCCTGACCGGGCGGTGCAGCACGGTCGCGGCCATCGCGGCGGCGACGGAGTGGGGGCGCGTCCCCTTGGAGCCGAAGCCGCCTCCCACGTGCTCGGACCGCACCCGGACCGACTCGGGGTCGAGCGAGAACAGCTTCGCGAGTTCGTCCGCCACGAACCTGCTGCCCTGGTTGGAGTCGATCACCTCCAGCCGGCCACCGTCCCAGCGCGCGACCGCCGCGTGCGGCTCCATCGGGCTGTGGTGCTCCTCCGGGGTGCTGTACTCGGCGTCCACCACGACGGCGGACGCGGCGAGTTCGGCCTCCAGGTCGCCCTTCGTCACGGCGGGGGCGCTCTCGGACGTGTACGCACCGGGGAGCCCGGCGGCGAACACGACGTCGTGCGGCTCCGCGTCGTACTCGACGACGAGTGCCTCGGCGGCCTCCCTCGCCTGCTCCGGCGTCTCGGCGACGACGAGGGCCACCGGCCAGCCGGAGTACGGTACGCGGTCCCCCTGGAAGACCTGGACTATCGGGTCGGGTACGCCGAAGGCGTTCGTGTAACCGGCGTTGAGGCGCGGCGCGTTCTCGTGGTGCAGGACGGTGAGGACACCCGGCATCGCGAGGACGGGCTCGGACCGCACGGCACGGACCCGGCCGCGGGCCACGGTGGACAGCACCAGCCAGCCGTGGGCGAGTTCGGGATGGGGTATCTCACCCGCGTAGCGCGCCGCGCCGGTCACCTTGGCCACACCCTCCACCCGGGTGTGCGCGGTGCCGACGGCCGGGACCGCGGTGGTCGTCGTGGTCGTCGTGGTCATCGGGCGGCCTCCTCGGTGAGCTCGGTCAGCGTCGCCACGACGAGATTGTGCGTCAGGGGCACCTTGTATCCGTTGTGCGGCAGCGGTTGCGCCGCCGCCAGTTCGGCGTCCGCGGCGGCGGCGAAGGCGTCGGCGTCCGCCGGTCCCCCCAGCAGCGCCCGCTCGGCCTCCCGGGCCCGCCAGGGCCGGGACGCCACCGCCCCGAAGGCGAGGCGCACCTCGCGCACGACACCGTCGTGGACGTCGAGCGCGGCGGCGATCGAGCCGATCGCGAAGGCGTACGAGGCGCGCTCGCGCACCTTGCGGTAGCGGGAGCGGGCGGCGACCGGGGCGGCGGGCAGGGTGACGCCGGTGATCAGCGCGCCGGACGGCAGTGCGGTCTCCCGGTGCGGAGTGTCACCCACCGGCAGATAGAACTCCGCGAGCGGCAACTCACCGGGCCCGTCCAGCGTTTCGTACGTGACGACGGCGTCGAAGGCGGTGAGGGCCACCGCCATGTCGGAGGGGTGGGTGGCGACGCAGTGCGTGGAGGCGCCGAGGACGGCGTGGTTGTGGTGCTCGCCCTCGATGGCGGGACAACCGCTGCCGGGGACCCGCTTGTTGCAGGGTTTCGCCAGGTCGGTGAAGTAGCCGCAGCGGGTGCGCTGGAGCAGGTTCCCGCCGACCGTGGCCATGTTGCGCAGCTGTCCCGAGGCGCCGGCCAGGACGGCCTGCGCCAACGCCGGGTAGCGGCGCCGCACTTCGGGATGGGCGGCGAGGTCGCTGTTGGTGACTGTCGCGCCGATGCGCAGCCCTTCGTCCTGGGTGAACTCGACCCGGTCCAGGGGAAGTTCACGCACGTCGACGAGGCGCGCGGGCCGCTCCACCCCGCTCTTCATCAGGTCGACGAGGTTGGTGCCGCCGCCGAGACACCGCGCCTCGGGGTCGGCGCCCAGCAGGGCGACCGCGCCGGCCACGTCGAAGACGCGTTCATAACCGAACTCCCTCATGCCGCGGCCCCCTTGGCATCCGCTCCGGTCGTATCGGGTTCCTCGGCCGCTCCCGTCCCCGTGGCAGCGGATTCCGCGGCGCGGGAGGCCGGGGTACGGGACTCCGGGGTACGGAACTCCGCCGCGCGGACCGCTCCGTCCCCCGCCGCCCGGGCCACGGCCTGCACGATGGACACGTAGGCACCGCAGCGGCACAGGTTGCCGCTCATCCGCTCACGGATCTCCTCCGCGGTGAGCGGTGGGACGCCCGCCTCGGGGCGTACGTCGGCGGTCACGGCACTCGGCCAGCCCGCCGCGTGCTCCTCGATCACGCCGAGGGCCGAACATATCTGGCCCGGTGTGCAGTAGCCGCACTGGTAGCCGTCGAGGTCGAGGAAGGCCTGCTGCACCGGATGCAGCCGTTCGCCGTCCGCCACGCCTTCGATGGTGGTGATGTCGCGGCCCTCCGCGGCCACGGCGAGTTGCAGGCAGGAGACGGCACGGCGCCCGTCGAGCAGCACCGTGCAGGCGCCGCACTGGCCCTGATCACAGCCTTTCTTGGTACCCGTCAGATCGAGATGCTCGCGCAGCGCGTCGAGCAGGGTGGTGCGGTGGTCGACGGGCAGCGTGTACTTCTCGCCATTGATGTTCAGTGTGATGGCGCTGGACGTCGATGGGGCCATGATCAGCCTTCTTTCGCCGAGTCGCGGGGGTCACGTGGGTCACGTGGGTCACGGGGGAAGAAACGGTGCTGTGCGGTGGCGGATGTGGGGTTGACGGACCGGGGCCGCCTGCACGGGGCGCAGGGCGGGGCCGGTTTCCAGGGGCACCGAACAGTCCACGGTGGCCGGATCTCGCGCTATGGTGAACCTAAGTGGACAGCTGTCCACTAGCTCCGAACTTAGCGGACAGCTGTCCACTTATCAAGGGCCGGCCTCCGCCACGAGTGCCATGGCTTCCGGAAGGGGGACGAGTGCAGCAGAAGAGGGACGCCCCGCTGCGTTCGGACGCGCAGCGCAACCGCGAGCGCATCCTCGAAGTGGCCCTGGCGGAACTGACCCGCTCCTCGGACACTCCGCTCAGCGCGATCGCCAAGAAGGCGGGCGTGGGACAGGGCACGTTCTACCGGAACTTCCCCAACCGCGAGGCGCTGGTCCTGGAGGTCTACCGCTACGAGGTGCAGCAGCTCGCCGACACCGCGGCCCAGCTGCTGGAGACCCGCGCCCCGGACCGGGCCCTGCGGGAGTGGATGGACCGCCTCGCGCAGTACGCCATGGCCAAGGCGGGCCTGGCCGAGGCGTTGCGCGCGTCCACCGTGACCCGGGGCACCCTGACCAGGCTGGGGCACGGCGCGGTCTCCTCGGCCGTCTCGCTCCTGCTCGACGCCAACGAGCGGGCGGGCACCATCCGCCCCGGGGTGACCCCCGACGACTTCGTCCTCGCGATCGCCGGCCTCTGGCAGATGGACGCGCACGGGGACTGGCAGCCGCGCGCCGCACGTCTGCTGGACCTCGTGATGGACGGTCTGCGGGCGGGCGCGCCGGGCCCCCGCACACCGGCACCCGGAACGACGCCGGCCGACGCGGAGTGAGGGCTCACGGGGACCCGGCACCATGGCGCGACCGCGCGTACGGATACCGGAGACCGAGGCCCCGGCTCGACCGCGCGACCGCGCGTACCGATATCGGAGACCGAAGGGCCCCAGCTCGACCGCGCGACGGGGCTCAGCCGGGTGAGGGGAACCCCGGATTCCTGAGCCGTGGCGCGGCCGCGCGACGCGGATCACACGCACCGACGCCGGATGCCCGCCGGGCCGTACGCACGGAGGTGGAACCGCGTCCCGGGCATCCCCGACGCCCCGCTCCCCGCGTCGGGGTCATGTCGCGTCAGCGGCGCAGCAGCCGGGCATGGGTGGCGGCCGGTGAGCTCACGAGTTCGGCGACGCGGTAGCCGTCGATCCCGTCCCCCAGGTGGTCGAGCAGGCGCTCTCCCCGCCCGACGAGCCGGGGAACGATGGCCAGGTGCAGTTCGTCGACGAGGCCGGCGCGAAGGTACTGCTGGACCGTGGCCGCGCCGCCGCCGAGGCGCACGTCCCGGCCCGCCGCCGCCTCGAAGGCGCGCTCCAGGACCGTGGTGACGGGCTCGTCGGTGAAGTGGAAGGAGGTCCCGCCCTCCATCGTCAGCGAAGGCCGCGGGTGGTGCGTGTGCACGAACACGTCGTTGTGGTACGGCGGGTTGTCGCCCCACCAGCCGCGCCACGACTCGTCCTGCCAGGGGCCGCGGTGCGGCCCGAACATGTTGCGGCCCATGATCGTGGCGCCGATGTTCTCCTCGGCGCGCTCCACGTACTCGACGTCCGTGCCGCCCTTGCCCGCCTCGTGGTCCCGCATCGCGGCGAACATCCAGGTGTGCATGGACGCGAAGCCCTCGCCGAGCGGATGCTCCAGGCACTGGTTCGGCCCCGCGGCGAAGCCGTCCAGGGAAACGGTCAGGTTGTGCACGCGCAGCTTGGGCACGGTCGTACTCCTCAGGTGGGGTCTTCCTGCTCTCACCCGTACGTCGAACGGGGAACCCCCGCATCGACAGTTCCCCCGACATCTTTCACCAGGAACGTCGGACCCGCCCGATCCGGACGGGTGCGGGCCGGAGGGCACCCGACGACCGTGGGGGGTGTCCGTACCACCCGGTCCGGTGGGCACGGACACCCCCCACGGAGGTGACGGTTCAGCGCCGGGGCATCAGGCTCCGCTGGCGCCGAGCATGTCCTCGCGCTCGACGAGCTTCACCCGCTCGCGGCCCTGCGGTTCGCCGAGCGCCTTCTCCGCGGCGTCCAGCCGGTACCAGCCCTCCCACGTGGTGAAGCGGACGTCGCGCTCCTTCAGGAACGCGTCGACGGCCTCCGGCTCGGGAGCGGCGGGCGTGAGCAGTCGGCCGCTCGCGTGGTCGTCGAGCAGGCTCGCGACGGTCTCGTTGGCGTCGCCCTTGGTGTGGCCGATCAGGCCCACCGGTCCGCGCCGGATCCAGCCGGTGACGTACGTCGACCGGAGGTGCTCGCCGGTCTCCTCGATCACCCGGCCCGCCGCGTCCGGGACCGTGCCGGACTCGACGTCCCAGGGCAGCTTCGGGAGCTTGTCGGACAGGTAGCCCACGGCCCGGTACACGGCCGTGACGTCCCAGTCCTTGAAGGTGCCGGTGCCCTTGACGTTGCCGGTGCCGTCGAGGACGGTGCGCTCGGTGCGCAGGCCGGTGACCTCGCCGTCCGCACCGAGGATCTCGGTCGGCGACTCGAAGAAGTGCAGGAACAGCTTGTGCTGCCGGTCGCCGACGTCGCGGATGGCCCAGTTCTCCAGGGTCTTGGCGACCATGTCGGCCTGCTTGTTGCCGCGCCGGGTGGCGATCGAGCCCTCGTCGTAGTCGATGTCCTCGGGGTCGACGATGACCTCGATGTTCGGGGAGTGGTCCAGTTCCCGCAGCTCCATCGGGCTGAACTTGGCCTGCGCCGGGCCACGCCGGCCGAAGACGTGCACCTCCAGCGCCTTGTTGGCCTTGAGCCCCTCGTGGACGTTCGGCGGGATCTCGGTCGGCAGCAGTTCGTCGGCGGTCTTGGCCAGGATGCGCGCGACGTCGAGGGCGACGTTGCCGACGCCGAGGACGGCGACCTTCTCCGCTTCGAGGGGCCAGGTCCGCGGCACGTCGGGGTGACCGTCGTACCAGGAGACGAAGTCCGCCGCGCCGTACGAGCCGTCGAGGCCGATGCCGGGTATGTCCAGGGCCCGGTCCGCCGTCGCGCCCGTGGAGAAGATCACCGCGTCGTAGAAGGCACGCAGGTCGTCCAGATTGATGTCCCCCGGGTAGTCGACATTGCCGAAGAGACGTATCTGCGGCTTGTCGAGCACCTGGTGCAGGGCCGTGATGATGCCCTTGATCCGCGGATGGTCCGGAGCGACGCCGTAGCGGATCAGGCCGAAGGGGGCCGGCATCCGCTCGAAGAGGTCGATGGACACACCGGGCTCGACGGCCACTGCGGACTTCAGCAGCGCGTCGGCGGCGTAGATGCCGGCGGGACCGGCTCCGACAATGGCTACCCGCAGAGGGCGAGGCATGATCAGATTCCCTTCGAAGGGGGCAGGGGTGACTCGCCCGGAAGCCTAAGCTAAGGCATGCCTTAGTCAGTACTCGGGTTGGATCTATGACCACATAAGGGCGACTTATGACCCCTTGCTTCTGAGGACATCCCTAGACTCCGGAAGCCTGCGCGGGACTCCCCGGCACGACGCCGCGCCCGGCGCCGGGGAGCAGGTGCTCCGGGTCCGGGGGAAAATGGGGAGGTGAGCGTCCGGCGCGTGTCAGTGGACCGCCTCGTGGAGCAGCCGTCAGGCCGCGGACTGGTGGTGATCCCTGTCGCGCTGATCGTAGTGATCACGGTGGTGGACATCCACTCTCCCGCCGACGTCCACCTCGGCCCCCTGCTGGTCATCGCGCCCGCGCTCACCGCCTCGCTCGCCGGACCACGGCTGACCGCCCTGGTCGGTGTGCTGGCCGTGGCCGCCCAGGTGTGCATCGCGGTGCTGCACGGCGGCCTGGGCACGGCCAACCACATCGCGCAGATCATCGCCCTCAGCGTGCTCTCCGCCCTGGTGGTCTTCGTATGCCACGTACGCGAGCGGCGAGCACTTGAGCTGAGCCGGTCACGCTCGGTCGCCGAGACGGCGCAGCGTGTCCTGCTGCGGCCTCCGCCCCGTCGGATCGGGCCGCTGCGGGTGGCCTGGCTGTATCTGGCGGCCGAGGACGAGGCCCGGATAGGGGGCGACCTCTTCGCGGTGGCCCGCTCCGCCCAGGCGTCCACCCGGTTGGTCATCGGGGACGTCCGAGGCAAGGGCATGTCCTCGATCGGCGAGGCGTCGGTGGCGCTCGGCGCGTTCCGGGAGGGCGCCCAGCGGTACGCCACGCTGCCCGAACTGACGGCGGCGCTGGAGGCGAGCGTGTGCCGGGACCTCGAGGAGGTGGCCGACACCGAGCACGATCCCGGCGAACACTTCATCACCGCGCTCGTCCTCGACATCCCCGATCACGGCACCCAGGTCGAGATGATCAACTGTGGTCATCCCTCGCCCCTTCTGCTGCACGACGACAAGATCGAGATCCTGCACGCCCGGCACCCGGTGCCCCCGCTCGGTCTGGGTGAGATGCCCGCCGCGCGGCACCGCACCGACCCGTTCGCCTTCGAGGTGGGCGACATCCTGTTGCTCTACACCGACGGCGTCATCGAGGCCCGGTCACCGACGGGCGCCTTCTACCCGCTCACCGAGCGGGTGGCCACGTTCCGGGGGGCCGGACCCGACGCCCTGCTGCGGTACATCCACGACGACCTCCTCGCCCACGTCGGCGACCGGCCCTCCGACGACGCTGCCCTCCTGATCGTCGAACGCACCGCCTCCGAGCATCCGCACCGGCCGCATCGCACGACGCACCCCGTCGACGGCCACCACCGGATCCGCCCCGGCGGTCCACCACCCGCCCCGGGGGCCCCGCCCGGCCCGGGGACGCTGACCTGATCCGGCGCCGGCGGCCGATGCCGCGGCGGCCGGGGGGCGGCCCGGGACAGCCGCGACGGTGCCGGTGACCGTGACGGTCACGGTGCCCGGTCACGGTGACGGGTGTGCCGACCGGACCGCGGTACGACGCCACGGCCCGGCGCCGCCCGGCGGCCCTCCGCGGTGGCGCGCGGTCGCGTCCGGGCGCCGGCGGATCCGGCCTCCCCCCGCCCCCCCGCCCCGCGCCTCCTGCGACGCGCGGTGCGACCGGCCGAAGCCGACGAGGAGGAGCACGGGGCCGTGGTCACTCCCGGGCCCGCGGACCGACCCGCACCGCCGCAGCCGACCCCGGACCCGCGGGCGGTCCCGAGCCGGCCCCGGTCACTCCCGGGCCATGTCCGACTCCGCCTTGCCCGCCGCCGTATCGGCGTCGTCGACCAGCTTCCGCAGGTGGCCGAGGTCCGTGGCGGAGGAGGAGGGCGAGGCGGGCGCCGGCTGCCCGGTGTCCCCGTGGTGACCGCAGCCGGCCAGCAGCAGGACGGCCGCGGCGGCCACGGCGGCCGGCGCGACGCGGCGCGCGCCCCTCACTTCGCCTTCCCGTCGTCGTTGGCGTCGCACCACTTCTCGACCTGGGACAGGTCCTTCTGGCGTGCCTCCAGGGTGGGGATCAGGGAGCGCCGGAAGGTGAGCCGGTCGTTGAGGTACTTCTCGATCTCCGTGTGTCCCGCCGCCTTGGCGTTGGCGACGCGCTGTTCGAGGCGGGCGACGGAACCGCGCCGGGACGCGTCCCCGTGCAGCCGGTCGAGGATCCGGTCGATCCGCTGGTCGGTCTTCGGCGCGCGCCGGCACAGCGCCGCCGCGCCGTCGCCCGTGGGCGCTCCGGACGGCGCGGGGGACGCGGTGTCCGCCGCGGCGACACCCGCGGCGCCGAGCAGCGTGCCCACGGCGACCAACGAGACCACGGTCTTCCTGGTGCTTTGCATGACGAACTCCTCCGTGTTCACGGGCGGTTGCCCGCACACCGCGGAAACTAGGAGCCGTCCTTGTGGAATTCTTGTGGCCGGTCGGCGGCCTCGATCATCCAGTTGCGCCGGAGCGGCAGCGTGCTCCCCTCGCCCGCCACGCCGTTGAGGAGCGGCAGCGTGACCTCGACCCGGGTACCGGGACCGGCCGGCCGGTCCAGGACCCGGACACGGCCCCGGTGCAGGGCGATCTGCTGGGCGACCAGGGTGAGTCCGAGGCCGGAGCCCGGACTGTCGGGCCGGCGTCTGAAGCGCTCGAAGACCTGCGCGCGCAGGTCGGGCGGGATGCCGGGGCCCTGGTCGTCGACGACCAGGAGCACGTCGGTGCCGGTCGCCCACAGGCTCACCTCCACCTGCGCCGGCCGCCCCTCCCCGCTCCCGTGCACCAGGGCGTTGACGAGGAGGTTGTCCACCACGGTCCGCAGTCCGGGCTCCCAGCCGTACACCCGCAGGCCCGGCGCGCAGCGGCCGGACAGCCGTGCGCGCGGGTGGCGCCGCCGCTGTTCCTCCGTGCTCGCCTCGACGACGTCGGCCAGGTCCACCGGACCGAAGGCGTCGGCCTCGACAAGGTCCCCGCGGCCGAGGTCGCGCAGCATCACCAGGAGGCCCAGCAGCCGGGCGTGCTCGCGGCGCAGGTCGTGCAGCACCTCGTCGCGGTCGGCTCCGGCGAGTTCCGGATGCCCGGTGAGGATCTCCAGATTGGTCTGCATGCTCATCAGCGGAGTGCGCAGTTCGTGCGAGGCCGCGGAGGCGAAGGAGCGGGCGGTGGCCAGTGCCTCGGCCGTTCTCGCGGCCTGTTCGTCATAGCGGGCCAGGACGGTCCGCAGGGTGAACGCGAGGTCGTCGACCTCGGCGATACGTGTCGGGGTGTGGTCGAGACGGGTCGGGCTGGACCGCGGGTCCAGGCCGCTCGCACGGCGTTGCAGACGGCGCAGCGGCCGGCTCGCCCGGGCGGCGACACCCCAGGCGAGCAGTCCCGACAGCGGCGCCGCGAGGAGCGCGACGGACACCGCGCGCCGCCGGACCAGTCGCAGTTGGGTGTCGGCGGCGGTGTCCGACGCGAACAGCCAGAGCGTGCCGCGGACTCCGGGCCGGCCGCCCGACACCCGGGTCGACAGGATCCGCCAGCTGTGGCCGTCGGCCCGGAGGGTGACCGGGACCGGCGCGCTCGGAGGCAACGGTGCTCCGGCGTCCGGCTGCGGACCGCCGGTGAAGGTCTCGTCCGGGCCGATCAGGCGGACGCCGACGTCCAGGGCCGAGGTGAACAGCTTTCGCTGCCGCGCCTGTTCGACCGCGGCCGAGCGGTCGGCGGCACTCGCGCGCAGCAGTCCCCGGGCGTCCTTGGCCACGGTCGCCGCGCGCTCGCGCAGATGGGCGTCCTGCTGGTCGTGCAGATCCGCCGCGACCAGCCGCAGCAACAGCCAGCCGGTGGCCAGGACCAGGACGGGCACGGTGGCGCCGACGGCCAGCGCGATCCGCGTGGACAGCCTCACCGCTCCTCCTCCGTCCGGTCGTCCCGCAGGACGAAGCCCACGCCCCGTACGGTGTGGATGATCCGGGCGCGGTCCGGGGACTCCAGTTTGCGGCGCAGGTAGCTGACGAAGGTGTCCACCGCGTCGGTGCGCACGTCGAAGTCGTATCCCCATACGCGGTCGAGGAGTTGGTCCCGGCTGAGTACGAGGCCGGCGTTGCGCGCGAGGACGTGCAGGAGCTCGAACTCACGCCGGGTCAGGTCCACCGGCCGTCCGTCGAGGCTGACCCGGCGGGCCGCGGGGTCCATCAGCAGGCCGCCGACCCGTACGGTGTCGGTGTCGCGCGGCGGTCTGCGGCGCAGCAGTGCCTCCAGGCGCAGCACGAGCTCCTGCAACGCGAAGGGTTTGACGAGATAGTCGTCGCCGCCGGCCTGGAGTCCCGCGATCCGGTCGGCGGTCTCGTCGAGCGCGGAGAGCATCAGCACGGGTACGTCGTTGTTCTCGCCCCGCAGTGTCCTGCACACCTCGATGCCGTCGAGGTCCGGCATCGAGATGTCCAGCACGATCACGTCCGGTGGTCTCGTCCGGGCCACGGCCAGCGCCGGGCGGCCACCGTCGGCCAGGTCCACGGTGAATCCGCCGAGCCGCAGTCCGCGCTCCAGCGAGCGGCGTATCGCCGCGTCGTCGTCGACGACCAGGACCCGGCCCCGGTCTGAGCTCATCGCCACTGTCCCTCCGTGCCGCTGTCCTTCGCGCCGCCGTCCCTCGGTGCCGCTGTTCCCTCCGGTACGGCGGGGTGCACCGGGCCCCGTGTTCGGCGGGGTCCGCCGCCCATCGTGCATCAGTCGTGCCGGACCCGTTCCCGAGGGGTACCGACGGCGCCTCGCCGACCGCCGACTGCCGCCCACCGCCCGGTCCGCCCGGTCCGACCGGTCCGACCGGTCCGTCCGGATCCCCTTCCCGGGTGACGGCCCGCGCCCGTACCGGGTCCTCGATCACTCCGCGCGCCGTCTGTGGTGGAGTGGGCCGCACCGGCCCGGGCACCGTCGATCCGTGCCTTCGCGCATCCCCGCACCGGCGCGTCGGCGTACCGGCGTGTCCGTGCACCGGCGCATCCGTGCATCCCTGGAGGAACGATGACCGAGGACACGAGCGGCGCGCCCCGCGGCGGACAACGATGGGCGGCCAGAGCCGCACTGGCCGCGGCGGCGCTGGCGGTGCTGCTGCCGCTGGCCAAGGGCGGCCTGAGCGGCGTACTGCTGCTCGCGCTCGCGCTGGTCGGAGTGATCGTCACGGCGGCCGCGGCATGGTGGACGCTGACCCGGCGCGGCCCGCTGCGCTGGATCGCGGCCCTGCTGGCGGTGGCCACGCCCGCCGCCGTCGTCGCCCTGTTCGCGGTCTCCCTGCTCTGGGCCGCGCCGGTGTCCTTGCTGCTGTGGGCCGTGGCCGTCTGGAGCGGACGTCACGCGCTGCGCGGCGACCGCCCCCGCGCTCGGCGGGCACGGGAACGCAGGACGGCGCCCCCGCGCCGCCCCTTCCTGGTCATGAACCCCCGCTCCGGCGGCGGGAAGGTGACGAGGTTCGGCCTGGTGGAGAAGGCCGAACGGCTCGGCGCGCGGGTCGTCCTCCTCGACCCCGACGAGCACCAGGACGTCACCGAGCTGGCGCGCGCGGCCGTCGCCGACGGCGCCGATCTGCTGGGCGTCGCGGGCGGTGACGGGACCCAGGCCCTCGTCGCGGCCGTCGCCGCCGAACACGGTCTGCCGTTCCTGGTCATCTGCGCGGGTACCCGCAACCACTTCGCGATGGACCTCGGACTCGACCGCGAGGACCCCGCACGCTGCCTCGACGCACTCACCGACGGCGTCGAACTCCGCGTGGACCTCGGGTTCGCCGCGGAGCATCCGTTCGTCAACAACGCCTCCTTCGGCGCCTACGCGGCGGTCGTGCAGAGCCCGGCGTACCGCGACGACAAGGTCGGCACCATCCTGGAGCTCCTGCCCGAGCTGCTCACCCGCCGACGCGGGGCACGGCTCACCGCCCGCACCGACGGGGTGACGCTCGACGCCCCGCAGGCCGTGCTGGTGAGCAACAACCCCTACCGTACGAACGATCCGGCCGGGATCGGCCGCCGCGAACGCCTCGACTCCGGGCTGCTCGGCGTCCTCGGGATCAAGGTCGACAGCGCGGCCGAGGCGGCGGCCCTGGTGCTCGACCCTGCTGCGGAGGGACTCGCGGTCCTCACCACCCGCGAGGTGGTCGTCGACGCGGACCGACCGGAGATCGAGGCCGGCGTCGACGGCGAGGCCCTGATGCTGCCCACCCCGGTCCACTGCCGCGTCGCCCCCGGCGCACTGCGCGTCCGGGTCCCGAGGAAGCGTCCCGGCGTGCCCGATCTCCGACCGCCCCTGAACTGGCGCCGGTTGCGCGAGCTCGCGACGACAGCGGGCCGGACGCCCCACACCCGTGGGCCCGTTCAGGCCGAGGACACGGCCCGGCGCGCCTGAAACCGGTCCGACTTGCTTCGGGGACGGCCCAGGGGACGGCACGACGCCCACGTCCCGTACGGAGGGCCCCGCCTCCCCCGCGGTCGTCCGACAGGGGAGGCGGGGCAGGGAGCGGCTGTCGCGCCCCGCCCCTTCCCGATGGTGTCAGGGGGTGCAGTTCAGCGTGCCGGCGCGCAGTGCGTGGCCGCCGTCGTTGGAGTCGTCGGACCACATGACCGGCTTGTGGCCGGAGACGCAGGCGGACTGGGGGGCGAGGGCGAAGCCCTCGTTGTTGTAGTTGGACATGCCGGTGGGCCGGTCATAGGTGTGGGTGACGGCGAACTTGCCCTGGGCGTTGATGTCGAGGGTCGAGGTCCGGCCCTGGCAGGTGTCGTCGCAGGCCGCCCACAGGTGCCCGGTGGCGGGCTCGAACTCCAGGTCCATCACGCCGGGGAAGCCGCTGGTGATGGTGGCGACGCGGGTGTATCCGCCGCCCGACTGGCTGAGGGCGTAGGCGTAGATGGTGCCGTTGTCCTCGACGCCGGTGAAGAAGAGGCCGCTTCCGTGGCCGGGGTAGCCAGCCGGGTCGTAGGCGGCGCCGGTGTGCTCGTCGCGCAGTCCGTGTGCGGTCAGGAAGGTGTCCGGGATCCATGAGATGCCCTCGGGCCCGGCGTTGGCCGGCAGGGAGGGCAGGTCGGAGGTGAGGTTCCACTCGGCCGTCGCGTTCAGCGAGGAGGCGGTGGAGGACGTGTCGAAGCGCAGGATCTTCGGCATGCTGGTGGAGCCGTTGCCGTTGTCGCGCTCGGTGGCGACGAACATGCCGTCGGGGGTGACGACCACGCCCTCGGCGTCTGGATCACCGCTGCCGCCCGCGTAGTGCAGCGCCTTGCCGGATCCCCAGCCGGCGGCCGGGTCGGGGCGCCACGTCGCGCCGTTGGGCACGAGCCGGTAGAGCTTTCCGGGGCCGTTGTCCACCGCCCAGAGCACGCCCGCGCTCTCGAAGGACAGGCCGCTGAGGTTCTCCCCGAACACGTTCGAACCGTCGGCGACGGTGACCGCCGTGCCGCCCGGCCACGTGGTGCTCCCGCCGCCGGTGGTGCCGCAGGCGTTCGCCGCGCCCTTGGTCGACGCGGTCGTGGTCGTGAACGCGCCGGTGCCGTCCGCGCACCGCCCGTACGTGGTACTGGCGTGATCGGTCCAGGTGTAGGAGTCCACCAGAGTGGAACCGTCCGTCTGGAACAGTCGCGCGGAGTCCGAACTCCCCAGCCCGAACGACGACTCGACGTCCAGCGCCAGGAACGCGCCCGGAGCGATGGACGTCTTCTTGCCGACCTTGTAGGAGTGGGAGTTGTCGTTGTCCTTGACGATCCACCCGGACACGTCGACCGCGGCGGTCCCGGTGTTGACGAGTTCGATCCAGTCGCCGGGGCTGCCGCCGCTCGACTCGACCTCGTTGATCCGCACCGTGGACGGGTCCTGCGCCGAAGCCGGCGCACCCGAGAGGCCGAGGGCGAGGAGGATCAGGGCGGCGGCGGTGATGGGGGCTTGTCTACGCCAGTGCGTACGCAAGGTGGCCGGTCCTCTTTTCAGGGGGTCGGGCAGACAAGGAGCGCGCTCACGCTCCCGGCGCAGCTTCGGGCACACCGGCGACCACGGACTGAACACGCCGCGAACAGAGCGGGTACACGCCGAACGGACTTGATCGACTGGGCCCTCGGCCGGGCCAAGGCCGCATCTACCGGCGCGAGTTGTGCGCCAGGATCGGTGCCGACGCCCAGGCGCCGGCACCTCGACACGCATGCCGTCGCATACGCCAGGGACGAGCGGCCGTCACTCGGCCGACGTAGGAACCGCGCGCCGAGGGACGAGGCACCGGCGCGGCGCGGCTGGTCGCTTCCGCGTTCAACTCGCCTGTCCTCAGGACCTCATGGGGTCAGCGGGACCGCGTCGTGCACGACCGTCCCGGACAAGTAGCCGTGCACGTGCACCCGTTGGGCGACTTCGCACGGGTACGCGCGCCTGGCCCAGGCGGGTGCCCGGCGCCGTGTCTCCCCTGGGCAGCGGCCCGGTGCCCGTGCCGGGTCGGCACGGGCGTCGGACGGGCTTGCGGTACCGGCCGCCTCGGCACCCGCGCCGGCGGCCGTGGGACGCCGGCCCTGCGCGATCCCGCTCGGCCCCTTACGCGGGCCGCGCGGCGCTGTGGATCGCCGTCTGTCCGGCGTAGAAGATCGACTCCTCGCGTATGGACGCCCCCGGGCTCGGCGCGTGGATCATCATGCCGTTGCCGATGTACAGGCCGACGTGACTGACGTCCCCGTAGAAGAAGATCAGGTCGCCGGCGCGGATGTCGGTGAGCGGGACCGGCGTGGTGGCCGTGGCCTGGTCGCGCGCGGTACGCGGGAGCGCGACCCCGGCCACCGTCCACGCGGCCCGGGTGAGGCCCGCGCAGTCGTACGAGCCCGGACCTGCCGCGCCCCAGACACACGGCCTGCCGATCTGGGCACGGGCGAAGGCCACCGCCTTGGCGGCCTTCATGTCGTACCCCGAGCCCGACGTGTCGCCGCCGCCCATGACCGCGCCCGCGGTGGCGGACATCCCCGCGTCGACCGTCGCGGCCGGGAGGAAGGACGGGTCGGGGACGACGGACGGGGCGAACGGAGCCGACCCGACCGACGGGGCCGGGGCGACGGCCATGGCGGGGACGTACGCCGTCGCCGACGCGACGGGGGGCTCCGGAGGGAACGGCAGGTCCGGGACACCGAGCAGGTCCGGGGCACCGAGCAGGTCCGGTACTGGGAGCCCGCCGGGAGCGTAGGCCACGTCCTGTGCGTAGGACAGCTCAGGAGCGTAGGCCGTGCCCGACGCGAAGGCCGTGTCCGAGGTGAACGTCATGCCCGACGCGAACGTGGTGTCCGGGGTGAACGCGCCCGGGGCGAACGTCGTCTCCGGGGTGAACGCCGTGTCCGGGACGAAGGTCATGCCCGAGGTGAACGTCATGTCCGGGGTGAGGGGCGTGCCCGCACCGAGGGACGCGTCCGAACCGGCGGACGCGCTCATGCCCGCGGGCGCGGCCGTGTTCAGGGACGCGCCCATGCCCGGGCCCGCCGCCTGCTGACGCCGCCACTGCTCCTCGGCCTCGCGACGGGCCTGTTCCTCCGGGGTGGGCCAGACCTCCTGAACCGGCGGCGCCTCGATCGCCGCGACCGGGGTGCTCCGCTGCTGGACGACGTGCCGGGACAGCAGCTCACGGGCGAGTGCGAGCTTGCGCCGGTTCTGCTCCTTGCGGTGCTTCAGCGAGGAGTGGCCGGACTCGGCGGTCGGCGCGGGCAGCGCCTTGACGGCCTCCTGCCGCGCCCCGCCGCCGGCCGGCAGCGCCGCGAGGGCCCGCCCGGCGGCCGGCTCCGCCACGGACCCTGTCGCCGGTCCTGCGGTCAACGCGGCCACGGGCCCCGCTCCCGGTCCGGCGGTCAGCTCCGGCACGGGGCGAGCCGCGGTCTCCAGGGCGCGGGCGGCAGGGCCGCCCTCCAGGCGCTTCGCGGCGGGCGCGGGGAGCGCCTCGGCCGGGCGCTTCGGCGTGCGGTCGGCCGGCAGCCGGGCCGGCACGGTCGGTCCCAGCCGGGCGCGGCCCACGTCGAACCAGGGCCGCGACACGTCGGCCCCGGCGGCGTCGGCGCCCCTGCGCCCGGCGTCCCGGGCCGGGTTGACGCGACTGCGCGAACCGGTGGTCATCGCGCGGGTCGCGTTGTAGTTCCCGGTCGCGGCCTCGGCCCGGTCGTAGAGGGAGCTGATCCGCTGCTGGACCTCTTCGCGGCTCGGAGCGTCGCCTCCGGCGAGGGAGGCGGAGTCGGGGCTCTGCGGGAACAGGTCCGCCGAGGAGCGGGCCACTGTCGCGGGTGCGGAGCTGGGCATGCCGGGGAGGCTGCTGCTGCCTCCAGGGCCCGGGGTGCGTTCCGGCGCCATGGCAGACGTACTCCTTCCGTGCTCCGCCTACCGAGTTAGCTGTCGGGTTCGGGCGGACAGATCCGGAAGGTATGCCCTACGGCCCCTGCCCGGTGGGGCAGTCGGGCCGATTCACCCCAAAATTTCGGTTGGGTCCCCGGCTCCGGTCGCCGTGAGGCCGCACCGGATTAGGCGGAGGCCAAGCGACCCGGCGAGGTTCGCCGGAGGAAGTCGTGTGGCCTGGCGCCAACTTAGCCAACTTGTGTACCTCGCGTGAAGATTGAAGTGCGAAGTGTCCGATATGTAATTGTGACCTTCGTCGTACTCCCGATCTCGGGTGAGTTTGCGCACCGGCCACCGGCTCAAGTCCTCGGCGGCACAGCCCGATTCGTCGTGGCCTCTGAAGCCGTGCGGCCGCACGGAGCGGCTCCCGGCCCGCGTCAGCACAGTTGGGCACGCGGCTCGTCGGCGCGGATCGCGGGGTCCGGCGGGATCGCCGGAGCCGACGGTTCGGGCCGGGCCGACGATGCGGTCACGGACCCTGTTCCCGCCACGGACGGAGTCCCCGTCGTGGACGGTGGCACCGGCGGTTCCACCGAGTCCGGGTTCGGGTCCGGGTCCGGACCGCCGCCGGCCGGACCGGGGTCCGCTCGGCGCGAGGCGAGCAGCACCGCCAGGGCCCGCAAGGGTCTTCGCGCGCGTCCGTGCAGCAGCCCCAGGACGATCGCGGCCGCCACGGCTATCAGGTGTTCCCGACCCGCCAGATTGGGTCTGACGATCGACTCCCACACCATCGAGCCCCCGGTGAGCGCGAACACCACGGGTGCGCGTCGGACCACCGCGAGGTAGGTGAACAGGCCCACCACCGCGGCGGACGGGCCGGTGTCCAGCACCTGCCCGATCTCGGGGGGCAGCCCCAGACCCCACCAGCCCGGGCCCATCGCGATCATCACGCGGACGGTGAGGGTGCCCGCCAGCGTGGTGACGTAGGCGATGGCCAGGGTCCGGGCCCGGCCGAGGGCGAGTTCGGCGAGGGCGAACGCGAGGAACAGCTGAGTGATGCCCGCCCACACCGGCAGGTCGAGGGCGGGGACGTACAGCGACACGGGAGTGCGCAACAGGGCCAGTGGCAGCGGCAGCGACGCCTTCACCCCGCCGGTCAGCCGCACCACCGTGGCGCCGGTCGGATGCTGGGCGATCGCGTGGAAGAAGATGACCCCGAAGGCGGCCACGAAGGCCAGCACGAGTCCGGACAGTCCGCGCCGCACGAGTTGCCGGAACGGTTCGACGACGATGCCGTGCCACTCACCGCGCAGGGTGCGGCCGACGAACGACACCAGCCGGTACGGCGTGCCGCCCGGCCGCCCGCGTGCGCCGTCGCGCACGGCGGACGGCGGCGGCCCCCCATCGGGCCCCGCCGTCCGTGCATGACCGTTGCCGACATCGCCGCGACGCTCTTCCACCGCCCTAAGCAATGCCCTCTCCCCCCACCACCCGCAGGACGTCTCCTCGTATAGAGGGACGAGATCTTCATAAGGTTGACTCCGGCCGCGCCCTCTCCCTGTCGCGGGCTCGACCCCACGGGCCGCACGGCCCGCACCACCTCCACGACCCGCGCGGCTCAGGACGTGCGGCGCGCGCGGCCCGTCGGCCTGCCCAGATAGGTCAAGGGGCCCGGTTCCGGTACGGGGATCTCGTGGAAGCCGAGACGATCGTAGAAGGCGCGGGCGGACGTGTTGGCGGTGACCATGCCGAGGTGGACGGCCGGGACACCGCGATCGGCGAGCGCGTCGAGGAAGGTGTCCATCAACGCCCGCCCGTGGCCCCTTCGCTGCCAGTCCGGGAGCAGGTCGATGTGCAGATGCGCGGGATGGGCGGCCAGTTCGGGCAGGACCATGCGTTCGGGGCGGTGCAGCAGGTCGATCATCGTGTCGCCCGGCGTGCGCGGTGGCGTCGTGCTCCGTGGATAGCGCGTGGCGACCGTCGGTATCCAGACGGCGCGGAGGTCGCCGGCGAACCGCGCGGTGTCGGCGGTGCCGAGGACGTAGCCGACCGCCCGGCCCGTCCCGTCGTCGAGCACGAAGGCGAGTTCCGGTTCGAGATGACAGTAGGGGTACGCGAACAAGGTCGGCATCAGTTCCAGGTCGGGATACAGAGCCCGTGAGTCGCCTCCTTCGTGGGCCGTCATCACACACACGTGCCCCACCGCGGCACGGTCTTCGGCCTTGTACGGGCGGATCGTCGGCTGGTGAGTCATGGGCCGTATCCTTCCGGCATGGGAGCGCTCCCGCCAGCGCCCGAACCGCCCGAACCGCTCGAACCGCTTCGCCGGTCCGGCCCGTCCCCGCCCGACCGGCCCGTCTCCGCCTGCGGGGCCTTCCGCTCCGGCCCGTCCGCCCGCCCGTCGACCCGCTCGAACCGCCCGCGGTCCGGTTCCCGCTATCCGGCGTCCGGCTCACGGCCTCCGGAGTCGGGCGCCCCACTCCCCACTCCCGGCTCCCGGCTCCCGGCTCCCGGCTCCCGGCTCCCGGCTCCCGGCTCCCGGCCAGGGAACCGTACCGGCGCGCGATCGTGACGCGGTGGCCGACGCCGTCACCCGGCGCGCAGCGTCTCCCACTGCGCCCCGGCGCTGTCCAGCAGCATCTCCAGGGCCGTGGGATAGGCGCTGTCGACCATGCGGGTCGCCAGGAGGGGCGCCGCCTCCGCGATCCGGGGATGGGTGGCGCGCGGCAGCCGGGCGTACGTCGAACGCCACATGTCCTCGTCGGCGCTGCGGCTCTCGCGTGGCAGTGCCAGCGAGGCGGCGTCGAGCGCGGCGAAGGCCAGCGTCTGGTCGATGAAGGCCTGGTAGATCCGTACCGTGTCCGGCAGCGGGAACCCGGCCGTGCGCAGGACGTCGAGGATGGCCTCGTCGGCCGCCAGTTCGTGGGCCCGGCCAGTGACCCGGTTCGCGGTCAGCAGGGCCGCCTGCGGATGCCCGACGTACACCGCGTGGATACGCAGCCCGAGGCCGCGCAGATCCGACCGCCACTCCCCCGTGGGCCGCCAGCCGTCCAGGGCCTGTCCGATCAGGGCGTCGCCGATCGCGAGGGTCAGGTCGTCCATGCCACGGAAGTACCGGTAGAGGGTGCTGGGATCGGCGTCCAGAGCCAGGCCCAGACGGCGGGCGGTGAGTCCCGCGCTGCCGTGCTCCCGCAGCATCCGCAGGGCGGTGTCGACGATGAGCCGCTCGGACAGGACGGTGCCGCTCCTGGTGGGGCGCCGACGCCGTCGCTTCTCCTCGGGCACCACCGCTTTCGGCACCGCCGCCTCCTCGCTCCTTATGCCAACGCCATTGACCTTATCCGAGGGCCCGGCGTTGGATCTCCCGCCAGGGGCGCCGCGTCTCCGGTCCGCGCGGGCACGTCCCTTCTCCGCAGAGAGGAAGTCCGTGTCATGCGTGTTCTGCTTGTGGGAGCCGGCGGTGTGGGTACCGCCATCACCCGGATCGCGGCCCGTCGTCCCTTCTTCGACGAGATGGTCGTGGCCGACTACGACCTGAGCCGGGCCGAGGCCGCGGTGGCCGCCCTCCCGGACGCCGCGGCCCGCTTCCGCGCCGAGCGCGTCGACGCCTCCGACCAGGACGCGGTGACCGCGCTGCTGGGCCGGCACGGGTGCGACGTCCTGCTCAACGCCACCGATCCGCGGTTCGTGATGCCCCTGTTCCAGGCGGCACGCGCCGCCGGCGCCACCTATCTCGACATGGCGATGTCCCTGTCGCGCCCGCATCCCGAGAGGCCGTACGACGAGTGCGGGGTCATGCTCGGCGACGCGCAGTTCGCGCAGGCGGTCGAATGGGAGAAGGCGGGCGCGCTGGCCCTCGTCGGCATGGGGGTGGAGCCGGGTCTGTCCGACGTCTTCGCGCGGTACGCGGCCGACGAACTCTTCGACGAGATCGAGGAGATCGGCATCCGCGACGGCGCGAACCTCACCGTCGACGGTTTCGACTTCGCCCCGTCCTTCAGCATCTGGACCACCATCGAGGAGTGCCTCAACCCGCCGGTCGTCTACGAGGCGGACCGCGGCTGGTTCACCACGGCGCCGTTCAGCGAGCCGGAGGTCTTCGACTTCCCCGAGGGCATCGGCCCGGTGGAGTGCGTGAACGTGGAGCACGAGGAGGTGCTGCTCGTACCGCGCTGGGTCGACGCGCGGCGGGTGACCTTCAAGTACGGCCTGGGCGAGGAGTTCATCCAGACCCTCAGGACGCTGCACCTGCTGGGCCTGGACCGCACGGATCCGGTGACCGTGCCGAGCGCGGCGGGCCCGGTGGCCGTGTCGCCCCGTGATGTCGTGGCCGCCTGTCTGCCGGACCCCGCGACGCTCGGCGAGCGCATGCACGGCAAGACCTGCGCGGGCACCTGGGTGCGGGGCACCAAGGACGGCGCGCCGCGCGAGGTCTACCTCTACCACGTGGTCGACAACCAGTGGTCGATGGCCGAGTACGGCTCCCAGGCGGTGGTGTGGCAGACGGCCGTCAACCCGGTCGTCGCCCTCGAACTCCTGGCCACGGGCGCGTGGACCGGCTCGGGGGTCCTCGGCCCGGAGGCGTTCCCCGCCCGCCCCTTCCTCGACCTGCTCACCGCGTACGGCTCGCCGTGGGGCATACGGGAGCAGTGACCCGCCCTGCCCGCCCGTCGACCCCGTGCGGCCCCGGGACCAGGGCTCCGGGGCGCCCCGGGCTCAGCTGGGGGGCCGGCCCCGGGGTGTCCTGGAGCCAGGAGTCCCGAAGCCGGCCGGGTGGCGGCACGGTTCCGGGACTCGGGCGACCGACCTCGCGGGGTCCGACGGGGCCCAGAGGTGTCCCGCGGCGTCCGACGACTCCTAGGCGATCACCATCAGGAGATCGCCCGCCTCGACCTGCTGGACGGAGTTGATCGCCAGACGCCCCACCGTCCCGGCGACCGGGGCGGTGATGGCGGCCTCCATCTTCATGGCCTCGATCGTCGCGATGGTCGCGCCCGCCTCGACGCTGTCCCCGGCCGTGACCGACAGCGTCACCACTCCGGCGAACGGCGCGGCGACGTGCTTCGGGTCGGACTTGTCGGCCTTCTCCGCCGCCGGCAGCTCCGAGGCCACCGAGCGGTCACGCACCTGGATCGGCCGGAGCTGGCCGTTGAGCGTGGCCATCACGGTACGCATGCCGCGCTCGTCCGCTTCACCGATCGCCTCCAGGACGATGAGCAGCCGCACCCCGGGGTCGAGGTCCACCTCGTGCTCCTCCCCCGGCCGCAGACCGTAGAAGAAGTCCTTGCTCGGCAGGACGCCGGTGTCGCCGTAGGCGTCCCGGTGGGCCTCGAACTCCTTCGCCGGACCCGGGAACAGCAGCCGGTTGAGGGTGGCCCGGCGGTCCTTCTCCAGTCCGTCGCGGTCCTCGTCGGACAGCTCGACGACCGGCCTGGGCGCGGCACGGCCCTTGAGGGCCTTGCTGCGGAACGGCTCCGGCCAGCCGCCGGGCGGGTCGCCCAACTCGCCGCGCAGGAACCCGATCACGGAGTCCGGGATGTCGTACGCGCCGGGGTCGGCCGCGAACCGCTCGTGCGGGACGCCCGCGCCGACGAGGTGCAGGGCGAGATCCCCGACCACCTTGGACGACGGCGTCACCTTGACCAGGCGGCCGAGCATCCGGTCGGCGGCGGCGTACATCGCCTCGATGTCCTCGAAGCGGTCGCCGAGGCCCAGCTCCCGTGCCTGGACACGCAGGTTGGACAGCTGGCCGCCGGGGATCTCGTGGTCGTAGACGCGTCCGGTGGGCGAGGCCAGGCCCGCCTCGAACGGCGCGTAGATCCGGCGGACGATCTCCCAGTACGGTTCGAGATCGCCGACCGCCCGCAGGCTCAGCCCGGTCGGCCGCGCCGAGTGGTCGGTGGCCGCGACGATCGCCGACAGCGACGGCTGCGAGGTGGTGCCCGCCATCGAGGCCACCGCTCCGTCCACGGCGTCGGCACCCGCGTCGATCGCGGCGAGGTAGGTGGCCAGCTGGCCGCCGGCCGTGTCGTGGGTGTGGAGGTGGACCGGCAGGTCGAACTCCCTGCGCAGCGCGGTCACCAGCTTCGCGGCGGCGGGTGCCCGGAGCAGTCCGGCCATGTCCTTGATCGCCAGGACGTGCGCGCCGGCGTCGACGATCTGCTCGGCGAGCCGGAGGTAGTAGTCGAGCGTGTAGAGCTTCTCGGCCGGGTCGGACAGGTCCGAGGTGTAGCAGAGGGCGACCTCGGCGACGGCCGATCCGGTCTCACGCACGGCGTCGATCGCGGGCCGCATCTGGCCGACGTCGTTGAGCGCGTCGAAGATGCGGAAGATGTCGATGCCGGTCCGGGTGGCCTCCTCGACAAAGGCGGTGGTGACCTCCGTGGGGTAGGGGGTGTAGCCGACCGTGTTGCGGCCCCGCAGCAGCATCTGCAGGCAGAGGTTGGGCACCGCCTCGCGCAGCCGGGCGAGCCGGTCCCACGGGTCCTCGGACAGGAAGCGCAGGGCGACGTCGTAGGTGGCGCCGCCCCAGCACTCCAGCGACAGCAGTTGCGGCAGCGTCCGGGCCACGGCGGGGGCGACGGCCAGCAGGTCCTTCGTCCGCACCCGGGTGGCCAGCAGCGACTGGTGGGCGTCCCGGAAGGTGGTGTCGGTGACGGCCACCGAGGTCGACTCCCGCAGCCATCGCGCGAAGCCCTCGGGCCCCAGCTCGGTCAGCCGCTGCTTCGATCCGGCGGGCGGTTCGCCGGCCGGTACGTCCGGCAGTTTGGTCGTGGGGTCGATCAGGTGCGGGCGCTCGCCGTGCGGCTTGTTGACCGTGACGTCCGCGAGGTACGTGAGCATGCGGGTGCCGCGGTCGGCGGAGTGGCGGGCCGTCAGGAGATGCGGGCGTTCCTCGATGAACGAGGTGGTGACCCTGCCCTCCTGGAAGTCCGGGTCGTCGAGGACCGCCTGCAGGAACGGGATGTTCGTGGCCACGCCGCGGATGCGGAACTCGGCCACCGCACGCCGGGCGCGCCGCACCGCGGTGGCGAAGTCCCGGCCCCGGCAGGTCAGTTTCACCAGCATGGAGTCGAAGTGGGCGCTGATCTCCGAGCCGACGAAGGCGGTGCCGCCGTCCAGCCGGATCCCGGAACCGCCGGGCGAGCGGTACGCGCTGATGGTGCCGGTGTCGGGCCGGAAGCCGTTGGCCGGGTCCTCGCTGGTGATCCGGCACTGCAATGCCGCGCCCCGCAGCTGGATGCGGTCCTGCGCGAGGCCGAGGTCGGCGAGGGTCTCACCGGAGGCGATGCGCAGTTGCGCCTGGACCAGGTCGACGTCGGTGACCTCCTCGGTCACCGTGTGCTCGACCTGGATGCGCGGGTTCATCTCGATGAAGACGTGGTTGCCGTCGCGGTCGAGAAGGAACTCGACGGTTCCGGCGTTGCGGTAGCCGATGCTCTGCGCGAAGGCGACCGCGTCGGCGCAGATGCGGTCCCTGAGGGCGGGATCGAGGTTGGGCGCCGGGGCCAGTTCGACGACCTTCTGATGGCGCCGCTGCACCGAACAGTCCCGCTCGTACAGGTGGATGACGTTGCCGTCGCCGTCGGCGAGGATCTGCACCTCGATGTGGCGGGGGTCGACGACGGCCTTCTCCAGGAACACCGTGGCGTCGCCGAAGGCGGACTCGGCCTCGCGGGACGCCGCCTCGATGGACTCACGCAGGTGCGCCGGGTCGTCCACGCGCCGCATGCCACGTCCGCCGCCGCCGGCGACCGCCTTGACGAACAGCGGGAAGCCGACCTCCCCCGCCGCGGCCGTCAGCTCGTCCAGGTCGTTCGACGGCTGCGACGACCCGAGGACCGGTACGCCCGCCGCGCGGGCCGCGGCGACCGCCCGCGCCTTGTTCCCGGTCAGCTCCAGGACGTCGGCGCTGGGGCCGATGAACGTGATCCCGGCCTCTTCGCAGGCCTGGGCCAGCTCCGGGTTCTCGGACAGGAATCCGTACCCGGGGTAGACGGCGTCCGCCCCGGCCCTGCGCGCCGCCCCCACGATCTCCTCGACCGACAGGTAGGCACGCACCGGGTGCCCTCTCCGGCCGATCTCGTAGGCCTCGTCCGCCTTGAGACGATGCAGCGAGCCGCGGTCCTCGTAGGGGAACACCGCCGCTGTTCCCGCGCCCAGTTCATAGGCGGCGCGGAACGCGCGGACGGCGATCTCACCACGGTTCGCGACAAGTACCTTCCGGAACATGCACAGTCCCTTCCTGACGTTCGCGACGGGCGCGCCCGACGGGCGCCCTCGTGACTGTTGCCCTGTCTACACCCGGACAAGAACAGCCTGGGCCGAATCACCACCGGCCGGTCGCTCATCCGCGGCATCGTGAAGATCATCTTCGTATGGCGGCCGGCCCGGGCGTCCTCCGCCGGACGTCGTGTCCGGAGGTCTTCCCGGTGCGGGCACGATCAGCCCAGAAAGCTCAACCGCACACGGCGTTCGGGGTTGGAGATGTTCGTGTCCACCAGGCACACCGACTGCCAGGTCCCCAGCTCCAGTCGCCCGCCGATCACCGGCAGCGTCGCGTGGGGCGGGACGAAGGCGGGAAGCACGTGGTCCCGGCCGTGACCGGGGCTGCCGTGGCGGTGCTGCCAGCGGTCGTCGGAGGGGAGCAGGGAGTGCAGGGCCGCGAGGAGGTCGTCGTCGCTGCCGGCGCCCGTCTCGATGATCGCGACACCGGCCGTGGCGTGCGGCACGAAGACGTTCAGCAGGCCGTCGCGTCCGGCCGCCGCCTCCCGCAGGAAGGCCTCGCAGTCACGGGTGAGGTCGACGACCGTCTCCGCGGAACCGGTGGTGATGTTCAGGACTCGGGTGGTGAAGGCATCGGACATGCCCCCGATTCTCACCCGCGCGCCGGGCTGTGCCTACGACCGGCCGGTCGTCCCGGGGTACGAGCGGTCCATTCCGCGAGACACCATTGACCGGGCGTCGGCGACCTGACTACTTTCTGCCGCATGTTGCGTTCAGCCCTGCTCACCACGCGCGGTCACATCGACCTGCTGCGGGTGGCCTCCGCCGCGTGTCGCCGCGGCTGCTGACGCCCTTTCACTCCCCGCCCCTAGGGCCTTCTCCCCTCCCGGCGCGCCCGCGCTCCGCTCCACCCGCACGTCACGAGCCCGCACCCGGTTCCTGACGCGGCGGAGCTCCGGCGTACCCCTCTCCGGCCGCTCTCCTCCCCGTGGAGCATCCATGACCATCAGCCATGCCCCGCCCGGCCCTTCCGAGTCCGACATTCCCGGTATAGCCGCGGCAGCCGAACACACCGCGCTGCCACCGGTGCCGCCCGAACTCGTCCCGATCGTCCCGAGCTCCACGCGTCGTGCCCGCGTCCCCCGCTGGCTGCGCCGCACCTCCGGCCCCCTCCTGCTGCTGGCTCTCTGGCAACTCCTCAGCGGTACGGGCGTACTGGCCCCCGGCGTCCTCGCCTCGCCCGGCACCATCGCGCGGGTCGGCGCCGGGCTGATCACCGACGGATCGCTGCCGAACGCGATGGGCGTCTCCTTGCGACGCGTCGCCCTCGGGCTCCTGTCGGGGACGGTCATCGGCACCGGTCTCGCCCTCGTGTCCGGGCTCTTCCGCGTCGGCGAGGACCTGGTGGACGCCAGCGTGCAGATGCTGCGGACCGTGCCCTTCGTCGGACTGATCCCGCTGTTCATCATCTGGTTCGGGATCGGCGAGGCCCCGAAGATCGCCATCATCACGCTGGGCGTCTCCTTCCCGCTCTACCTGAACGTGTACGCGGGTATCCGCGGCGTCGACACCCAGCTGATCGAGGCCGGGGAGTCGCTCGGGCTCTCTCGCTGGGGGCTCGTACGGCACGTCGTCCTGCCCGGCGCGCTGCCCGGCGCCCTGACCGGGCTGCGCTACTCCCTCGGCATCGCGTGGCTCGCGCTGGTCTTCGCCGAACAGATCAACGCGGACGCCGGGATCGGCTTCCTCATGGTGCAGGCCCGCGACTTCCTGCGGACCGACGTGATCGTGGTCTGTCTGATCGTCTACGCCTTCCTCGGCCTGCTCGCCGACTTCATCGTCCGCTCCCTCGAAAGGCTGCTGCTGCAATGGCGACCGACGTTCACAGGCCGATGACCGCGGAGAAGGCCGCGGCGGCGGCATCCACACCCGCGGGGACACGGACGCCCGCACAGACACCGGCGCGGTCGGCCGCACAGACAACGGCCGAGACAGCGGCACAGACAGAGAATCAGACACAGGGCCGGACGCGGACGGCGTCGCCGACGCAGCCACCGGCACCGGCACGGGTGGAGGCACCGGCACCGCTCCCGGCCGTACGCGTCCAGGGGCTCACCCGTGCCTTCGACGGCCGCGCCGTCATCGACGACCTCCATCTCGACGTGCGACCGGGCGAGTTCGTGGCGCTGCTCGGCCGCAGCGGCTGCGGCAAGTCCACGCTGCTGCGCATCCTCGCCGGGCTCGACCGGGAGATCGAGGGCTCCGTCCTCGTCCCGCGCCGCAAGGCCGTCGCGTTCCAGGCGCCGCGGCTGATGCCGTGGAAGAGGGTGTGGCGCAACGTCCTGCTCGGACTGCCCGGCAAGCCCGAACGGCCCGTCGCCGAAAGGGCGTTGGCCGAGGTAGGTCTCACCGAGCGCTCCGCCGCCTGGCCCAGGACGCTGTCCGGGGGTGAGGCCCAACGTGCCTCGCTGGCACGCGCGTTGGTACGCGAGCCCGATCTGCTGCTGCTCGACGAACCGTTCGGGGCGCTCGACGCCCTCACCCGGATCACGGCGCAACGCCTGGTCGGTGAGGTGTGGCGGCGGCGCGGCTGCGCGGTCCTGCTGGTGACGCACGACGTGGAGGAGGCGGTGCTGCTCGCCGACCGCGTCCTGGTCATGGACGAGGGCGCGATCGCGTACGAGACCCGGGTCGAGCTGGACCGCCCGCGCGACATCGCCGACCCCCGTTTCGCCGGCCTGCGTGCCGGGCTCCTGGAGCGCCTGGGCGTCGACGGCACGTCCTGAACGCCGCACGCCCCAGCACCCTGCCCCGCCTCCCCGGGCCGCGCGACACCCGGACCCACCCTCCGCACCCGGACCGACCGAACGGAAAGACGCCATGCGACGACACCTCGCCCCCGCCGCTCTCCTCCCCCTGGCCCTGCTCCTCACCGCCTGCGGCGCCACCTCGGCCGCCGACACCGCCGTGGGCGCCGGAACCGACGGCAAGGGTTCCCTCACGCTCGACGTCGGTGACCAGAAGGGTGGTTCGGAGGCGGTGCTGCGGGCCGCCGGGGAGCTCAAGAACCTCGACTACAAGATCAAATGGTCGACCTTCACCTCCGGGCCGCCCCTCCTGGAAGCCGTCAACGCCAAGGCCGTCGACATCGGCGGCGTCGGCAACACCCCGCCCGTCTTCGCGGCCGGCGCCGGCTCGAAGATCTCGGTGGTGGCCGCCTGGCACGGCACGTCCAAGGGCGAGGCCGTCCTCGTACCGAAGGGCTCGTCGCTGAAGCGCCCCGAGGAGCTGAAGGGCCGGTCCATAGCCGTGGCGCAGGGTTCGTCCGCGCACTATCAGCTGATCGCCTCGCTCAAGGCGGCCGGTCTGAAGCTGAGCGACGTGAAGGTCAAGTACCTTCAGCCCGCCGACGCGCTGGCCGCGTTCACCGGCGGCAAGGTGGACGCGTGGGCGGTGTGGGACCCGTACACCTCGCAGGTGGTCGAGGCGGGGCAGGGCCGCATCCTGACGGACGGCGACGGGGTGGTCAACGGGCTCAGCTTCCAGGTGGCCGCGCCCGGTGCGCTCAAGGACCGCCGGAAGGCGGCGGCGGTCAGGGACTACCTGGCGCGGCTGCGGCGCGCCCAGGACTGGGTCTACGACCACCCGGAGGCCTGGGCGAAGGTGTGGGCGAAGGACACCGGGCTGCCGTACGGGGTGGCGCTCGCCTCGGTGAAGCGCACCAACGCCAGCCGCGTCGCGGTCGCCGTCGACAAGCCCCTCATCGCCTCCGAGCAGCGGATCGCGGACACCTTCACCGGCCTCGGGCTCATCCCACACGAGGTCGACTTCTCGGCGTTCGTCGACCCGCGCTTCAACGGCGGCCTGCCGCCGTCCACCACCACCCCCCGCGTCTACAAGGAGTCGTGACATGACCGTCCATCTCCACTGGTTCCTGCCGACCGGCGGCGACGGCCGCACCCTGGTGGACCGGCACGCGTACGCGTCCAACGCCGTCGGCCGCCGACGGGCCGACGGGGTCCGGGCCCCCGACATCGAGTACCTGGCCCAGATCGCCAAGGCCGCAGAGCAGTTGGGCTTCGAGGCCGTGCTCACGCCCACCGGCACGTGGTGCGAGGACGCGTGGCTGACGACGGTGGCGCTGGCCCAGCACACCCAACGGCTGAAGTTCCTGGTGGCGTTCCGGCCCGGTGTCGTGTCGCCGACGCTCGCGGCGCAGATGGCCGCGACCTACCAGCGGATCACCCGGGGACGACTGCTCCTCAATGTCGTCACCGGTGGCGACTCGGCCGAGCAGCGGCGCTTCGGCGACCATCTCGGCCACGATCAGCGGTACGCGCGTACGGACGAGTTCCTGTCCGTGGTGCGCGGGGTGTGGAGCGGGCGGCCGTACGACTTCGACGGGAGCCACTACCGGATCGACGGCGGACTGACGGCACTGCCGCCCGACCCGCTGCCGGAGATCTTCTTCGGCGGTTCGTCGGCCGCCGCCGGGCCGGTCGCGGCCCGGCACGCGGACGTCTATCTCACCTGGGGCGAACCTCCGGCCCAGGTGCGCGAGAAGATCGACTGGATCCGCTCGCTGGCCGAGCGTGAGGGGCGCACGGTCCACTTCGGCATCCGGCTGCACTCCGTCTCGCGCGACTCGTCCGCCGCGGCCTGGTCGACCGCGAACCGGTTGCTCGACGACCTCGACGCGGACACGATCACGGCCGCGCAGTCGGCGCTCGGGCGCAGTGAGTCGGTGGGCCAGCAGCGGATGCTCGCGCTGCACGGCGGTTCCCGCGACGAGCTGGAGATCTCCCCGAACCTGTGGGCGGGAGTGGGTCTCGTACGCGGTGGCGCGGGCACCGCTCTCGTCGGCAGCCACGCCGAGGTCGCCGACCGGATCGAGGAGTACCACTCTCTGGGCATCGAGCACTTCGTGCTCTCCGGGTACCCGCACCTGGAGGAGGCGTACTGGTTCGGGGAAGGCGTGATGCCGGTCCTGGCGGCCCGGGGGTTGCTGCCGCGGACCCCGGAGCCGGCGCCCGGTGGCCCGGTCGGGGGCGGCGCTCCGCTGCTGGTCGCGGGTGGCCGCTGAGGGGCTCCCGTCGGGTGGATCACACCTGGTCCACCGAGGGAAGATCTCCGGCCCCGGGCGAGTTGGCAGAGGCGTGAACAGCACTGGGGCGCGGGCGCGCGCGGTCGATGTCGTGGTGATCGGTGCCGGTCAGGCGGGACTGTCCAGCGCCTACCACCTGCGGCGCACCGGTTTCGAGCCGGAGCGGGACTTCGTGGTGCTGGACCACGCGCCGCGGCCCGGCGGCGCGTGGCAGTTCCGGTGGCCCTCGCTGACCTACGGCAAGGTGCACGGAATGCACTCGCTGCCCGGCATGGAGCTGGAGGGCGCGGACCCGGCACGGCCGTCCTCGGAGGTCATCGCCGAGTACTTCGACGCTTACGAGCGCACGTTCGACCTGCGGGTGCGGCGACCCGTCGAGGTGACGGCCGTCCGGGAGGGCACCGGGGGACGACTGCTCGTCGAGAGCTCCGACGGCATGTGGTCGGCGCGGGCGCTCATCAACGCGACGGGCACCTGGGACCGGCCGTTCTGGCCGCGCTATCCGGGGCAGGAGACCTTCCGCGGACGGCAGTTGCACACGGCGCAATACCCGGGACCCGAGGAGTTCGCCGGCCGGCGGGTGGTCGTGGTGGGCGGTGGCGCGTCCGGCACCCAGCATCTGATGGAGATCGCTCCGTACGCGGCGGCGACCACCTGGGTGACTCGGAAGCCGCCCGTCTTCCGGGAGGGTCCGTTCACCGAGGAGTTCGGCCGGGAGGCCGTCGCGCTCGTCGAGGAACGGGTACGGCAGGGGCTCCCGCCCAAGAGCGTCGTCTCGGTGACGGGGCTACCCCTGAACGACGCGATCCGTCAGGCCCTCGCCGACGGCGTGCTGGACCGCAAGCCGATGTTCGACCGCATCACGCCGGACGGTGTGGAGTGGGCCGACGGACATCACGTGGCCGCCGACGTCATCCTGTGGGCGACCGGCTTCCGCGCCGCCATCGACCATCTCGCGCCACTGCGGCTGCGCGAGCCGGGCGGCGGTATCCGTGTCGACGGCACCCGGGCGGTGGCCGATCCCCGGATCCATCTGGTCGGCTACGGGCCGTCCGCCAGCACCATCGGCGCCAACCGGGCCGGGCGCGCGGCGGTACGGGACATCAGGCGGCTGACGGCCGGAGTGCCGGCCGGCGCCTGACGCCCCGCACGGCCGCCGTTCAGCCGGCGGACGACGGGGCCGAGGACCCGCCCGCCCGGTTGTTCCGGTTGAACTCGGCGACGTTCCTCTGGTGCTCCTCGTAACTGGCCGTGAAGCGGGTGTCGCCGGGCTTGACGGTGACGAAGTACAGCCAGTCGCCCGGGGTCGGATTGATCGCGGCGCGCATGGCGTCCTCGCCGGGGTTGGCGATCGGTGTGGGCGGCAGGCCCATGCGCTCATAGGAGTTGTAGGGGCTCTTGAGCTTGGTGTCGCTCGTGGTCGTGTTCAGGGTGGAGCGGTTCAGCGCGTAGTTGAGCGTGGAGTCCATCTGCAGCGGCATGCCCTGCTGGAGCCGGTTGAAGATCACGCGGGAGACCTTGGCCATGTCGCTCCTGGTGGCGGCCTCCGCCTGGATGATGCTCGCGATGGTGACCACCTGGTAGACGTCCATCGCGTTGTGCTGGGCTCCCGCGGTGATCGGGTTCCGGTGGAATCGCCTGTCCGCCGTGTCGACCATGAAGCGCAGCAGCGACTCCGGCGTCGCCCCCGCGTCGACCGGGTA
This sequence comes from Streptomyces sp. NPDC059668, assembly GCF_042734135.1. Lineage (NCBI taxonomy): Bacteria > Bacillati > Actinomycetota > Actinomycetes > Kitasatosporales > Streptomycetaceae > Streptomyces > Streptomyces sp. NPDC059668. Next base: position 54,276 of record NZ_JBHWEL010000007.1, on the reverse strand, counting down.
CGTCGCCGGGAACAGGTACCCCTCCGGGTTGCCCGACGCGATGTCGGGCAATTTCAGGTGCGCCTTGGCCAGCGACTTCTTGGTGGCGCCCGCGGGCAGGGCGAGCGCCTTGTCGACGGCCCGGTAGACCTGGCCCGAGCGCCAGCCCTCCGGGATCACGAGGGACGCGCGGGGCGCCTCCTCGCCTCCGACGATCAGCAGCGGCACCGTCACGGCGGTGACCGCCACGACGGCTCCGGTCGCGACGAGGGCGACCCGGCCCCGGCGCGTCAGTCGAATCGTGCTCCGTCGCGGAGTGTTCATCTGCATGCGGGCACGGTAACCCGCTAATCGTCACAATTCCGGCATATCGTCATCTTGTCGGCTCCAGTTGGGCGTCTCGGCGGACGAGAGCCGCATAGCGCCCACCCTGCTCCAACAGCTCCTCGTGCGTACCGCGTTCGACCGCGTGCCCGGAATCCAGGACCACGATCTGGTCCGCACCCCGGATGGTGGACAGCCGGTGCGCGATGGTGAGCGTGGTCCGGTTGGCCGACAGCGCGTCGATCGCCTCCTGCACGGCGTGCTCCGTGCGGGTGTCGAGGGCACTGGTCGCCTCGTCGAGGATGAGCACCGGCGGGTCGCGCAGGATGGTCCGCGCGATGGCCAGGCGCTGCTTCTCCCCGCCGGAGAAGCGGTGGCCGCGCTCGCCCACGACCGTGTCGTACCCGTCGGGCAGCGACGCGATGTGGTCGTGGATCTGGGCCGCCCGCGCCGCCGCCCGCAACTCCTCGTCGGTGGCGTCCGGATTGGCGAAGCGCAGGTTTTCCGCGACCGAGGCGTGGAAGAGGTACGTCTCCTGGGAGACGACGCCGATCCCCCGTGCGAGCGTGTCGAAGTCCAGGTCACGCACGTCGATCCCGTCGAGCGTGACACGGCCGCCCGTGACGTCGTACAGCCTCGGCACCAGATAGCTGAGCGTGGACTTGCCGGAACCGGTCGGGCCGACGACGGCGAGGCTGCCGCCCGCCGGCACCGTGATGTCGATGCCGTCGAGGATCGGGCCGCTCTTGTCGTCGTAGCGGAACTCGACGTCCTCGAAGCGGATCTCACCCTTGACCTGGTCGAGGTGGACCGGACGCTCCGGCTCGGTGATGTCGATGGGCAGGTCCAGGTACTCGAAGATGCGCTGGAAGAGCGCGAGCGAGGTCTGGATCTGCACACCGGTGGACAGCAGGCTCACCGCCGGGCGGAACAGGCCCTGTTGGAGCGAGACGAAGGCGACGAGCGTACCCAGCGAGACGGACGGGCCGCCGAACTGGATGGCCATGCCCGCGGCCCAGTAGATGACGGCGGGCATGGCGGCCATCACGATGCCGATGACGGACATCCGCCAGCGCCCCGCCATGTTCGACTTCACCTCGAGGTCGACCAGGCTGTCCGACTCGGCCGCGAAGGCCCGGGTGAGCGAGTCACCGCGGCCCATCGTGCGGCCGAGCAGGATGCCGCTGACCGAGAGGGACTCGGTGACGGTGGCGGCCATCGCGGCCATCTGCTTCTGCCGCTCGGTGGCGATCTTCTTGCGTTCGTTGCCCACACGGCGGCTGATCCACACGAAGACCGGCAGCAGGAGCAGCGAGACGATGGTGAGCCGCCAGTCGAGGGCGATCATCGCGACGATCGTGGCGACGACACTGGTGAGGTTCGAGACCAGCGAGGTGGCGGTGGAGGTCACGGTCGCCTGCATGCCGCCGATGTCGTTGGCGATGCGGGACTGGACCTCTCCGGTGCGGGTGCGGGTGAAGAAGGCGAGCGACATGCGCTGGAGCCGCCCGTAGACGGCGGTGCGCAGATCGTGCATGACGCGCTGGCCGACCGTCGTGGAGATGAGGGTCTGCAGGACGCCGAAGATGCTGGTGACGACCGCGCTGAGGATCATGCCGAGCGCGAGCAGGCTCAGCAGACCGGTACGGCCCTGGGGGATGGCGACGTCCAGGATCTCCTTCAGCAGGAACGGCGTCGCGACCGTGACCAGGGACGAGGCGCCGACCAGCAGGCCGACGACCGTGAGGCGGCCGCGGTAGGGCCGGAAGAGCTTCAGGATGCGGCGCACCTGCCGTGGCGGTTCGCTCTCGGCAGGTGACGGGGTCCAGGTGGATCGCTCGGGGCGCATGGGCTCCTACGGTGGGTGAGGGGACGGTTACGGAGGTGGAGGAACGATGACTCACGGAGCTTAGCTCATTGTTACCTATACTCACAATGAACCGCATCCTGATATTGTTCCCGTATGACCACCCCCGATGCCGACGGCCTCCTCGCCGAGCAGTTGCTGCGGCTGACCCGCCGCGTGCACCGCATCCAGAAGCGTCATCTGGAGCAGCGCGGGCTGGGCATCACTCCGGCCCAGTCCCGGCTGTTGCGCACGCTCGCGCACTACGGCTCACCGCCGCGCATGGCCGATCTCGCCGAGCGCCTGGAAGTTGTCCCGCGGGCGGTGACCACGCTGGTCGACGGCCTGGAGGCGAGCGGAAAGGTGCGCCGCGTCCCCGATCCCAGCAATCGGCGGGTCATCCGGATCGAGGTCACGGACCAGGGGCGCGCGGCACTGCAGGAGTTGCGGGGCGCGCGCCGATCGGCCGCGGAGGAGATCCTGGCCCCGCTGTCGGACGAGCAGCGCGAGGTGCTGGGCGGGCTGCTGGACACCCTGGTGGACGGCATGCCCCGGCTGGAACGGCGCTGCTGAGGCCGCTCGGCCCATCGGCGCACCCGACGTGCCCCGCGTACCCGCTCCGTGACGCCCTGGCGGATACGCGCGGCCCCCTCGGACCCGTTGGACTGAATACTTGAACCCTGCCCCCGGCCTCACCGAGGCCCCACCGGTCCCAGGGGAGTTCAGCAGGAGCGGTGATCCACCGTCAGCACGCCCTGCTCGGTGACGAGACGGCGGTCGTGGCAGCCGTCGGATCCGCGCAGTGCGTAGCGCTCGCTGGTCGTCCCGACCGCGTGCCGCTGATCGCGCGGCACGCCGGCCGTGTACGTCGCGTCGCCGGCGTAGCGGTCGTCGAGCCGTGACCACGCTGTCCGTCGCCCTCCGCGCAGTTCGTCCACCGCCGCCCGGTCACCGAGCCGCAGAACGGTCCGCAGCCGGCCGTCCGGGCCGAGCGTCGTCGTACCGTCCATCGTGTACGTGCGGTGGGTGCGCGTCACCCGGGCGGGCCCGCGCCCGTCGACGGTGACCGTCTGGTCGTCGTTCCAGGCGGCCTCGAGTCCGTCGGTGTCCTCACCGTCGGTCCACCGGTGCACGGAGGTGTTCGCGAGCACGCGACGGACGGTGGTCGTCACCCGGCCGTGCGAGGTGTCGACGTAGCCGGAGACCGTCAGCCGGTGGCCGCCCGCCGTGTCGAGTCGCTCCGGCGAACCGGGTGTGTACGAGGAGGTGTTGGCGAGGCCGTCGGCGCTGACCTCGGTGAGCGCGCCGGTCACGTGTGCGCGCCGCGCGTCCTGCCAGACGAGGACGTCGACGGGAGCGCTCCATCCGCTCTGCCCCTCCGGAACACCCACGACGGACACGTCGACACGGTGCGGGCGGCCGTCGTCGAGAAGCCCTGCGAAGGGCGAGAGGTCGTACTCGATCGGCCGGACGTCGAAGGCGCGCGGTCCCGGGATCACGTACCAGAGGAAGGGGTTGGACCATCCGCCGGTCCACACGTTCGGGAACGGCTCCGCGACACCGGCGAGTCGGCCGTCGACCTTGATCTGCACCTCGCGGTACGGACCGTCCGCCGCCTTGCAGGAGTACGGGGCCGCGTCGGGCACCGTCAGGTACCAGAACTCCTCGCAGCCACCGCCGGAGCCGGTCGCGTACACCTCGGCGACGATGCGCTCGCTGTTGCGCGGGGTGGTGAGGGTGCCGTCCTGGAGGGTGAGGACACGGTCGGGGACGCCGGAGGCCGCGGCGGCCCGTGCGGCCTTCCCCCGCGCGTAGAAGGTCAGTGTGACCTTGACGTCGAGGACGCCCGTGTACGTGTCGTCGACGACGTTCCCGATGAGCATCTCGACGTCGCCGCCACGCCGGAACGTGTCGGTGTAGCGCGTCACGTCCTTCTCCACGGACCATTCGACGCCGTCGGGCGAGGGTTCCGGAGTGGACGTGCGGAGGATCTCCACGCCACCGACGTGCAGATAGCCGAGTCGGTCGTACTGGCGGCCCTTGACCTTCCCGTCCAGCCGCAGGACGACCTTGCTCCAGTGGTCACCGCAGCCGTCGGGCGGTGCGTAGGTCCCCCGGTAGGGCGTGAAGTCGCTGAACTTCGCCTCGGCGAGCGTCACTTCGCAGGACTTGGTGGCGGGCCGGGATATCGCAGGGGCGGCGGTCAGGGGATCGTGCCAGTCGGTGCCGAACTCCGCGGGGGCCTCGGGGACGGTGACGGGTGCACGGGAGCCGGCGGCCGGGGCGTGGAGAGCGGGGGCCGGGGCGCCGAGAGCAGTGGCCGGGGTGCGGAGAGCGGCTCTCGGCAAGGAAGCCGCCGAGGCCGGGCCCGTCGCGAGGCAGGTGCTCGCCGCGAGGAACACTCCGGCGAGCATGGACATGACGATCCGTCGTCTCATGTGCGGTGTTCTACGGGGAGTCGGGCCACCTCGCAATGGGCCCTCGGGGCCGCCGGGCCGTGGTGCGCCCAGGCCGGCCGGGGGATCTACGCCTTCAGATCCGCCCTGTCCCCCATCACCACGACGGGGTGCTGACGCGGGTCGAGCGTGCGCAGCAGCCGTTCCATGGCCGGCTTGGGCAGGCTCACACAGGCCGACGTACCGCTGCCGTGGTCGAGGTGCAGCCAGATGCCGCCGCCCTTGGCCTGGCCCCGGGGGCGGCTCGGGTCGTCGGGCGGGGTACCCGGACGGCGGTTGTAGTTGATGGCGATGACATAGTCGAAGTCGTGCCAGTAGGACTTGGCCCAGCCGCGGGGGGCCTGGTACTCCTGCGACCGGTCGTACGGGAGATGGGCACCCGGGTCCCGGAGCACTCCGCCGGCGTCGGTGAGCGTGAACACCCCCACGGGGCTGCGCCTGTCGTCCTCGTGGTGGTCGGTGGTCCAGCCCTTCGCCCCGTTGTGCGCGTTCCCCAGGCGCTGGGGGTCCCAGGCGGATCCGGACTTCGTGTAGAGAACGACCGTGGAGTCGGCGGAGTTCCTTCCCGCGCCGTAGACGGCCACGACCTGTCGGGTGTCGGACGGGATGTGCGCCCGCAACCGGTCGCCGACGCCCGGGACGCGTGTGGCGTCGCCGCCGCCCGCGGGTGCCCGCGCGGCCTTGCCGCCCGTCCCTCCGCGCCCCTTCGCGCCACCCCCTCCGTCCGAACCGCCGCATGCCGCAAGGGTCACCGCGAGGACCCCGCACACCGCCGCGGCCAGTCCCGTACGCATCGCTCCATCAGGTCGCATGCGGTCCATGGTTGCACCACTTATCGGACGAACAGCCCCTTCCCTCCGCCCCTTTGGACCCATGACGTCCTCACGGACGCGCGTCCGGCACCCCGGAACGGGGGCGCGACCGGGGACGTCGTCCCACCCGGGGCGGGACGCGGCGGGGGCCCGCCGCGTGGGCCGAAACCTTGTCCCGACGGAAAAAACCCCTTGCTTCGGACCGCGCCCTGCCGCGAACCTTTCACGGTTTGCTGTCGGCCTCCGCGACCGGCCTGGTCGCCGAAACGTTACGGCTTCCCCTCCACCCTGAACCCACCCCTTACACGAGCCACTGGGACGTCATGCAGATTCAAGACCTTCCCTATCCCGACCCTGGTGTGCCGGACGCACGCTCCGGCCCCCGATTCCTGCGGTGGCTCGGCCGGAATCAGCTGGGCGGGCAGTTCAAGGCCCTGGCCTGGGGACTGCTGCACTTCGTCGCCGTCGCCGGGCTTCCGTTCTGTGTGGGCCTGGCCGTGCAGGCCGTCGTCGACAGATCGGGCACGCGGCTCGCACTGACCGGTGGGCTGATGGCACTGTGCGGTGCGGGCATCGCACTGGGCGAGACCATGTTGCACCGGGCCGCGGTCACCAACTGGATCACCGCCGCCGCACGCGTCCAGCAGTTGCTGGCCCACAAGACCGCCCAGCTCGGCTCCGCGCTGACCCAGCGCGTCGCGGCCGGCGAGGTCGTCGCCGTCTCCACCGGCGACGTCGAGAAGATCGGCTGGTTCGTGGAGGCCCTGTCACGGTTCGCGGCGGCCGCGCTGACCGTCGTCCTCGTCTGCGTCGGCCTGGTCGTCTACCAGCCGGCCCTGGGCGTGATCGTCGCCGTGGGCGTGCCCGTCCTGGCGCTCGCGGTACTGCCGCTGCTGCCCCGTGCGACCCGGCGCGCCGACTTCCAGCGGGAGAAGGCCGGGCGCGCCACCGAGCTGGCCTCGGACACCGTCGCGGGTCTGCGGGTGCTGCGCGGCATCGGCGGTGAGGAACTGTTCCTCGACCGCTACCGCAGCGCGTCCCAGGAGGTCCGCCGGGCGGCCGTGCGCAGTGCCCGGATGTGGTCGCTGATCTCGGCCGTGCAGGTGCTGCTGCCCGGCCTGCTCATGATCGCCGTCATCTGGCACGGCGTGCACCTGGCCCGCGCCGGCCGGATCACGGTCGGCGAACTGGTCACCGTGTACAGCACCGTCATGCTGCTCACCTACCCGCTGCGGCACTTCGAGGAGATCGCCATGGCGTACTCCTTCTCCCGCCCGTCCGCCAAGCGCGCCGCCCGGGTGCTGTCCCTCGAACGGGCCACGGACAGCGGCGGGTCACGGTCGGCCGAGGTCCCGGGCGGCGATCTGTACGACCCCGTCACCGGGCTCCTCGCGCCCGCGGGGCGGCTCACCGCCGTGGTCTGCGGCGACCCGGACGCCGCGGGAGTGCTCGCCGAGCGGCTGGGGGGCCATCCCTCCGCGGAGGGCACCTCGGTGCTCCTGGGCGGCGTACCGCTCGACGAGCTGCCGCTCGACTCCGCGCGCACGGCCGTCCTCGTCCAGGACAAGGACCCGGTCCTGCTGTCCGGCTCGCTGCGCGAGCTGCTCGACGTGCCCGCCTCGGGTGAGGTGAGTGCCGCCGAGGCGCTGGCCGCCGCGCAGTGCGGCGACGTCCTGGACGCGCTGACCCAGGGCTCACTGGACGCCGAGGACCCGATGGACGCCCGCATCACCGAACGCGGACGTTCCCTGTCGGGCGGCCAGCGCCAGCGCCTGGCCCTGGCCCGGTCGCTGGTCACCGACCCCGGTGTGCTGGTCCTGGACGAGCCGACCTCCGCGGTCGACTCGCACACCGAGGCCCGGATCGCCGACGGCGTCCGCGCCCTGCGCGCCGGACGCACGACGGTCGTCTTCACCTCCTCACCCCTGCTCCTGGACCACGCGGACCGGGTCGTGCTCGTCCACGAAGGAGAGGTCGCGGCCGTCGGAGTACACCGCGAGCTGGTGCTCGACGAACCGCGGTACCGCGCGGTGGTCACCCGCGAGACGGAAGAGGAGGCCGCCGCGGACGGTGGGCGACAGGGCGTCGGCACGAGCGACGTGACGGACGATCTCGAAAAGATCGAAAAGCTCGACGGGCTCAGCAGAAACAGCAGGAACAGCAAGATCGACGCACTGGAAGAAATCGAGGAATCCGCATGATCGGCCTGGCGCCACCGGCGTACGACCCGGCCGCCCCGACGACGGCGAACACCCTGCCCGTCGGCGCCGCCTCGACCGTACGCGCCTACGTCACCGAGCTCTTCCAACGGCACCGCCGGGCCTTCCTGCTGCTCGTCACCGTCAACACGGTGGCCGTGGTGGCCTCGATGGCCGGGCCCTATCTGCTGGGCGCGATCGTCGAGCGGGTCTCGGACCACGCGCGGGATCTCCACCTGGTCCGCACCTCCGCGCTGTTCCTCGCCGCGCTCGTCGTCCAGGCCGTGTTCGTGCGCGAGGTCCGGCTGCGCGGCGCCATGCTCGGCGAACGGATGCTCGCCGACCTGCGCGAGGACTTCCTCGTCCGGTCGGTCGGACTGCCGCCCGGCGTGCTGGAACGGGCCGGCACGGGCGATCTGCTGTCCCGCATCACCACCGACATCGACCGCCTCGCCAACGCCATGCGCGAAGCCGTGCCCCAGCTCGCCATCGGCGTGGTGTGGGTCGTGCTCCTGCTCGGCGGGCTCGCCGTCACCGCACCGCCCCTCGCGCCCGCGGTCCTGGTCGCCGTCCCCCTGCTGGTCGTCGGCTGCCGGTGGTACTTCAAGCGTGCCCCGGCCGCCTACCGCTCGGAGGCGGCCGGTTACGCCGCCGTCGCCGCCGCCCTCGCCGAGACCGTGGACGCGGGACGCACCGTCGAGGCGCACCGCCTGGGTGAGCGCCGCATCGACCTGTCCGAGCGCCGCATCAAGGAGTGGACGGCCTGGGAGCGCTACACGCTGTGGCTGCGCTCGGTGCTCTTCCCCGTCGTCAACCTCACCCATGTCACGGTTCTCTGCTCGGTCCTCATGATCGGCGGGGTCTTCGTCCTGCGGGGCTGGATCGACGTGGGTCAGCTGACGACGGGCGCGCTCATCGCCCAGATGCTGGTCGACCCGGTGGGCCTGATCCTGCGCTGGTACGACGAGCTGCAGGTCGCCCAGGTCTCGCTCGCACGGCTGGTCGGCGTGCGGGACATCGAACCGGCCGCCGGCGATCCCGAGGTGCGGCCGGATGGGCGCGACGTCCACGCGGACGAGGTGCGGTTCGGCTACCGCGCCGGAGTGGACGTGCTGCGGAAGGTCTCCTTGGAGGTCCCGCCCGGCACCCGGCTCGCACTGGTCGGCCCCTCCGGTGCCGGCAAGTCCACCCTGGGGAGGCTGCTCGCCGGGATCTACGCCCCCAGGACCGGCCACATCACGCTCGGCGGCGCCGAACTCTCGCGGATGCCCGCGGAGGCCGTCCGTACCCACGTGGCCCTGGTCAACCAGGAGCACCACGTCTTCGTGGGGTCCCTGCGCGACAACCTGCTGCTCGCCCGGACGGGAGCGGCGGACGCCGAGCTGTGGGCGGCACTGGGCGCGGTCGACGCCGACGGCTGGGCACGGGCCCTGGGCGACGGTCTGGACACCGAGGTCGGTTCGGGCGGGCTGGCGCTCACCCCGGCGCAGGCCCAGCAGATCGCGCTGGCCCGGCTGGTCCTCGCCGACCCGCACACGCTGGTGCTGGACGAGGCGACCTCGCTCCTCGACCCGCGCGCGGCCCGTCATCTGGAACGCTCGCTCGCTCGCGTCCTCGACGGTCGCACCGTCGTCGCCATCGCCCACCGGCTGCACACCGCCCATGACGCGGATGTCATCGCCGTCGTGGAGAACGGCCGGATCAGTGAGCTGGGCAGTCACGACGACCTGGTGGCCGCCGACGGCGCCTACGCGGCTCTGTGGAGGTCCTGGCACGGATGAGGTGATCATGACCGAGCGACGGGCCAGGGACGCCCGGGGCTCGCCGGTCCCGCCGGGAGCGCATGCGTGCCCCCGGGTGGAGCGGCTGGCGCCGGTCCGGCGGGGCCCACGCGCCGGTGTCCGGGTCCTCGCTCCGTGCGCGGGTCCGTCCCGCGTCGGAGCCTGTGGCGTTGCGCGGTGCCGAACCGGAGTGGAAGGCTGGATGTCGGCACCGATTCGGGGAGCGTCCGGGAACCACCCGGTTCGCGCGGGGCGGGGCCGGTGTCCAGTGACCGTGCCCGCCGTCGAGGGTGGTGGGACCGGGCTCACCCGCATCACCAGGAGGTACCCGTGGAGAGCGCCGACGGATGGGGAGACGACGTCTACCAGCCCGACGGATCCGAGGTGCAGGACGACGCGGGGCTGCTCGACGTCGAGGACACTCTGGACTCCGACGGTGTGGGTGACCCGCTCGACCGCGGCTGGTCCCCGCCGGAGCGGCCGTGGGCGGTGGAGCACTCCGGGGTGACCGCCTCCGAGCGCATGCACGGCGAGACCTTGGACCAGCGCCTCGCGGAGGAGGTGCCCGACATCGCGGCGCCCGACGGTGACGGCATCGGCGACTACCAGGACGGTGACGGCGAGCCCCTGGACAACGAGGTGGGCAGCGCCCGCTCCGGCCGTCTCGTCGCCCCCGACGAAGGAGCTCACGAGGACGGTGAGAGCGGATTGATCGCCACCGACATCGGTATCGACGGCGCCGCGGCCTCGGCCGAGGAGGCCGCGATGCACGTCGTCGACGAGGACACCCTGTCCGGCTGACCGGGTCCGGCCCGGCCTGCCCCTCCTAGGCAAGGAGCACCCATGCAGCAGGACAAGCAGCCCGACTACCACGCTGTCGTCTTCCGCGACCGTGCCGCCGGATTCGCCTTCCTCACCCGGTCCACCGCGACGAGTGAGCGGACCATCGACTGGGACGACGGGGAGACCTACCCGGTCGTCGACGTCGAGATCTCCTCGGAGAGCCACCCGTTCTACACCGGCAAGGCCCGGACGGTGGACTCGGAGGGCCGGATCGCGCAGTTCGAGAAGCGCTACGGAAGCTCCGGACAGGGCGGCGGGGACGAGAAGGACACGGCGTGAGGCCCTGACCCGGTCGGTGCGGAGCGCGCGAGCGCCGTATCCACCGGGTTCGGAAGCGGCACCCCCGCCGGGCGCGGGAGCATCGTCGTCGCCCGGCGCCGGGGCGCCGTGGCCACCGGACGCGGGAACACCGCCGCCTGCGAATGTCGGGGCACGGTGGCCGCCGGATGCCGGACCGCCGTCGTCGCCGGATGCCGGAGAACCAAGGCCACCGGACGCCGGAGCGCCGTCGTCACAGGATGCGACGACGCCCCCCCCGGTCGGTCAGATGAAATTGAGCGCCGCCGCGCAGCCCACCCCGCCCAGCAGCATGAACACCGGCATCAGCACCTTGAGCTCGACCCAGCTGCCGGCCCGGAAGCGCATCATCTTGGGCGGGCCGATCGGGTACCAGCGCTTGCGGCCGAGCGGGATCGGCCACAGGATCGGGCAGCCGGACACCGTCAGCGCGTCCCCGATGTCGTGCACCAGCGCGCCCAGGACGATCGGCAGGCCGAGCCACAGGTACTGCTGGCCGGGCGCGGTGAACAGCCAGTCCGACCCGTTGCCCGGTTTGTCCAGGATCCCGGCGAGGATCCAGGCGCTGGTCGCCGCCAGCAGCCAGACCAGGACGTCGCTGCTGGACCCGCGCGCGGCCCGCCACAGCAGCCCCTCGATCGCGAGCACCATGTGCACGAACAGGAGCGCCAGCACCGCCCAGCGCCCACCCGTGATCGCCAGCAGCGAGGACCCCGCACCGATGGCCACCGCCCACAGCCAGGTGTGCGTCAGCGTCCGATGGCCACCGGAGCGCCGCGGGTCGCCGGGCTTGCGTGTCGACTTGTAGACCGCGTAGGAGAGCTTGTCGACGATCTCGCACAGCCAACGCGAGATCGGTCCGAAGGCCCGCGAGATGGTCGCCGCCTTGTGGTCCAGGTCGGGGGCGAGCGCGGCCCCCGCGCAGATCAGGGCCCCGACGAGGAGAACCGGCCAGGGCATGGTGTGACCGGTGGCGGCGGCCGCAGCCCCGACCCCGAGCCAGGCCGCGGCCCCCGACAGTGAGTGTGCTGGTCCCATCATGGCCGTTCCCCGCCCCATTCCACTTGTGCCGCTGTCCAGTTGCCCGCGCGCGGTGACGCTTCGCCGGCGCCACAGCGTAACGTTCGTGATCTTCGGCCGAACATCCGATTCCCCCATCGAGCGGGTCGACAGGCAAGATGGGGGCGTGACCCTTATCGATCAGCTGCCGCAGACCGCAGATCCCGACGCCCTCTACGAAGCCTTCGAGTCGTGGGCCGGGGAACGTGGTCTCACGCTCTACCCCCACCAGGAGGAGGCGCTGATCGAGGTGGTCTCGGGGGCCAACGTGATCGTCTCGACCCCCACCGGCTCGGGGAAGAGCATGATCGCCGCGGGTGCGCACTTCGCGGCGCTCGCCCGGGACGAGGTCACCTTCTACACGGCGCCGATCAAGGCGCTCGTCTCGGAGAAGTTCTTCGAGCTGTGCAAGATCTTCGGCACCGAGAACGTGGGCATGCTGACCGGCGACGCCTCCGTCAACGCCGACGCGCCCGTCATCTGCTGCACCGCCGAGGTGCTGGCGTCCATCGCGCTGCGGGACGGCAAGCACGCCGATGTCGGCCAGGTCGTGATGGACGAGTTCCACTTCTACGCGGAGGCCGACCGCGGCTGGGCCTGGCAGATCCCGATCCTGGAACTTCCCCAGGCACAGTTCATCCTGATGTCGGCGACGCTCGGCGACATGTCGATGTTCGAGAAGGACCTCACGCGGCGTACCGGCCGTCCCACGTCGGTGGTCCGCTCGGCGACCCGGCCCGTGCCTCTCTTCTACGAGTACGAGCTGACCCCGATGACGGAGACCCTCACCGAGCTCCTCGCGACCAGGCAGGCCCCGGTCTACATCGTGCACTTCACCCAGGCGCAGGCCGTGGAGCGGGCGCAGGCTCTGATGAGCATCAACATGTGCACCCGGGAGGAGAAGGACCAGATCGCCGAGCTGATCGGCAACTTCCGGTTCACCACCAAGTTCGGCCAGAACCTCTCCCGCTACGTACGCCACGGAATCGGTGTCCATCACGCCGGCATGCTCCCCAAGTACCGGCGACTGGTCGAGAAGCTGGCCCAGGCCGGCCTGCTGAAGGTCATCTGCGGCACGGACACCCTTGGCGTCGGTGTCAACGTCCCCATCCGCACCGTGCTGTTCACCGCGCTGACGAAGTACGACGGCAATCGCGTGCGCACGCTGCGCGCCCGTGAGTTCCACCAGATCGCGGGGCGCGCGGGACGGGCGGGCTTCGACACGGCGGGCTACGTCGTCGCGCAGGCGCCCGAGCACGTGATCGAGAACGAGAAGGCTCTCGCCAAGGCCGGCGACGACCCGAAGAAGCGCCGCAAGGTGGTGCGCAAGAAGGCTCCCGAGGGCTTCGTCGGGTGGACCGAGAACACCTTCGAAAAGCTCATCACCTCCGAACCGGAGCCGCTCACCTCCCGTTTCCGGGTGACCCACACAATGCTTCTGTCGGTCATCGCACGGCCCGGGAACGCCTTCGAGGCGATGCGGCATCTGCTGGAGGACAACCACGAGCCGCGCAAGCAGCAGTTGCGGCACATCCGGCGGGCGATCGCGATCTACCGCTCGCTTCTGGACGGCGGCGTCGTCGAGAAACTGGACACGCCGGACGCCGAGGGCCGCATCGTGCGTCTCACCGTCGACCTGCAGCAGGACTTCGCGCTCAACCAGCCGCTGTCGACGTTCGCGCTCGCCGCGTTCGACCTCCTGGACCCCGAGTCCCCGTCCTACGCGCTCGACATGGTGTCCGTCGTGGAGTCCACGCTGGACGACCCGCGACAGATCCTCGCGGCCCAGCAGAACAAGGCACGGGGCGAGGCCGTGGCCGCGATGAAAGCGGACGGCGTCGAGTACGAGGACCGCATGGAGCGGCTCCAGGACGTGTCGTACCCCAAGCCGATGGAGGAGTTGCTCTTCCACGCCTACAACACCTACCGCAAGAGCCACCCGTGGGTCGGCGACCACCCGCTGTCGCCGAAGTCCGTGATCCGTGACATGTACGAACGTGCCATGTCCTTCACCGAGTTCGTCTCCTTCTACGAGCTCGCGCGCACCGAGGGCATCGTCCTTCGCTACCTGGCCGGCGCCTACAAGGCCCTGGAGCACACCGTCCCGGACGACCTCAAGTCCGAGGACCTGGTGGATCTGATCGCCTGGCTGGGCGAGTTGGTGCGCCAGGTCGACTCCAGCCTGCTGGACGAGTGGGAGCAGCTCGCCAACCCGGAGGTGATGACGGCCGAGGAGGCCCAGGAGAAGGCCGACCAGGTCAAACCGGTCACCGCGAACGCCCGCGCCTTCCGTGTCCTCGTCCGCAACGCGATGTTCCGCCGGGTCGAGCTCGCCGCGCTCGACAACGTCGGCGAGCTGGGCGCGATGGATGCCGACTCCGGCTGGGACGCCGATGCCTGGGGCGAGGCGATGGACAAGTACTGGGACGAGTACGAGGACCTCGGCACCGGCCCCGACGCCCGCGGTCCCAAGCTGCTGTCCATCGTGGAGGAGCCGCAGAACAGCCTGTGGCGCGTCCGTCAGACCTTCGCCGACCCGAACGGCGACCACGACTGGGGCATCAGCGCGGAGGTCGACCTCACGGCGTCCGACGCCGAGGGACGTGCCGTCGTCAAGGTCACCGACGTCGGCCAGCTGTGAGCACAGGAGAAACACACGCATGACGAACCCAGCCGAGAGACTCGTCGACCTGCTCGATCTGGAGAAGATCGAGGTCAACATCTTCCGTGGCCGCAGCCCCGACGAGTCGCTGCAGCGCGTCTTCGGTGGGCAGGTGGCGGGCCAGGCGCTGGTCGCCGCCGGGCGCACCACGGACGGCGACCGGCCGGTGCACTCGCTGCACGCGTACTTCCTGCGTCCGGGCAGGCCGGGCGTGCCGATCGTGTACCAGGTCGAACGGGTCCGTGACGGGCGCTCTTTCACCACCCGGCGTGTCACCGCCGTGCAGCAGGGACGCACGATCTTCAACCTGACCGCCTCCTTTCACAAGCCTGAGGAAGGGACCTTCGAGCACCAGCTGCCACCGGCTCGCGAAGTCCCCGACCCCGAGTCGCTGCCGACGCTGCCGCAGGAGATCTCCAGGCACCTGGGCACGCTGCCCGAGGCCTTGGAACGCATGGCGCGCCGCCAGCCGTTCGACATCCGGTACGTGGACCGGCTGCGCTGGACACCGGACGAGATCAAGGACGCGGAGCCACGCAGCGCGGTGTGGATGCGGGCCGTGGGGCCGCTGGGCGACGACCCGCTCGTGCACACCTGCGCCCTCACGTACGCGAGCGACATGACCCTCCTGGACGCCGTCCGCATCCCGGTGGAGCCGCTGTGGGGTCCGCGTGGCTTCGACATGGCCTCGCTCGACCACGCGATGTGGTTCCACCGGCCGTTCCGGGCGGACGAGTGGTTCCTGTACGACCAGGAGTCGCCCATCGCGACCGGCGGCCGGGGGCTGGCCCGCGGGCGCATCTACGACAGGAAGGGACGCCTGCTCGTCTCCGTCGTCCAGGAAGGCCTGTTCCGGGCGCTGTAGCGATGGCGATGTGACGGCCTGCCAGGTCGTCAGGTGCTGCCGCGGCGCAACCAGCCGAGCAGCCCGCGGGGCCGTTCGCGTCCCTCGGGCGCGGGCAGGTCCTCGGGGGTGGCCGCCTCCGGCCGCGAAGCCGCCGTCGGAGGGACGACCGGCGGGGCGACGACCGGCACCGGGGCAGCCGGCGCGAAGGCGGCCGGAGCCGCGACGGCCGGTCGCGACGCCGGTGGGACTGAACGGCCCGGGAACGATCCGGCCGGTTCTGGGACGTCGCCGGCCTCGGCCCCCGGCGTCGGACGCGGTGCGGGGTGCGTCTCCCGGGCTTCGGCGACGGCTTGCCCCAGGTCGGCGCGGAGCCAGCTGATCTCGTCGGGGTCCTCGGCTGTCATGATCCGGGAGACGAGGTGCGCGGCGGGCGAGTCCGGCGCGCCGTGGGAGGGGCGTTCGGGGCGGAACCGGTTCAGGCAGGCGCGCTCGTACGGATCCCTGACGACCTCCGCCACCTGGACGGGGTCGAGCAGGGAGGCCACGACCGCCGCCCTCGCCCAGGGGCCCTCGGCCTGGCGCAGCAGGAATCCCATGTGCCTGCCCCGCCAGTTGCGGGGACGGAGGTCAAGGCCGGCCTCCAACTGGTCGCGGAGTCCTTCGGGCGTACGGCCCCTGAGCAGCGGAGCGTTCTGCCTGTCTGCCGGGAACCGCCGCAGTTCCTCGGCCAGATAGAGCCAGACCACGGCCCTGTAGCGGTTCAGATAAAACTTGACCGGCACCACGAGGCCCAGGCGCGCGAGGCGGGTGAACCTCGCGGTGGAGATGCCCATGAGGGCGGCACCCTCTGTCGTACCGACGGCCTTGACGCGCTCTCGCAGCCTCTCGGGAAAGCCCTCCTGGGAACGCACGCGGTCGATCTCCGCATGAGTGACCCGGCGACCTCCACCCCCTTCGTCGGGCCCGGTGCGGACGTATCCGAGGTGCACGGCCAGGTCGAACTCCCCGCGCCTGAGCTCCAGCTCGCGGGCAGCGCGGGCGAGCGACCATGTGACGGACTGCGTGATGGTGTTGCCGGACATGACGGTCTCCCCCGTGGAGTTCGGTGCTCGCGCCGGTGTGCGCTCGCCTCGAGAAAAACCGTAGCCGGTCCGGCGAATCTCGCGGCATGCCTGTGGATAACTCCGCCGCGCATACGTCTCCGCAGGTCAGGAGTCCGCTGTGGGGGATCGTTCCGGCTGGCGGGTGTCCACGCGCAGGTGTTCGCCGACCCGGTTCACGAGCAGGGTCATCTCGTAGGCGACCTGACCGATGTCGGCCTCCGCGGCACTGAGAACGCACAGGCAGCTGCCGTCGCCCGCCGCGGTGACGAAGAGCACCGCCTCGTCGAACTCGATCATCGTCTGACGTACTTGGCCCGCGCCGAAGTGACGGCCGGAGCCCTTTGCCAGACTGTGCAGACCCGACGAGACCGCCGCCAGGTGTTCGGCGTCCTCGCGTCGAAGTCCCGTACTGGCACCCGTCACCAGCCCGTCGTTGGAGAGCACCAGCGCGTGCCGTACGTGTTCGACGCGCTCGGTCAGATCGTCCAGCAGCCAGCCGAGTCCCGTGTTCTGATCCATGTCCGTCTCCCCCTGTGGTGACTCCCCCTGACCGGAGGATTCGACCAGCCAGCCTTCCCCACAGCCGCGCTCCGGGCAAGGAGGATGGGGGCATGGCACAGAAGATGACCGACGAACAATGGCGGGCCTTCGTCTCGCACGGCACCCGCACCGGAAAACTGTCGACCGTCCGGGCGGACGGGAGTCCGCATGTGGCGCCGATCTGGTTCCTGCTGGACGGCGACGACCTGGTCTTCAACACCTCGAAGGAGACCGTGAAGGGACGGAATCTGGCCCGTGACGGCCGGGTCGCCCTCTGTGTGGACGACGACCGGCCGCCC
Organism: Streptomyces sp. NPDC059668; assembly: GCF_042734135.1. NCBI lineage: Bacteria > Bacillati > Actinomycetota > Actinomycetes > Kitasatosporales > Streptomycetaceae > Streptomyces > Streptomyces sp. NPDC059668. The sequence continues at coordinate 37,230 of NZ_JBHWEL010000007.1, read as the reverse complement.
TTCGACTTCGTGGTGCTGGAAGGCCGGGCCGAACTGTCCGAGGACCTCGACGAGTTGCGGCACTGGGCCACCCGCATCGGCGGCCGCTACATGGGTGCGGAGCGGGCGGAGGAGTTCGGCAGACGCAACGGAGTCCCGGGCGAACTCCTCGTCCGCGTGCGCATCGGCAAGGTCCTCGCCTACTCCGCGGTGGCGGACTGACCGCTGATCCCTTCGTCCGTGAGCCTCCGGCGACCCGAAGGGATCAGCCCACGGAGTCGAGCAGCCGGGCGGTGTGCACCCGCCCGGCGTACTCCACCAGTCGGATCAGCACCTCCTTGCCGGAGTCGCGGTCCCGGGCGTCACAGAGCACCACCGGCGTGCCCCGGTCGAGGTCGAGGGCGCGGGACACGTCCTGGGCTCCGTAGGCGCGGGCGCCCGCGAAGCAGTTGACGGCCACCACGAACGGGATGTGCCGGTGCTCGAAGTAGTCGACCGCAGGGAAGCAGTCCTCCAGGCGCCGGGTGTCCGCGAGGACGACGGCGCCGAGCGCGCCCAGCGACAACTCGTCCCACAGGAACCAGAACCGGTCCTGTCCCGGGGTGCCGAAGAGATAGAGCGAGAGACCGGACCGGATGGTGATGCGGCCGAAGTCCATGGCGACGGTCGTCGTGGCCTTGCGGTCCACGCCCTCGGTGTCGTCCACCGACTGACCTGCCTCGCTCAGCAGTTCCTCGGTGCGCAGCGGGCGGATCTCGCTGACCGCGCCCACCAGGGTCGTCTTCCCCACGCCGAACCCGCCGGCGACCAGTATCTTCAACGCCAGCGCGGACGACTCGGCGGCCGAGGCGTCGGAGTTCTCGGAGAGCATCGATCACTTCCCTCGGGAGTGCCGACAGGGGTCGGCATGGCCCGTCCGCACCCGGTGTGATGGAACCCGGGTGCAGGACGGGCGCTTCGGTGCGTTCGGTACAGGTCTGCGGGTGCGCGAAGTCAGCATCATGGCAACTGCGGCTCCCCCACGAGGGAACGGACCGCAAATGGTCCGTTGCGACCGTCTCGCGGCTGTTCGGCATCCAGAACTGGGCACAAGCGGTCGAGGGACGGGCCGACATGGTTCATCTAGAGCGCCCTCAGTCCTTCGATCACCTCGTGGAGGATCCGCTCGTCGGGCAGCTGCGCGGGCGGCACCGGGCGACTGACCTTGACGCGGCCACGCTCCAGCAGGTCGCCCAGCAGAACTCTGACCACGCCCACCGGCAGGTCGGTGTCCGCGGCGAGTTCGGCCACCGACTGGGTCTCGACACGGCACAGGTCGATGAGGTGCCGGTGCTCCGGCCCGAGCAGTGAGTCGTCCGCCGCGGGCGCGCCCGTGTCGAGGCTGACCAGGGCGATCAGATCGAACCGCACTCCGGTGGGGCCGGGTTGGGTGCGGCCGCCCGTCATCGCGTACGGGCGGACGAGAGGTCCGGCCTCGTTGTCGTACCACTGGCTGCCCGCCGCACCCTCGCTCATCCGTATCTGCCTTCCTCGGCCGAACCGCCGGCGGGCGGCTGCGCGGCGGCGCGCGGAGGCGCGTGGAGGTGCTCGCCGACACGCTTGACCAGCCGTGCCATCTCGTACGCCACCAGGCCGATGTCGGCCGTCGCGGCGGTGAGGACGGAGAGACACGAGCCGTCGCCGGCCGCCGCCACGAGCAGGAAGCCGTCGTCCATCTCGACCAGCGTCTGTCGTACGCCTCCGGCACCGAAATGGCGTCCCGCGCCCTTCGCCAGGCTGTGGAAGCCGGAGGCGACGGCGGCCAGGTGGTCGGCGTCCGCGCGGACGAGACCGGTGGAGGCGCCCACCGCCAGCCCGTCGTTCGACAGCACCACCGCGTGCCGTACTTCGGCCACCCGGAGCACCAGGTCGTCCAGCAGCCAGTCGAGCTCGCCGGATCTCTGGGCAGCCCGCAGGCTCGGGTCCTGAATCACGCGGGGTCTCCTTCGCCGCTGTCGCCACCCGCATCGGGGGCCGAGGTGCCACCGGGACCGGATGCCCGGCCGCTGCCGCGCGCCCAGCCGGCGCGGTAGGCGGTCATACGGTCCCGTACGAGTTCGGGGGTGCGGGTGTCTTCCCTCCGGGGACCGGGCGTGTACGCGGGCTCCTCCGCGCGCTGCTCGCGCAGTTGGGGTGCGAGGCTGGCCTGCCGTACGCGCTTGGGGAGGCCGTCGTCACCGTCGGGGGCCTCCGGAGGACGCTGCAACCGCAAGGTGGTGACTCCTGGTGGCGGTGTTTCGGCCGAGGTGTCCACGGCGGCTTCGACGGCGGCCTGTACGGGAGCCACGAGGACGGGCCGCTCGACGGGTGTCCGGACGGCCTCCTTTTCGGGGGCGGCCGACACGCGCGCGTACTCGCGTTCCGCGGGCCCTTCGGTGTCCGCCTGGCGAGGGGATCGTTCCGCCGGGCCCGACTGCAGCAGCGCCGTGGGAAGCAGGACGACCGCCGTCGTGCCTCCGTAGGGCGAGGTCCGCAGGTGCACCTTGATGTCGTGCCGGGCGGCGAGCCTGCTGACCACGAAGAGACCGAGCCGGTCGCTGTCGGACAGGTCGAGCGTCTCGGTCTCCTCGATGCGCCGATTGGCCTCGTCGAGGGTCTCCTTGCCCATGCCCAGCCCCCGGTCCTCGACCTCCAGCACGTAGCCGTTGCCGACCGGCTCGCCGGTGATCCGGACATGGGTGTGCGGCGGTGAGAACTGCGCGGCGTTCTCGACGAGTTCGGCGAGGAGGTGCGTGAGGTCGGCGACGGCGGCACCGAGGACGGACGTCTCCGGGAACTGCCGTACCTCCACGCGCGCGTAGTCCTCCACCTCGGACACGGCCGCACGGACCACGTTCGTCAGTGAGACCGGCAGGCGCCAGGCCCGGCCGGGAGCCGCGCCCGAGAGGATGATGAGGTTCTCCGCGTGGCGCCGCATACGGGTGGTGAGGTGGTCGAGCCGGAAGAGGTCGCCCAGTTCGTCCGGGTCCTCCGACCGCCGCTCCATGCTGTCCAGCAGGCTCAGTTGGCGATGCACGAGGACCTGGCTGCGCCGGGCGAGATTGACGAAGACCCCGGAGATTCCACTCGCGAGTTCCGCACGCTCGACCGCGGCGCGCAGGGCGGCCCGGTGGACGATGCCCAGGGCCTCGGCGACCTGGCCGGTCTCGTCCTCGGAGGGCGGCCCCGACGGTGCCTCGGCCCGGACGTCGATCTCCTCCCCCGCGCGCAGTTTGCGCATGGCGTCGGGGAGTTTGCGCCGGGCGATCTCCAGGGCGCTGTTGCGCAGGGCCACCAGCTCGACGACAAGGCCCCGGCCGATGCGTACGGAGATGACGAGTGACGCGGCGACGGCGGCGAGCCCGAACACGACGGCGGCACCGGCGGGCGTCCGCAGACCGCGGGTCAACGGGTAGGCCCGGCCCTCGGCACCTCGGCCCGCGCCGGCCCCGATCGTGCGCATGGCGTCACGCACGCGCGCGTGAGCCGCGTTCCAGTCGGCTTCCGGAGCGGCGGCGAGGGCGACAACGCCCGGCCGGGACGCGAGCGCCCTGTCCTCGACGACGCCCACGTCGCCGTACGCGCTCCCGCCCATGAGGGCGCGCCAGGAGGCCTGTTCGGCCCCCCGCAGATCCGCGACGGACGCGTCGGTCAGCGCGCGGCGGGTGGCGACGGCTCCGGTGAACAGCCGCAGTCGTTCACCGTCAAGGGTGCCCGCGAGCCGTGCGCCGGACAGCACCGTGTCCTCCTGGGCGAGCGCCTCCCCCGCCCGGGAGAACTCGAGGAGCACGCGCGCCTCGGATCCCGGGCCGGGGTCCTGGACGCTGGTGAGCGCGCCGGTCACCGCGAAGGCCGTCGAGATGACCCTGGTGTACTGCCCGTAGGCCTCGTCCCAGCCCACGCGGCGCGCTCGGACCGCGCTGCGCAGCGTTCGCAGGTCCTCCGCTCCGGTGACGAAGGACTCGAGGCGACCGGCCACCCCGGCCGGCAGGTCGGCACCGTCGGCGACGGTGTTGCGGTCACCGAGGCGCAGTTTCGCCACCGCACGGTCGGTGCGTTGCGCGAGCGTCCCGAGGTCTCGCTGCCGCTCGGGGTCCGGATCGGTCGCATACCGGACGGAGGCCGTCCGCTCGGCCTGCAGCGCGGTGACGGCGTTGTCGACCGGGACACGGATCATGGAGTCAACGCGTTGCAACTGGCGCAGTCGCGCGACGTCCTGAGCCGTCGTCACGGTGGCGTACGCCCACAGCGCGAACAGGGACACGACCGGCACCATCAGCAGGCAGATGATCTTGGCCCGCACGGTCCTGGGGCGCGGACTCCAGCGGCCCGCGCGGCGCAGGATCGCCTCGGAAGGCGGGTTCCCCTCGGAGTCCTTCCCGGCGGTGTCCGCGTCGACGTCGCCGTGCTCCTCGGCGGGCGATCCCGCGTGGGCACGACGACCGCGCGCCGGAGCCCGGGACGACGGCGCCTCGGCGCCGCCGGGTACGGGGGTTGTGCGGGGTGTACGCATGGCCTCCTCACTCAATGATTCGGGGCTCTCCGGGCGGGTCGGCCCGGCTCCGGGAACGGGGACCGTGGCTAGCGGGCGGCGCTCCCGACCGGCCGCTGGGCCGCCGCGGACGCCTCCCGCTCGCGGGCCGTGGGCGACAAGGCGACGAAAGCCGATGTCAGGAAGAGATAGGACCCGAGGCCGACGGCGAGGGGGAAGACGAACTGCATCACCGCGGCCCCGGGAAGAGCCTCACCGGAAGGGCTGACGCGGACGCTCACCGCCAGCATGCCGGTGTAGTGCATGCTGCTCACGGCGCCTCCCATGACGAGGGAGGCCCCGACGACCGCGACGGGTGACTTGATGTTGAGCCCCGCCCACAGAGCCGCGGTCGCCGCGACCACCGCGATCACCACCGAGAGCCCGACGAGCATCGGGTCGTAGTGCACGGAGCCGTGCAGTCGCAGCGCGGCCATCCCGAGGTAGTGCATGCTCGCCACCCCGAGCCCTGTGGTGAGTCCGCCGAGGGCGAGCGCGCGCCCACGGTCGCGGCCGTACCCGACGGCGAAGACGCCTCCTCCCACGACGAGCAGGGCGACGAGCAGACTCAGGATGGTCAGCGGGACGTCGTAGCGGATCTCCGTGCCGCTGACGCTGAACCCGAGCATCGCCACGAAGTGCATCGTCCAGATGCCGGTGGCGATCGCGGAGGCCGCGGCGAGGAGCCAGTTGCGGCGCGCTCGTCCGGTGGCGCCGAGCGCCCGGACCGTGCAGCGCAGCCCGAGAGCGGCGCCGGTACAGGCCATCGCGTACGACAGCACGGGGGTCAGCCAGCCGAAGGCGGCGTGGTCCAGGTGTCCCATGGCCCAGGGACGCTAGCCCCGGTGGGGGCGCAGCAAGGGGGCGCATTTCGAAAGGTGTTGCAATATGACACAGAACGGCAGGCGGGCGATCGGGTCACGCTCGAACGTGTGCGCAGCGTCGTCCTTCGTGTCGGTGCGGGATCATGCGGAACATGAGCGACGACCACACACATGTCCGGGAGTTCTTCACGGCGCGCGCCGCCGACTGGGACGTCAGGTTTCCCGACGACGGGCCCGCGTACGCGGCTGCGGCGGCCGAACTCGGCCTGCGCGAGGGCGACCGGGTACTCGACGCGGGCTGCGGCACCGGGCGCGCCCTGCCGCCGTTGCGCGCGGCCGTGGGGCCGTCCGGAGTCGTCATCGGGGCCGATCTGACCCCGGCGATGCTGACGGCCGCGGTACGGGCCGGGCAGGACCGCAAGGGGCGGCTGTTGCTCGCCGACGTCGCCGCGCTGCCCCTGCGCACCGGGTCGCTCGACGCCGTGTTCGGCGCGGGCCTCATCGCCCATCTGCCGAACCCGGAGGCGAATCTGCGGGAGTTGGCGCGTGTGGTGCGTCCGGGTGGCACGCTGGCGCTGTTCCATCCGATCGGCAGGGCGGCTCTCGCGGCCCGCCAGGGGCGCCGGGTGACACCGGACGATCTGCGCGCGGAGGCGAACCTGCGTCCTCTGCTGGCGGGTTCCGGATGGGATCTGACGTCGTACGCCGACGAGGACGCGCGCTTCCTGGCGCTCGCGGTACGCCGGAGTTGAGGCCTCAGGGTGTCGCGGAGACCGCTGCCACGAAGGCGTCGGGGTGGTCGAACATGATGTCGTGCCCCACTCCGGGCACGGTCACCACACGCACACCGGCGGACTCCAGCCCAGTCCTGTCGGCCGGTTCGCCGCTCAGCTCCCCCTGAAGGCGGTCACGGGCCAGGCCACCGTCGACCTCTCCAGCAGGCGGCGCACCGTGGGCGTGGTGCCGCGCGCGAGTCCCGTCGCGGTCCGGTGGAGGGCGAGCGGGCCGGCGAGTCGCATGGTGACGGTCCAGACGGGGCCGACCTCGTCGAGCACGCGCGCGTGGCCGCCGTTTTCGACATGCTCACCGCGCGCCGAGAAGCTCGACGACCCCTTCAGACGCGGCATCCGCACCATCGCGCGGGCCACGAGCGTGGCCGAACCGTCGTGGCCGCGGGCCACGATCGGCTCACTCGACGCGAGGGACGGGTGAGGCGGGGCAGCCGCGCACGCCCGGCACCGGCCACGTGCCCAGTTCGGCGACGCGGTAGCCGTTCGGGTACCCCTTGATCTCTCGGTTCTGCCGGGCGTGGTGCGGATCCCGGCGGGGCGGCAGCAGCCGGACCAGACGGCCGCGCGTCCGTACCGCACGGCGGACCAGCGCGCGGGTGGCCGCACCCGGCGGCTCGTACCGGAACGCCCGCAGCAGCGGCTCGTCGAGCAGCGCGAGCGTCGAGGCGCGCAGCAGGGGCGCGAGAGGGCGCGGGTACCAGGAGGCCATCAGGTCGAGGGTCGCGTCGGAGACGCGTCGCGCGCCCTCGTCCCAGCCGAATTGGGCCTCCTCATAGGCGTCGAGGCATGTCTCGAACTCCTCGTACGTCTGCGGGACGTCCTCGATCCCCATGTGCCGTCCCAGAGCGCGGTAGTGGACCGCGGACGCGACGATCTCGTGCCGTGACATCCTGCGCCACCCGTAGGCGTCGATCCACCGTTTGGGCACGACCACGAAGGTGCAGAGCACGTACCGCATGTCCGCGTTGCTGATGTCGTAGCTGCGGTGCATCCGGTTGATGCGCCGGATCGCGGTACGCCCCTCCTCGGACTCGAAGCCGTGCTCGACGAGGGCGTCCAGGAGCAGCGCTGTGTCGTCGTACCGCTTCTGTGTGCGGCCGGTGAGCTCCGCCGTCTCGGCGAGGAGCCGGCCGATGCCGGGGACGGCGTACGTGCGGTAGAGGGCCAGTTCCAGGGCCCGGGTGAGGTCCCAGGGGAACTCGTAGGCGGAGCTGAGCCGATAGATCTCCGACGCCTCTTCGTACGGATCCATCCGCCGGATCTGTTCGAGCCGCTCGTAGCGCTTCACCGGGCCGTCCCCCTTCTGCCGCCGAGGCTTCAACTCTACGTTGAGTAGCGGCAGATGAACGGTCAGCGATGAAGAGTCCGCAGGGGAAGGCGGTCCGATGTCCGGCATGTTCGCCAGATTCCGCAGGTTGTGGGGCCCCGGAACGGCCGAGGAGGCCGGGGGGCGGGAGCCCGCGAAGCAGCGCCGCGAGAAGCGCGCGCACAATTTGTTCGAGGCCGCCGCGGCATATGTGTCGGCGTGCGCGGAGGACGATCAGGAGCGGATCGACGAGGCCGCGACCTGGGTGTCGCCGGAGGCCCTGTCGTTCGGGGTGAACGAACTGGCCTGCCGCGCGGTCATCGCCCTGGCCCGCGAGCGTGACGAGTCGCCCCGTACCGTGGCGCGGACGCTGCTGGGTCTGCCGACAGGCTGACGGCCGGGGCCGCGACGGCCGTTTCGCCCCTGTCCAGCCGGATAACTGCAGCTCCGCGTGGGCTTCGGGCCCGTGACAAGCACCTTCCGGTCGCACTAGGGTGCGCCGACGAAGGTAGCGATGGGGAGGTTGGGATGGCTGGGACGGACGATGACGCCGTCGCCACCGGGGACGACGACGCGCTGTATGTGCTGACGGCGGTGCTGCTGACGCCCGCGAAGTTCCCCAGCGTGCTGGGCGACGACTACCCGGAGGCCTGCGCGGCGCTCGATCTGGCGCCGCTGGCCGACGGGTACGGCATCGTGCTCGGTCAGGATGGGGACGGCGCGCGGTGGACGGTCGTCATCGACGATGTCTCGTTGGTCGCCGTCGCCATCGCGTCCTGGGACTGCGGCATGGAGCACGAGCTGTCGCCCGACGAGCGGACGGTCGTCTGCGCGCTGCCGGGCTGGCCCCTCGCGGTCGCTGTCGCGGCGCCGGGGGTTCCCGCCCCGCACGACCCCGCTCCCGAGCTCACGGAGCGCGCGCCGCTCTGTCCGCCGGACACCACCGACTGGGGGCCGGCGCAACGGCGTCTCGGCGCCGACGAGATCGCCCTCCAGTGGTCGACGTGGCGGGACCAGATCGACGACGCCGAGTTCGTCACGCCGGAGGACAAGGCTCAGGCGGAGGACGAGACCCAGGCTCAGGACGAGGCACCGGCGGAGGACGAGGTTCGGGACGAAGGCGAGGCTCGGGACGAGGGCAAGGTTCGGGACAAGGACACGCCTCAGGACGAGTCCGCGAGCGACGGCAAGGGGCGCAAGGGAATCCGCCGGGTGCTGGCGGAGGCGCGGTCCTACGTGGACACGCCGCCGCCGCTCGGCCGGGTCCGTTCTTCGTTCGCCACCGGCGACGCCCGGACCCTGCGGGCGGACGGCCCGGGCTGGTCGATGGTCGCCCGAACCGACGACATCGCGTTCGTCCTCCTGGACGAGGAGCCCGGTGAGGTCCTTCCCGTCGGGCGCGGCCCCGAACTGCCCGGGCTCCTGGAAGCCCTCGACAAGATGGCCGTTCGTCCCAGCTGAGCGGCCGCGCCGCGCGAGCACCCAGGACGGTGCGTGCTGCCGCTCGCGGGCCGTACGCCCTTCAGGTCCGCGAGCGGCGACATGACCGTCTCCCCCTCTACGCCGGGACCGCCCGCTCCGGGCCTGCGGCGCTCAGCGTCCTAGCTCCTTGCGGGTGACCCGGCGCAGCCGGCGCCGCTGCGAGGGGTCCAGCGTCAGGTACGCGGCAGCCGGAACCCCCACCACGATCAGGAAGGCGGCCCACCAGGGCAGCCAGATCAGCAGGATGAGGCCGACCGCCACACCTCCTGCGGCGATCTTCGCGTTCTTCGACATGTGTCGCCTCCTTCGCGGCTACTGCCGCTCTCTGTCCTGAGAACGGGCCCGCGCCGTTCTCGGTTCCAGTGCGCGACCCTGAGACATCCCTGAGGCGCTCCCCTACTCACCCCTGAGTCCATCCGCACGCGCGCCGGCCATTCCGCGGCTACTCGGCCCTGAGCGGCTCACCGACCTCGTACATGTGGCGCAGGGCCTGCCGGTAGGAGTCGACGAGCCCGGTCTCCGCATAGGGGATACCCAATTCCCGGCAGTGTGCCCGTACCAGCGGCTGGGCGCGCCGCAGATGGGGCCGGGGCATGCTCGGGAACAAGTGGTGCTCGATCTGGTAGTTGAGGCCGCCGAGGAACCAGTCGGTCAGGACGGCGCCGCGAACGTTGCGCGAGGTGAGCACCTGGCGTTGCAGGTGGCCCCAGCGTTCGCCGTCCGGGTCGGGCATCTCCATGCCCTTGTGGTTCGGTGCGAAGGCCATGCCCAGGTGCAGGCCGAACAGCGCCTGGTGCAGCGCGGCGAAGGTCAGCGCCTTGGCCGGGGACATGGAGGTGAGCAGCAGCGTCGCGTACGCCACGACGTGCGCCACCAGCAGCATGGCTTCCACCGTCCGCTCGCGCGGCGGCTGCCTCCGCAGGTCCCGGAAGCCGTGGACCTTCAGGGCGACGCCCTCCAGGAGAGTGAGCGGGAAGAAGAGCCAGGCCTGGTTGCGGGTGAGCCAGCGCCGGAAGCCGACCCGCTCCCCGGCCTGCTCACCGGTGAAGACCAGGACGTCGGCGACGACGTCGGGGTCCTTGTCGATGTGGTTGGGGTTGGCGTGGTGCCGGTTGTGCTTGTCGTTCCACCAGCCGTAACTCATCCCCAGGAGCAGGTTCCCGTGGATCAGGCCGATCACACGGCCGGTCTTCTTGTCGGTGGTGATCTGTGAGTGACCGGCGTCGTGGCCGATGAAGGCCGTCCGGGCCGAGAACACGGCGAGCGGCGGGGCGAGGAGCACCGCCCACCACGTGTCGCCGAGCAGGACGACGCCGGTCACGATCGCGGTCAGGAAGAGCGCGTTCACGGTGATCGTGAGCGCGTACCAGCCTCGGCGCCTCTCCAGGAGACCCTGATTCCTGACAGCGCGCAGGAGTGGTGCGAACCCGCTTCCCGGGGACTGCCCGACCTCTGCCCCTGGAGGGTGTTCCGCGACGGCTGCGGCGGTGTCGGGCATGGTGGGTCTCCGGTTCTCTCAGGCATCGGCTGACCTGATGAAACGTACGAATCGGTACCCTCCGGCAGCCATGGCGCCATCACCCGGATGCGTACGGAGGCTGTCCCTTCGCGCGCAGGGGGGCTACCTGCACCCCCGGTGCGGGGCGACGTGCTTCGGCGCGGCGGCGTACCTGCCCGTGCGGGCCGAGTGCTGTACCCTCGGCGACTCCGACCCCAGTAGTCAAATTTGAGGAATACGTCATCGCCGAGCAGAGAATTCCCGCGGCCACGCCCGCCGAGATCTCCGAACTGGCTCACTGTTGCGCCGTGTTCATGCCCGCCGAACCCGCCCGCGCCGGGAGCGTCGTCTTCTGGCGGCCCGAGGGCGGCATCCCGCCGGCGGTGGCGTCGGGCACCCCTCGGGACCTGACCGTCGTACTGCCCGGGGACGGCGGTGTCGGCCTGGTGACCGTGTCCGGCGTCGAGCTCCCCGTCCGGGCCGCGCTGCCGGTCCTCACGCGCGCGCGTGCCGCCGCGCGGGCCCACCGGGCGGCCGCGTTCTGGGGCGCCGCCTCCGTGCTCGCCCTCCAGTTCGCCGCTCGCGGTCTGCTGCTGCCGGGGGTGACCGACGACGGCCACGACGCCTGGCGCGCGGGGCCGCTGCGCGCCGAGGACCGGGAGCGGGTGCGCGAGCTCGCCGCCGCGATGCCGCCCGAGGCGCACGCCGTGCCGGTGGGCGAGGTCGAGCCACCGCGGCTGCCCGAACCGGAGCGGCTGCTGGGCGCCTTCCTCGACGCGGTGGCCGACGCACTGCCCCGCTCCCCCGCCGCCTCGCTCGCCTCGGGCGGTCCGGTCTTCGCGGCCCGGGAGCCGCAGCAGGTGCCACAGCTGCGCGCCTGGGCGGCCGACGTGGCCGCGGGCCACGACGCGGGCGTACGCGTCTCGGTGCGCGTGGAGATCCCTGGCCTGGCGTCGGCCGATGTGTACGGGGCACGGCTGCCGTTCCGCGCGGTGCTCCAGGTGCACAGCCTGAGCGATCCCGGCGTCGTCGCGGACGCCTCCGCGGTCTGGGCCGGTGCGCCGGGTTTCGGCCCGCGGGCGCGGATGGACGTCCTGCTCTCCCTTCGCCGCGCGGCCCACGCCTGGGCCCCGCTGGCACCACTGCTCTCGGCGGCGGTGCCGGATGCCGTGGAACTCGTGGACGAAGAGGTGACCGAACTCCTCGGCGAGGGCGCCCGTCTGCTGAGGTTCGCGGGCGTCGACGTGCACTGGCCCAGGGAGTTGGCACGCAAGCTGACCGCCCGCGCGGTCGTCGGTCCGTCCGACGAGGGGCGGGGGCCGGAGCGGGTCTCGTCGGACACGCCGTCCTTTCTGTCCACGGACGCCCTGCTCGCCTTCGACTGGCGGTTCGCCCTGGGCGATCAGCAGCTCACACGGCGGGAGCTGGACCTGCTCGCCGAGGCGAACCGTCCCATGGTGCGGCTGCGCGACCAGTGGGTCCTCGTGGACCCTCACGAGGTGCACCGCGCCCGGGCGCTGCGGGACCGCAAGGTCACACCCGTCGACGCGCTGAGCGCCGCTCTGACGGGCTCCACGGAGGTCGACGGCCACCAGGTCGACGTGCGGCCCTCGGGGTGGCTGGCGACGCTGCGGGAGCGGCTGGCGGACCCGGAGTCGCAGGAGCCGGCTGGCCCGCCGGCCGCGCTCCACGGGACCCTGCGGGACTACCAGCTGCGTGGTCTCGGCTGGCTCGCCCGGATGACCTCCTTGGGGCTGGGTGGCTGTCTCGCCGACGACATGGGGCTGGGCAAGACGATCACCCTGATCGCACTGCATCTGCACCGCCAGACCGACGAGGCTGCCGCGGGGCCCACGCTCGTGGTCTGCCCGGCCTCACTGCTGGGCAACTGGCAGCGCGAGATCGAGAGGTTCGCCCCTGGTACCCCGGTGCGCCGCTTCCACGGCTCCCGGCGCGGTCTGGAAGAACTGCGGGGCGGGGAGTTCGTGCTCACCACGTACGGCACGATGCGGGTCGACGCGGCGCGGCTCGGCGAGGTGCCCTGGGGCATGGTCGTCGCCGACGAGGCCCAGCACGTGAAGAACCCCTACTCGGCGACGGCCCGGGCCCTGCGCACCATCGGCGCACGCGCGCGCGTGGCGCTGACCGGTACCCCGGTGGAGAACAGCCTCTCGGAGCTGTGGGCGATCCTGGACTGGACGACACCGGGTCTGCTCGGAAGCCTCGGCTCCTTCCGGACGCGGTACGCGCAGGCAGTCGAGAGCGGTCAGGACCCGGCCGCCTCCGAGCGGCTGGCCCGCCTGGTCCGGCCCTTCCTGCTGCGGCGCCGCAAGTCGGATCCCGGTATCGCGCCCGAGCTGCCGCCCAAGACCGAGACCGACCGTGCCGTCTCGCTCACGGCAGAGCAGGCGGGTCTGTACGAGGCGGTGGTGCGCGAGACGCTCGCGGAGATCTCGGGCTCGGACGGAATGGCGCGGCGCGGCCTCGTCGTGAAGCTGCTCACCGGGCTGAAACAGATCTGCAACCACCCGGCGCAGTATCTCAAGGAGGACCTGCCGAGGATCCCCGGCAGGTCCGGGAAACTGGAACTGCTGGACGAACTGCTCGACACGATCCTCTCCGAGGGCGCGAGCGTCCTGGTCTTCACGCAGTACGTACGGATGGCACGCCTCATCGAGCGCCATCTCGCGGCACGCGGTGTACCGACCCAGTTCCTGCACGGAGGGACACCCGTCGACGAGCGCGAGGCGATGGTGCGGCGCTTCCAGGCGGGCGAGGTCCCCGTCTTCCTGCTGTCGTTGAAGGCCGCGGGAACGGGCCTGAACCTGACGCGGGCCGAGCATGTCGTGCACTACGACCGCTGGTGGAACCCGGCGGTGGAGGCACAGGCCACCGACCGCGCGTACCGCATCGGCCAGCACCGACCCGTGCAGGTGCACCGGCTGATCGCCGAGGGAACCATCGAGGACCGCATCGCCGAGATGCTGCGGCGCAAGCAGCTGCTGGCCGACTCGGTCCTGGGTGCCGGGGAGGCGGCGCTCACGGAACTGACCGACGCCGAGCTAGCCGAACTGGTTGAACTGCGAGGGGACGCACGATGACGGACGACGGCGACGAGCGCACGTTCGCGGCGCTGCCTCCCTTGCGCGGTCGGGGCTTCGCGCACACCTGGTGGGGTCGTGCCTGGGTGAAGGCGCTGGAGGACGCCTCGCTGGACTCCGAACAGCTCAAGGCGGGCCGCAGGCTCGCGCGCGCGGGAGCGGTGGGTTCCGTGTCGGTGCGTCCGGGACGCATCACGGCCGTCGTACGGGATCGCGATCACACCACGCACCGGGCCGACGTACTGGTTCAGGAACTGGCCGACGAGCGGTGGGACCGTTTCGTGGACATGGCCGTCGAACGGGCCGGACATGTCGCGGCGCTCCTCGACCACGAGATGCCCGCACACCTGGTCGAGGACGCGGCGGACGCCGGCGTCGAACTGCTGCCGGGGCTCGGCGACCTGGAGGCCGACTGCGACTGCGGGGCCTGGGACCACTGCGCGCACACCTCGGCGCTCAGTTACCAGATGGCGCGCCTGTTGGACCACGACCCGTTCGCCTTGCTGCTCCTGCGCGGGCGCACCGAACGGACCTTGCTCGACGAACTCCAACGGCGCGGCAGTACCGCCGGCGGCGCGAACGCACGGAACCGGTACGCCCAGGGAGTGCCGGAACCCACGTGCCGAAGCGTCGCCGCCGCCGAGGCGTACGCGGCCGGTGACCTGCTGCCTCCCCTGCCCGTCCCTCCTCCCCCGCCCGAAGGGCCCGGCCGGCCGCCTTCCTCCGACACCGGGACCGCGCCGCCGCCCGGTGTCGACCCGTCCGCCCTGGAGTTCCTGGCCATGGCGACGGCGGCCGAGGCGTACCGGCTGCTGGCCCGTGCGGTCGGACCGGGTCACGAATGGGCACCGCCGGAGCAGGAGTTGACGCTTGAGCAGGACGCGGTCCGACTCGCGGCGGCCCACCCGGCCCCGCCGATCGCCGGGCGCCTCGCCCATGGATCGGGCCGGGGCCGCCGGGAACTGACGCTCGCGGTGTGTGCCTGGCAGTTCGGCGGAGCGGTGGCACTGTCCGTGCTCGAGGACGAGTGGACCGTGGGGACGGAGGCTCTCGCACGCGCGCGTGCCGCGCTGGCGTCCGCCTGGACCGAGGACGAACGGCCGTCGCTGGTCGCCTCCCGCAACCGCTGGACCGTGGCCGGAGCGCCGGTGCAGCTGCGCCTCGGACAGGACGGCCGATGGTGGCCGTATCGCGAGGAGCGTGGCGGTTGGACACCTGTGGGAGAGCCGGTCGGGGATCCCGCCACAGCCCTGGCGACGGCGATGGCGGTGGCGGTGGAAGACCCACCGGGCGTTTCGACGAACGAATGACGCCGCGCGCCCACCGCGTCGAGGCCGGGCGCACTCGCGACCGCCTGTGGAACCCGGACCTCAGGATCGTTCTCGTACGGCACGCGCGCGTGAGGCGCGAACGGCGACCACGCGTGCGTGCCGCCGGTCACTTCAGTGGTGCGGTGAGCCGGTGCGTGCCGTCGCCCACGTCCGCGGCCAGACTGCAGGTCACTTTGTCGATACCTGTCCTGTAGATGCCGGAATCCGGGTACTGCACCAGGGTGCCGCGGACGGTGCCCGCCGACTGGTGTGCCGCCCTGCGCTCCAGAGGTGCTTCACAGAGGGCCGACGCGGCCTTCTTGAGCGCGGAATCCGTGGCATAGGTGCCGTTGAGCTCGCCCACCTCGACGACCTCCGCGTCGTGCGGTGCGCCGCACGAACGCTTGGCGGCCTGCCCGGGCCGGGCCGCGCTGGTGTCGAAACAGTCGCCTGTTCCCAACATGTAGTACGGCACTTCGTCGTCGGCCAGATCCGGGACGAGTGACTCGAGACCGCTCGGCAGACCACTGAGCAGGCCGCTCGGCAGGCCCGACGGCAATTCCGACGGCAGCCCGGAAGGCAGCACACTCGGCAGCTCACTGGGCAGCTCGGACGGGATGCTCAGCGAAGGTGAGGGAGAGTTCTTCGTGCCACCGCTGCTCTCGGTGGGCCCCTTCTTGTCGGGCTTGTCGCTGCCGCCTCCACGTCGAACTCCTCGAAGGCCGCACGGTCCGCGAGCAGCGCCTGCAGACCGTCCGCCGCGGTGGGCTGGGTCAGTTCGTCCAGACGTGAGGCGCGCAGCGCCTCCTGGACCTCTGGGTCGGCACGGAAGGCGGCGGACCGCTCCCGCAGGATCAGGTAGTTGCGCATGCAGCCCGCCGCGGAGGCCCACACCCCGTCGAGGTCCTCGGTGCGCGGCGGCTTGAAGTCGAAGTGCTTGGGGCCCGCGTATCCGGCGCTCTCCAGGAGGTCGACCAGCCAGAACGCGGAACGCAGGTCGCCGGCCCCGAAACGCAGGTCCTGGTCGTACTTGATACCGGTCTGGCCGTTGAGGTCGATGTGGAAGAGCTTGCCCGCCCACAGTGCCTGCGCGATGCCGTGCGGGAAGTTGAGCCCGGCCATCTGCTCGTGGCCGACCTCGGGGTTCACGCCGTACATCTCCGGGCGTTCCAGCCGCTCGATGAACGCGAGCGCGTGACCCACGGTGGGCAGCAGGATGTCGCCGCGCGGCTCGTTCGGCTTCGGCTCGATCGCGAACTTCAGGTCGTACCCCTGGGCGATCACGTACTCGCCGAGGAGGTCGAAGGCCTCCTTCATGCGGTCGAGGGCGACACGCACGTCCTTGGCGGCGCCGGACTCGGCACCCTCACGGCCGCCCCAGGCGACGTACGTCTGGGCGCCCAGCTCGACCGCCAGGTCGATGTTGCGGATCGTCTTGCGCAGCGCGTACCGGCGCACGTCCCGGTCGTTCGCGGTGAACGCGCCGTCCTTGAAGACGGGGTGCGTGAAGAGGTTGGTGGTGGCCATCGGCACCCGCATGCCGGTCGCGTCCAGGGCCTGGCGGAACCGCTTGATGTGCGACTCGCGCTCGGTGTCCGACGACCCGAAGGGGATCAGGTCGTCGTCGTGGAAGGTCACACCGTAGGCACCCAGGTCGGCCAGGCGCTG
Organism: Streptomyces sp. NPDC059668; assembly: GCF_042734135.1. Taxonomy (NCBI): domain Bacteria; kingdom Bacillati; phylum Actinomycetota; class Actinomycetes; order Kitasatosporales; family Streptomycetaceae; genus Streptomyces; species Streptomyces sp. NPDC059668. The sequence continues at coordinate 20,722 of NZ_JBHWEL010000007.1, read as the reverse complement.
CACCGACTCGACCGGGTCGAGGGCGCGCCGGGTGGCGTCGCCGAACGGGTCCCTTCCCTGCCAGCCGACGGTCCACAGGCCGAAGGTGAACCTGTCCTCGGGGGTGGGCTGGTAGTTCATGCCGCGGCTCCTTGTTAGCTCCGACTATTTCGTCATGGCGGTTAACAAATTAGTATGCGAAGGCATCTCTGGGAAGAGACGAAGTGTGAAACCTGGGCCGCGCCGGTCCAAAAGCCCACCACCAGGACAGATCCCGCGGAGCCGCGGAAGAGGGAGAGCCCGATGTCAGCAGCCGAGGGTCCGCTCGTCGTCGGGGTGGACACATCCACCCAGTCCACCAAGGTCCTGGTCGTCGACGCATCGACCGGACGGGTGGTCGCGAGCGGACAGGCGCCGCACACGGTCTCCACCGGAGCGGGCCGCGAGAGCGATCCGCGCCAGTGGTGGGACGCGCTCCGCGAGGCACTCCACCAGTGCGGTGACGCGGCCCACGAGGCCGCGGCGGTCTCGATCGGCGGCCAGCAGCACGGGCTCGTGACCCTGGACGCCCACGGCGATCCGGTACGCCCGGCGCTGCTGTGGAACGACGTGCGTTCGGCGCCCCAGGCCCGCCGGCTGATCGACGAGCTGGGCGGCCCCAAGGCCTGGGCCGAGCGCACCGGCACCGTCCCCGGGCCCTCCATCACGGTCACGAAATGGGCCTGGCTGGCCGAGAACGAGCCGGACGCCGTACGCGCCACCGCCGCCGTACGGCTGCCGCACGACTACCTCACCGAACGCCTGACCGGCGAGGCCACGACCGACCGGGGCGACGCCTCCGGTACGGGCTGGTGGGCGTCCGGGTCCGAGGCGTACGACGAGGAGGTCCTCTCGCACATCGGCCTCGACCCCGCCCTGCTCCCCCGCGTCGTCCGGCCGGGCGAGGTGGCGGGAACCGTGCACGCCCGCGACGAGCTGCCCTTTTCCCGGGGCACGCTGGTCGCCGCCGGCACCGGTGACAACGCGGCCGCCGCGCTCGGCCTCGGGCTGCGCCCCGGTACCGCGGTGCTGAGCCTCGGCACCTCGGGCACCGTGTACGCCGTCTCGACGCGGCGCCCCACCGATCCGACCGGCACCGTCGCGGGCTTCGCCGACGCGCGCGGCGACTGGCTCCCGCTGGCCTGCACCCTGAACTGCACCCTCGCCGTCGACCGTGTCGCGGCCCTGCTGGGCCTCGACCGCGAGGCCGTGGAACCCGGCGCGGGCGTGACCTTGCTCCCTTACCTGGACGGCGAGCGCACCCCCGACCTGCCGCACGCCTCGGGGCTGCTGCACGGCCTGCGGCACGACACGACGGGCGGCCAGCTTCTCCAGGCGGCGTACGACGGCGCGGTCCACTCGCTGCTCGGCGCCCTGGACCTGGTGCTCGACGCGGACGCCGACCGTTCCGCCCCGCTGCTTCTCATCGGCGGCGGTGCCCGGGGCACCGCCTGGCAGCAGACCGTACGCCGACTGTCGGGACGTCCGGTGCAGGTGCCCGAGGCCAGGGAACTGGTGGCGCTGGGCGCCGCCGCGCAGGCCGCGGGTCTGCTGACCGGCGAGGACCCGGCCGCGGTCGCCCGGCGCTGGGGCACGGCCCACGGCCCGGTGCTCGAAGCCGTGGAACGGGACGAGGAGACACTCGCGAGGATCGCCGGGGTACTCTCCGACGCGGCCCCGCTGCTGGAACGGGAGTCGAACAGGACCTGACCGCGCACAGACCAGGGCAGCCCCGCGGGGACCGGCCGGACGAGGACTGACGGAGGCATGACCGCACCGCTGCACGAGGCCCACCCGACCGGTTCCGGCCGTCGCCTGCCCGACACCCAGCAGGGCATGCGCCGCCGCAACCTCTCCCGGGTCATGCACACCCTCAGCGCCGAGGGACCGCTGTCGCGTGCGGCCGTCGCCTCGCGCATCGGTCTGACCCGGGCGGCCGTCTCCACGCTGGTCGACGAGCTGATCCGCACCGGGCTCCTCGAAGAGCTCGGCCCCGAGCGTCCAGGCCGGGTGGGGCGCCCCGGCTCGGCCCTCGCGGTGAGCGGACACGGACCCGCCGGGATCGGCGCCGAGGTGGGCGTCGATCACCTCGCAGCCTGCGCGGTCGATCTGCGCGGAGACGTACGGGCCCGTGCGGTGCGGCACGGCACGAACCGCGGTCGGTCCCCCGGGCCCGTGCTCAGGGAACTGACCGCGCTCGTGCGTCAGGTCATCGCCGAGGCCGAACGGGAGGGACTGTGGCCCGCGGGCCTCGGCGTCGCCGTGCCCGGCCTGGTGGCACGCGACGCCAGGACGGTGGTGCGCGCCCCCAACCTCGACTGGCACGACACGGACCTCGGTGCGCTGCTGCCCGCCGAACTGCCGCTGACCGTGGACAACGAGGCCAACTTCGGCGGTCTCGCCGAACTCTGGCTCGGCGAGGCGACCGCCCGCGACTTCCTGCACGTGTCGGCGGAGATCGGCATCGGCGCGGCGGTGCTGGTGGACGGGCATCTGCTGCGCGGGACACGGGGTTTCGCGGGCGAGCTGGGCCATGTACCGGTGCGTCCGGAAGGACCGGCGTGTCCGTGCGGCGGACGCGGATGCCTCGAGCAGTACGCGGGTGAGGAGGCCGTCCTGCGCGCGGCCGGTCTGGAACCGGGCGGCGACCGGGTCGGTGTACTGGCCGAACGCGCCGCCCGCGGCGACGAGGACGTACGACGTGCCCTGCGCGACGCCGGAACCGCGCTCGGCATCGCGCTGACCGGGGCGGTCAACCTGCTCGACCCGCAGACCGTCGTGCTGGGCGGAGCGCTGTCCGGCCTCGCGCCCTGGCTGCTTCCTTCGCTGGAGGACGAGTTGGCGCGACGCACGGCGGGTCCCGCCTGTGCCGTGGCCGTCTCGCGCCTGGGTCCGCAAGGGCCGCTGCTGGGGGCCGCCCACTCGGTGGTGCGGGCCGTGCTCGACGATCCGTCGTCGGTCGCGGGCCGGTCGTAGCAGGCGGTCGCGGCACACGGTCGCGGCCGCCACGGAACGCGGGACGGGGCACGGGGCTCCCGTTCCCTCTCACGGGTGGCCCGCTCATCCACAGTCCAGGACTTGTCCACCGACTCACGCCTCGCCCTTCCGGCCCAACCGGCGAGCGCCGTAACGTGATTCACGCGAGGCGCAGCCATCGGGCCGACGGCTCGACGGCCAGGCGGACCGGTGTCCAAACGGATCGGGGGGTCACATGTCGGGGGAGACGGTTCCGGGACTGCGGCGCGACGCCATCGGGCTGCGCGAGGTCCTGTTCCAGAGTGTCACGGCCATGGCGCCGGCCGCCGCGGTCGCCGCGTCCATTCCGTCGGGCGCGGCGTTCGCGGGTGGCAGCCTGCCACTGTCGGTCCTGATCGCCCTCGTCGCGTGCCTGTTCACCGCGTCGTGTGTGGCCGAGCTCGCACGGCACCTGCCCTCCGCGGGATCGGTGACCACCTACGCGGCACAGGGGCTCCACCCCACCGTGGGGTTCCTGGTCGGCTGGGGCTATGTGTTCGTCGAAGCCCTGGTGCCCCCGCTGCTGCTCCTTCAACTCGGATTCACCACGGCGGGCACGCTGCACCAGGAGTGGTCCTCGTACCCCGACGACCTGTGGTGGCCGTGGTCGCTCGCGGGTGCCGCCGTCATCGCGGTGGCGGGCTACTTCGGAGTGCGCGCCTCGGCCCGCTTCGGGACCGTCCTCGGCATCTTCGAGGTGCTGGTCTTCGTCGTCTTCGCCGTCTGGCTGATCGTCAAGGCGGGCGGTGACAACACCCTGTCGGTCTTCGGGACGTCACACACCGCCCAGGGGTACGAAGGCATCAGCGGCGTGTTCGCGGGATCGGTCTACACCGTACTGGCCTTCGCGGGGTTCGAGGCGGCGGCCCCGCTCGCCGAGGAGACGAAGGACCCGCGCCGGACGATGCACCGAGCGGTCCTCGGCGCGGCTCTGGCGATCGGTCTCGTCTACGTCCTCACCACCTACGCCATGACCGTGTACGTCGGCCCGGACCGTTTCGCGGGCTTCTCGGCCTCCGGAGCCGCGTCCTGGGAGGGCGTGGCCCGCGCCTCGTTCGGGCTGTTCTGGGTGCTCGTGTTCCTGGCCGTGGTCAACTCCACCATCGCCAACGCCAACGCCTGCGCGACCGTCTCCACCCGGACGGCCTTCGCCCTCGGCCGGATCAAGGTCTTCCCGGAACTGTTCGCACGCCTGCACCCCCGGCACCGCTCCCCCGTCGCCGGAGTCGCCGTACAGTGCGCCGTGGCCGTCGCGGCCATGCTCGGACTCGGTTTCGCCTACGACCCGGTGACGGCGTTCCTGCTGCTCGCGACGGTGATCGTCACGGTCGTGATCGGTGTGTACATCGTGGTGAACCTCGCCTGCGCGGGCTACTTCCTGCGCCGTGGGCGCGCGTCGTTCCGTCCGGTACGGCATCTGCTGTTCCCGCTGCTGGGCATCGTCGCCTTCGTCCCCGCCCTGTTGACCGCCGCGGGTCTGCCGGTCTTCGACTTCGTCTCCCCCCTCACCGCGCCCGTGTCGTACGCGGGACCGGTCGTCGGGGTATGGATGGCGGCCGGGGTCGTGGTACTGATCGTCCTCGCGCGCCGCCATCCCGGGCGCATAGCCGAGACCGCCCGTGTCCACCTCGACGAGACCTCGTCCCCCGACCTTCGGCAGAGCGGAGCCACCCAGCCATGAGCGACCCTCGCATCCTGACCGTCCGGCCCGAACCCGGTGAGTACGCGTGGACGTTCGGCGGGGCGCCGCCCGTGGCGCGCATCGCGCCGGGCACGATCCTCGATCTGTACACGGAGGACTGCTTCGCCGGACGGGTGCGCTCCGAGAAGGACCTGGTGTCCGAGGTGTGCGAGTTCCCGTTCCTCAATCCGCAGACCGGCCCCTTCCACGTGGAGGGCGCGGAGCCGGGCGACACCGTCGCGGTGCACTTCGTGTCCATCGAGCCGGCCCGCGACTGGGCCGCCTCGACGACGGTCCCGCTGTTCGGCGCGCTCACCTCCACGCACACCACCGCCACGCTGCAGCCGCCGCTGCCGGAGACCGTGTGGATCTGGCAGCTCGACCGGGAGCGGCGCACCGCCCTGTTCCACGCCCGGGAGAGCGACATCCAGATCGAGCTGCCCATGGACCCGATGCACGGCACCGTCGGGGTCGCGCCGGCGAATCTGGAGGTCCGCTCGGCGCTGGTGCCGGACGCCCACGGCGGGAACATGGACACGCCGGAGATGCGGGCCGGCGTCACCTGCTTCCTCGGGGTGAACGTCGAGGGAGCCCTGTTGAGCCTCGGTGACGGACACGCGCGGCAGGGCGAGGGCGAGACGTGCGGCGTGGCGGTCGAGTGCGCGATGAACACGGTGGTGATCGTCGAGCTGCTCAAGGGAGTCGCCACCCCCTGGCCGCGCATCGAGTCCGACACGCACATCGTCTCGACCGGCTCGGCACGCCCACTGGAGGACGCGTTCCGCATCTCCCAACTCGACCTGGTGCAGTGGCTGGTGCGTGACTACGGGTTCAGCGCGCTGGACGCGTACCAGTTCGCGACCCAGGCGGTCGAGTCACCGCTCGCCAACGTCTGCGACACCAATTACACCTGCGTCGCGAAGCTCCGCAAGGAGTGGTTGCCAGCGCGCGAGACACATCGTGGTCTGCACGCGCGGTTGCGTGAAACCGCCGCGGCACTGCGCCTCTGAACGCCGGAGCACCGACGCCCTTCCCCTCTCTCCTCCGCCCGTCGCCACCCGGCTCGCCCGATCCGACCACCGCCGCATCGTCACAGAGCTTGTCCGGACCCTCGCTGGACGTGACGATGGTCCCAGCCGCATCGCCGTTCCGGGAGGCCGAATGACCGATCCATGGGTTGCCCTGGAGCCGGGTGCCGATCCGGTCGAACGAGTGCGGACGCTGCGCCGGGCCCACGAGGCGTTCACCGAGGCGGGCACGGTGCCCCGTCCGGTGCGCTCCGTGGTGGCCGATTCCTGGCGTCGCTCGGCGCGGGCAGGTGTCGCGCCCGACGGCACCGCCACGGTGGAGCTGACGGACGGCGACCTTGGTTCCTACCGGGCGGAGCATCCGCTGGCCGCGGTGATGCCGCTCTTCCGTGAGCTCATGGGGACGTTCGCGGCGGACGGCAAGCACCTTCTCGCCGTGTGCGACGAGCAGGGCAGGCTGCTGTGGGTCGAAGGACATCCGACGACACGGCGCCAGGCGGGACGGATGAACTTCGTTCCGGGTGCCCGGTGGTCGGAGACGGCGGTCGGTACGAACGCGCCGGGGACCGCGGTCGCTGTCGACCGTCCGGTGCAGGTCTTCGCGGCCGAGCACTTCATACGGCGTGTCCAGCCGTGGACGTGTGCGGCGGCCCCGGTGCACGACCCGCGCACCGGCCGGGTGCTCGGTGCGATCGACATCACCGGTGGGGACGGACTCGCGCATCCGCACAGTCTCGGTTTCGTGCAGGCGGTGGCACGGGCGGCGGAGTCCCAGTTGGCGCTGCTCGCACCGCCGAAAGCGGCCGCCGACACGGTCGAGCTGACCGCGCTGGGCCGCGACGAGGCCCAACTGGTCGCGGGCGGACGGAAGGTCGGGCTCAGTCGCAGACACAGCGAGATCCTGGTGCTGCTCGCCAGGCACCCGGAAGGGCTGACGGGCGACGAGTTGCTGTGCGCGCTGTACGAGGACGAGTCGGTGACGCCGGTGACGCTGCGCGCCGAGCTGACCCGCCTGCGCCGTCTGCTGGACTCCGGCCTGCTGGCCTCTCGCCCCTACCGGCTCACGGCGCCGGTCGAGTCGGACGTCGCGGTGGTGGAGCGTCGGCTCGGCTCGGGCGCGGTCACGGGGGCCATGACGGCGTACACCGGTCCGCTGCTCCCGGGTTCGGTGGCCCCGGCCGTCGTACGCCTGCGGCGCCGGCTCGCCGACGGACTGCGTACGGCGCTCATCGCCCGCCGCGATCCCGACCTGCTGGCGGACTGGGCACGCGCCCCGTGGGGCGAGGACGACCTCGACGTGTGGCGGGCGCTGGCCGCCGTACGCCCGACGGCCGCGGTACGGTCACGGCTCGACGAGGTGGAGGCCGAACAGGCCGCGCCCGCCGGGTGGACGCCCGCGAGGCCCGGTGGGAGAGGCCACGTGCGCCCGTCCGCAACGTCGTCGCAACGTCCGCGTCTCTAGCCTCGGGGCGAGAGCTGCCCAACGGCGGGCAGCGCTTCTCCGGGAGGCAGACAAGCATGACCCGTTACGCGGCGCCCGGCACCGAAGGCGCGATCGTCTCCTACCAGGCGCGTTACGACCACTTCATCGGCGGCGAGTATGTGCCGCCGGCTCGCGGGCAGTACTTCGAGAACCCGAGCCCGGTGAACGGGCAGCCGTTCACGGAGGTGGCGCGGGGTACCGCCGAGGACGTGGAACGCGCTCTGGACGCCGCGCACGCGGCCGCGCCCGGCTGGGGCCGGACCTCCGTCACCGCGCGCGGCGACATCCTGCTCAAGATCGCCGACCGCATGGAGGCGAACCTGGAGAAGCTGGCGGTCGCCGAGAGCTGGGAGAACGGCAAGCCGGTCCGCGAGACCCTGGCCGCCGACATCCCGCTCGCCATCGACCACTTCCGGTACTTCGCGGGGGCGATCCGCGCCCAGGAGGGCTCGCTGGGCGAGGTCGACGACGACACCGTCGCGTACCACTTCCACGAGCCGCTCGGTGTCGTCGCGCAGATCATCCCGTGGAACTTCCCCATCCTGATGGCGGTCTGGAAGCTCGCGCCGGCACTGGCGGCGGGCAACGCGGTCGTCATCAAGCCCGCCGAGCAGACCCCGGCGTCCATCCACTACTGGATGAGCCTGATCGCGGACCTGCTGCCGCCGGGCGTCGTGAACATCGTCAACGGCTTCGGCGTGGAGGCGGGCAAGCCCCTCGCCTCCAGCCCGCGGGTGGCGAAGGTGGCGTTCACCGGCGAGACCACGACGGGGCGGCTGATCATGCAGTACGCCTCCGAGAACATCAAGCCGGTCACGCTGGAGCTGGGCGGCAAGTCGCCGAACATCTTCTTCGACGACGTCTGGTCCCAGAACGACGACTTCCGGGACAAGGCGCTCGAGGGCTTCACGATGTTCGCGCTCAACCAGGGCGAGGTGTGCACCTGTCCGTCGCGCGCGCTCGTCCAGCGCGGCAACTATGGCGAGTTCATGGAGGCGGCGGTCGCCCGCACCGAGCTCATCAAGCCGGGGCACCCGCTCGACACCGACACGATGATCGGCGCGCAGGCCTCCAACGACCAGTTGGAGAAGATCCTCTCCTACCTGGACATCGGTCGCCAGGAGGGTGCCACGATCCGCACCGGCGGTGAACGCATCGAGCATGACGGTGAGTTGAAGGGCGGCTACTACGTCCAGCCGACCATCTTCGAAGGCGACAACCGCATGCGGATCTTCCAGGAGGAGATCTTCGGCCCCGTCGTCTCGGTCACGTCGTTCGACGACTTCGACGACGCCATCAAGATCGCCAACGACACCCTGTACGGCCTCGGGGCCGGCGTGTGGACGCGCGACATCAACACCGCCTACCGCGCGGGCCGCGCGATCCAGGCGGGCCGGGTGTGGACGAACTGCTACCACGCCTACCCCGCGCACGCGGCGTTCGGCGGCTACAAGCAGTCCGGCATCGGCCGGGAAACGCACAAGATGATGCTGGAGCACTACCAGCAGACGAAGAATCTTCTGGTGTCGTACTCGCCGAAGAAGCTGGGCTTCTTCTAGGAGCACGAAAAAAGGCGCCTGACCTGGCCTTTCGCCCGTCAGGCGCCTTTCCCTCAGCTTACTCTCGACCGAGCCCGGCTTGCGTGCTAACTCCCAGTTCCTCCCGCACCTGTACCGCTCCTGACCAGTACTTCCGGACCAGTCACGGACCAAACCCACGCTTCAGCCCTCGGTTGCTTCGCCTTGGCTGGCACGCCCCCACTCCTGCATCGACTGCTCGATGAGGCGGTTCGCCTGTTCTCGAACGCCGTCGAGGAACTTGGCGTAGTGACGGAAGAGAACCTCGATGCTTTGGCCGGCGCGGCGGGCGCATTCGGCCGGGTCCACTCCGGAGTACAGCCAGAACGAGATCCCCGCGTGGCGGAGATCGTAAGGTCGCTTAGCCAGGCCAGAGGTGCGCTCCGGGCGAGTCAGGGCGTGTTCCCGGGCCCGCGCCCACGTCTTGCCGTATGCGGCAGCGTCGACGTAGTTGCCAGCCTCGTTCCGGAAGAGTCGGCCATCGGGTGCCACGTCGAAGCGTTCCACGTGGGCACGCAGCATGTGTACGAGCTGCGGTGGGATGGGCACAGGCCGCGTCGCGCTTGCCGCGCGACGCTTGAGCGAGTGCACCTCGTGCACCTCACCGTCGTCAGTCCACTCCTTGCCAGACGTGACGACTCCGCCCGAAAGGTTGAGCATTCCCCATCCGGTCTTCGGCAAGTGGCATTGCTCGATCCGAAGATGGATAACCTCAGCGGGCCGCATGGCCACGAAGTACATGCAGCCGAAGAAAGCCTCAAGATGACGCCCCCGCCCCGGCTGGCCGGCAACAGCCTCGAGTAGCCGAAGCAGCTGGGCCGGATTGGGAACGGCAGCCGGATCCACCTCCTCATTGACCGCCGGCGCATTCCACCGGAGCCCGTTGAGGGGGTTCTCCGCGAAGTACATCTTCTCCACCGCAGCGTTGAGAACTTCGTTGAACGCATCCCTCTTGCGTCGGGCTGTCTTGGCCGCAGCCGCCTTGCCGTCCAGCTTGCGGCACATAGCATCGAGGGCCCTGCGCAGAACATCCGCGTCCGCAAGGGCGCTGACAGGCAGAGAGTTCCGCTTCATCCAGTCCAGCGCGTGGAGCCACTCCTCGTCGGGTTCGCGCTGCCAGGCATTCTTGGGCGAACCCAGCCCAGGGGGTGCTGCGTCGCCGACGGGGAGTGAGGCCCTGGCGGTGACGCGTAGTGGCCAAGGTGGTGGCGTCCTCAGCCGTTCTGCCTGGCACCGAGCCGCCCCGCATGCCGTTTCCGTGTCGTGACGTGCATCACCTGGTGGCGGGTGCGGAAAGCCGCCGGATGCTTCAGCGCTCGTTCCGCTTCACAAGAATCACACAGATCCCGCATGGGATGCGCACGTGAACGACGTATTCCGGAACGGATGTCGTCTCCCTGGAGCGGCGTGTGCGTGTGCCTGTAGGCCCTGAATCTTCCCTGTTCTGTTCACGTGTTCTGTGTCTATGGTGACCGCCGCGTGCGGTGGATCTTGACCAGTCCGGACACACGCGTCTGTCATTCGGCGACCGGGGGAACACCGTCGCCCACGGGGAGGGGTTGCTTCGTCATGCCGTCATACCGGTCGTCCGCGCACGCTGGTCCAGCCTGCGCCGTGCGTCCCTGACTCCCGCTCAGGACCGCTGTTCTCCCCTTGTCTTCGACCGGGCCTGACTGCGCCCGCCCCCCTTGAACGAAGAAAGAGATGCTCTGTTGCGCCCCAGACCGTGGTTGCGTATGCCCGGATCGCGAAGATCCGGATTCCTCACTCCCGTCGTCACGTCCGTGGCCGCGCTGGCCGTCCTCGGCGGCCTGGCTGCCCAGCCCGACCTGCTCGGCCGTGGAGCGGACGCCGACCCGGCGGCAGCCTCGTACGACTGGAGTGTGGACACCGCTGCCGAGCAGTTGCGGCAGGACCAGTGCCTCATGGCCGATGTGCTGCGACTGGGCGGCCCGTCCATGGCCACGACCGCGCAGGACGGCCTGAACCAGCCCGCGGACAAGCTTCATACGCTCGCCGACCGCAAGAGCTGGGAGAAGACCCCGCTCGCCACCTCGTACCAGACGGACCGGGACGCGGCGGGCAAGGAGCTGGACGCCCTCCATGCTCTCCGGGACGGATGGCAGAAGCCTGTCGTCGGTCTGACGACACCGGCCGGTTTCACCGAGACCGACTTCCACTGGCCTCCGGGGTCTCCGGGAGACGGCAAGGAGGATTTCTACGGCCAGACCGGTCTGACGAAGTGGACCGCCGACCGGTTCTGGAAGAGCGACGGCGACTTCTATACCGACTCCACGCCCAAGGCGGACGCGGCGACCCTTAGGGCCGTCGACGACCTGGGTAGCCCTCTGTACGGCAAGGACCCCGACCCGGTCGGGCTGCCGGGCGGCGAGTGGACCAGGGCCCTCGCCGAGCGGGACGCGTTCAGATGGCTGCACGGGGCTCCGGGGGAGAACGCGGGCGCGGACAACGCCCGCATGTTCCTGGCGGCGGGGGGATTTTCCCGCAGCGCCCCGCAGCCGGGCACGGCGGAATACCGCATCGCCGTCGAGGACCTGAAGTCCCGGTTCGCCGCGTGCGCCTGGCGTGACCCGATCGATCCCGACAACGTCCTGGGCGACGTCTCCGGCACGGCCGCCACGGAGTGGCAGCAGGAGATCGCCTCTCAGGCCACGCAACGCAACCAGATCCTCTCTGCCAACAAGGACGCCACCAAGTCCCTGGCGGCCGGCGCCAAGGCACTGGGTGACCTGCTGGGCAATTCGTGGGCCGCAGACCACCTCGCGCGCTGGCAGGACTACTGGTCCGCGGGCGGGGCCGGCTGGGTCGGCGACGCGCCGGCGGTGATCGAGGTGCACGCCGCGCAGGACAAGTGCCTCGACGTCGAGGGTGCGAAGAAGGACAACGGCACCCCCGTCCAGCTGTACACGTGCAACGGTTCGGCGGCGCAGGAGTGGAAGGTCTACGGCGACGACCGGGGACTGCACCTGCAGAACGTCAACTCCCAGAAGTGTCTGGACGTTTCGAACAACAACCCGGCAAACGGCACGAAGATCCAGATCTGGACGTGTGTCGGCTCCCCGGCGCAGACGTGGGAGTTCAACCTCCGCGCCACCGGCAGCCTGCGCAACGTCGGCACCGACAAGTGCCTCGACCTGCACGAGTACACCAACGGCTACAACTCGTGGCTGTACACGTGCAACGGCACGGGGCCGCAGCAGTTCGACGTCACGCCCTCCGGGCACACCGGCACCGTGCCCCCCAAGGCCCAGTTCGACAAGGCGAAGGCCGGCATCACGGCCGTTCAGACGGCGGCGAAGAAGCAGCTCGACGTCCTCAAGGCCCAGCTCGCCGCCGTGAAGAAGGCCGCCACCGCCTCGGACACCGCCGAGCAGGCCTCCTACACCATCGCCGACACCAACGGCGCGCCGCGGGGGCGCGGTCTGCTGGTCGGGCAGCAGAAGGCACAGGTCACCCAGGGTGCGGCGGCTGCGCTCGAGGCGATGGTGAAGGCCGGCGAGACCGCCGAGGCCGCCACCCGCGCCTCCGGCGGCGACAGCCAGACCATCGCGGAGCGCGCGCTCGCGCAGGCCGCGCAGGTGAAGGCGGAGTTCCGCAAGAAGGCCGCGGAGAAAGCCGAGTTGCAGGCGAAGGCCGCTGCCGATGCCGCGAAGGTGCACCGCGACAACGCCAAGAAGGACAAGGAAACCGCGGAGGCGAAGCTCACCGATGCGCTGAAGGCCGAAGGCGATGCGAAGGCGGCCGCCGCCGACGCGCACGCCAAGCGGCTCGCGGCGGAGGCCGAGGAGAAGACGGCCAAGGCGGAGAAGGAGAACGCCGCCGCCAGCCGGGCCGAGGCCGCCGAGCACCGTAAGAACGCAGAGTCCGAGGCGACGAAGGCGAAGGACGCCAAGGACAAGGCGGAAGCCTCCGAGAAGACCGCCGGGGACCGGCGCGACGACGCCGTCGCGGCCAAGGACCACGCCAAGGCGATGCGCGACGACGCCTGGGATGCCGAGCAGAAGGCCGACGCGGCCCGCGCCAAGGCAGATGCCAAGGAGGCCTACGCCGACTCCCTCGACTCCGGCGACGCGGCGACCGCTGCCCGGGCCGCCGCGAACGACGCGGACAAGGCGGCCGACGACGCCGAGACCGCGGCCGGCAGGGCCCGCTCCGAGGCCGACGCCTCCACCCGGGCGGCAGCCGACGCGGACGCCGCGGCCACCCGCGCCGAAGCCGCCGCCAAACGGGCCCGCTCCGACGCGGACGCCGCACAGGCGGCCAAGCTGAAGGCCGACGCCGCGGTGAAGACCGCCACCAGCGCCGTCGCCGACGCCATCAAGGCCTCCCAGGACGCCTCCGCCGAGGCCAAGGCCGCGGTCAAGCTCGCCGACGAGGCCCAGCAGCACGCCAAGGACGCCAAGACCCAGGCGAACGCGGCGAACACGGAGGCGGGCAAGGCACTCGCGGCCGCGGCGAAGGCGGCCGGCTTCGCGCACGTCACCGCCCAGGCGGCCGTGGACGCGGGCGAAGCGGCCCAGCAGGTCGCCGATCCCGCCAACGACGCGATCCAGCTCGGCTCTTCCTACGTCGACTCCGACTCGGCCGCCGGCCTCGTCGTCCTGACCGGCCAGTCGTCGAAGACGATCGCGCAGCAGCAGCAGGCGGTCGCCGACGCCCACGCCAAGAACGCCGCCGCCGAGGCCCAGGCCGCCAAGAACATCGCCGACCAAGCCAAGGGCGACGCCAAGGAGGCCTACCAGCACGCGGCCAACGCCGCCCAGTACGCCGCCGACGCCCGCACCTACTCCAAGGACGCCCTCGGCTACGCCGCCGACGCCGCCAAGGCCGCGGCCGCAGCCTCAGCGTCCCTGGCCCGCACCATCGACTACGACCAGCAGGCCACCACCGACGCAGCCGCCGCCGACAAGGCCGCAGGCAACGCCGAGGGCTACGCCAAGGACGCCCGCGACAGCGCCGACGTCGCCGAACTCGACGCCTCCGCCGCCCGCTCCGCCGCCACCCAGGCCGAACAGGACGCCAAGGACGCCCGAGCGGCCGCCAGCCGCGCCGACACGGCCGCGACCGAAGCCGAACAGGCTGCCAAGGACGCCGACAAATACGCCACCGAAGCCCAGGAAGCGGCGGACAGGGCCGAGAAGGCCGCGAAGGCGAAGCAGATCAGCGACGGCACCGTTCCCGACGAGAACGGCCGCGCAATCGGCAACGTCTTCTACGTCATCGACCACATCGAGAAGATCGGCGATCCGGAGGTCATCAAGAAGACCGACGGCTGCGACCACTGGTGGAACCACCTCGCCTACCGGGGCAACTGCACGATCACCTCGAAGATCAAGTACAAGGCCGTTCTCGACCTGTACCTGTGCAGTGCCGAGGGCATCGATCCCCAGAAGCTCATGTGCCCGACCGGGGCCACAACGTATCTCGGCGAGGTCAAGACCGACGAACTGTCCCAGGAGGTCGCGCACACCATCACGATCGCGGAGTGGCAGGACGGCGTTGACCCCATCGACATCCTCTTCGGCAGCTGGATCAAGTGCGCCCAGAAGTTCACCTCCGGGTTCGAGGGCGGCAGCTGGGGCGGATGCGCCTGGGCGTCCCTGGACGTCGCGAGCCTGTTCGCCGGCAAGATCATCCGACCCATCGCGGAAGCACTACGCGCCGTGGACGCCGCGTTCGTCACCGGCATCGGCGTCCGGGACGCGCTCCAGGCACTCAAAGCCCTCAAGGGCGTCGACGCCGCGGCGGTCGCAGCAATCGAGAGGGAGGTCCAGACTTACGAAGAGGCCGTGACCGCGTGTGAGAGGAACAGTTTCCCGGGTGGCACCCGGGTACTGATGGCCGACGGTACGCGTAGGCCGATCCTGGACGTTCGTGTCGGTGACTTGGTGCTGGCCACCGACCCTGCCTCCGGTCGCACTCGGCCCGAGCCCGTCACCGACACCTTCCGGCATCGCACGGACCACCTGGTCGACGTCTCCCTGGCTGGCGGCGGCACGCTGACGAGCACGAGCGGACACCGGGTGTACGTGGCCGGGCACGGCTGGGTGCACGTGTCCGACCTGCGGGTGGGGAACGCGCTCCGGACCTCCGACGGGACCCTGCAGTCCGTCATCGCCTTGCACGACCGGCGCGGGCTGGCTCCGCGTCCGGTCTACGACCTGACAGTCGACGGCCTGCACACCTTCTACGTCCGCCCGCGGGGTGGGCACTCCCGGGACGTACTCGTCCACAACTGCCTGAACCTGGTGCAGGACGAGGGCGTCGAGGAGGCACACACCCTCAGAGAGCATGTGGAACCCGACGACAACATGATGGCGGCGGAAGCCATCAAGAAGGGCACGGCTACCAGGTGGAATGACGAGGCGACGGCCGTCAAGAGCGTCCAGGCCGCGTTCGACGCCTGGATCAAGAGGCCGAGCAATGTGAAGCGGCTGGACAAGTGGCTCAAGGAGCAGTCCCACAACCCGGCGTTCGATCCTCGGCACGACCTGCTCGACTTCAAATGGCAGCTGCGGGACCAGGGGTCCCTCGGCCGCGTCTGGGTCAAGGACGGAGTGCAGGGTGAGCGCACCGGGAACACGGTCCTCGTCCAACTCAAGTACGCGGGCAAGCACAAGCCCAGCAAGTACGTTGTCTACACGTCCTATCCGGAGTGAAAAGATGACCGCGATGACAGAACAGGGCGAACCAGTAGGACCCACCGGCGACGACCCGTTCATCCAGGACATCGGGCTCAGTTGGCTCGCGTCGAAGTCGGCGTACCCGATGTGGCTGTCCGCAAAGGACTACACCCAGTTCGTACCCCCGAACCCCGTGGACGCCCAGCTGGGTCTGATCCAGCTGGCCGTCGGCACGATGCACCGCGTGATCGCCATGCAGATCGGCGAGGACGCGCGGAGGATTCTGTCTTCCTCGCTCCCGGACGACGTGCTCCGCACCGTATGGCTGGGAGCCACGAATGGGTACTTCGACCCCGCAGCTCACGGCCTGACCGGGAGGCAGTGGCTGGCGCGCATCGAGGAGACGTGGACCGCGAGCGTCCGCGAGGCCGACACCACGTTCGTCCCGCCCGCGCCGCAGCCGGTGACAGACGCGGACCTACGCAGGCGCGTTCTGGAACAGATCGGCACCGTCGCCGACGACCTGGAACGGGCTGCCGGTGAACGATCGCTGCCCGGCCTTGTCCCCGCACTGGAGCAGGTCGTCACAGAGGCCTGCGCGGATCTCGGGTTCCGCCTGTTCCTGCGGGCCATGAAGGAGTACTTCGTGGCCATCGACGAGAACCATTCCGAAGCTCTCACCGCTCTAGGTGAGCGCTTCGGCTACCCGGAGTTCCTCGTGGACGACAACCTCAACGTCGGATAGGGCCGACCTGGCCTGACAGCACACGGCCCCCTGCCGAGCCAAAGGCCACGGCTCGGCAGGGGGCCGTCCCGTGAACCAGTCAGATCATTCAACCGACCAAACACGCCTCACTCGCGCCTCCTGGTCCCACCCCACGCAGCTTGACGGCGGCCTTCGACCCCGGCTTGCCACGGCCCAGCCAACTCCACGACCAGGAAACCGAGATGACGCTGCGAGATCCCCGCGGGCCATCACGCACCAACTCGTAAACGGTAGAGCAACTGGGCTTGCGGGCCGGGTCGCCTCTTCCATGATCCGGACCACGTTCGGGCCAACGTCTGCCCAGACACCTCCACACGACGCATTGGCGCTGGTCAGGCCCTTGCAGAGGCCGTACCACCAGCAGACGAAGAACCTTCTGGTGAGCTACTCGCCGAAGAAGCTGGGCTTCTTCTAGACACCTGCGAAAGGGCGCCTGACCTCGGCCTTCACCGGTCAGGCGCCCTTCGCGCAAACCGCTCTCATCCGGGCCCGGCTTGCGCGTGCGCTCAGTCTTGACCTCGCGGACCCTGAACTGCCCAGGAGGATTCTCCGACGCGCGGGTGGTAGGCAGTGAGCGCGGGAGCGTGCTCGGGTTCAGGCTCCGTGCGGAGCACGTGCACGGGCTCGTGCCTGACAGGTTGCACGTGCTGTCAGCCAGACGGCTTCGAACTCGTCTGCGGCGAGGTCCTCGGGGGCGTGTGGATCCCACTCGTGTACCGGAATCTCCGCCGTGAAGCCGAACGTGGCCTCGTAGTCTGCGTGAGTTCCGGCTCGCTGGGTGGCTTCCCACTCGGTCGACGAGGCTGCCGCGACGGGCTTCTGGAGTGACCCCTGAAGTTCGACCTGTCGAGTAACCCATCCTTCGGCGTCGGTCTCGAAGTAGAACCAGGTGTCTTCCTCGGCCCAGTAGCTGCGGAACCAGCGTGTCATGACGTCATTCTCCACAGCGGCGTGGCGGTCGCTTCCTCACAAGCCCTGTGTCCAGACTCCGACGGGGTGTTCGTCGGGACGCAGCGACAATCGGGGTTGGCGCTCCAGGAGGCCCTCTCCGCCGGGCTGCCAGGGGAAGGCGCCGTCACGGTTGGGCCAGACGGCCTGGAGGAACGGGAACGGCGGCTTGCGGTAGGAGCCGATCGCGGTGCCGAAGAACGCCTTGTACCAGCGGTGGTCCACGCTCTTGACAGCGACCGGGACGTTCGCGATGTCGCGCACCTCTTGGTCCGCTTCGAGGGGTTGCCCTTCTACGGCTCGCTGGGCGAGGTCGTTGAGGAGTGTCTGCGTACGCGAGGTGTCCAGACCGAACATCGCCAGCTCGGGCAGCCGATGCCGGTGCCACAGGCCGATGGTGTAGGCCCAGCCCGGCCCCAAGCCGTCGGCGGGGATCGTCACGACCTGCCAGCCGTGCAGGCGGATGGTGTCGACGGTCGACTGGGTACGGGAGTCCAGTCCGTTGATGTCCTGGCAGACGACGCAATGGCAAGTGCTGTGACCGGTGGGCATGGCCGTGAGGCTACGGGGCCTCCAGTCGATGCCCAGGCCGCCCACAGCGCCGCACTGCCTTGCTTGGGACACGAGAACGCGGCATCCGCTGAACTGCGGTCGTGCCCCTGATCACACGCTTTCGGCCGGCTCGTGACCCACCGAGTGCCGGTCCGGCGAGTGCGAGGTTGCTCCGGTCGAGCGGGCGTACTCGGTGGGAGTCTGTCCGTAGTGCTTCTTGAAGGCTCGGGTGAAGTGACTGCCGTCCGCGAACTGCCAGTGTGCGGCGAGTTCCGAGATGCTCAGGCGACCTGACGTCGCGGTAAGGGCGAGCCGGGCCTCGTGCAGGCGCCGGTGCCGGATGTAGGTGGTCATCTGCTCCCCCGCCGCGGCGAATGCCCGGTGCAACGTACGGACGGAGACGTTGAGTTCACGCGCGAGCATCGCCGGGGAAAGTTCGGGATCAGCGAGCCGACGGTCCGCGAGATCCTTGGCTGCCTGGGCGAGCGCGGGACCCAGACGGGGTTCCACGTCGTCGAACCGGCCCTTCGCCACCGCCTTGGCCAGCTCGATCAGGGAGCCGTGGGCAGCTGCCACACCAGCCGGGCCCAGGTCCGCCACGGTTATGTGGATCATGTTGGTGAAGGCGGTCAGCAAGCGCATCTCGGCCGAGTCCGCCGGCCCTGTGATGGCCCGGTTCCCGACCAGGGGTTTGAGCTCGCCGGGTGGCAGGACAAGGAACTTCGCCGTGAGGTGCGCCGTCGTCTCGAAGGCCGTCAGGCGCCCGAGGTGCCGGACGAGGAACTGCCCGGCCGACACGGCCTGGTCGCCATAACCGGGCGCGCCGCCCAATGTCCATGTGCCGCGCCGCACTATGTACATGGCAACCAGATCCTGATCGCCGCCCTGAACGTCCGCGGTCCGGGTTGCCGATGCGGCGTGAAGATCGGCGATCGCCGCGCCGTGCACCTTGGTCACATTGCCCTTGACCCGGAAGTCACCGATCGTGTCCGGGCTGAAGGCCGGAAGTTGGAAGACATCGTCGCCGATCTGTGTCTCCCACCCGCGCCGGAATACGTCCAGTCCCCGCGGTGCGTCGCCCGGGACGGTCGAGTCCACTGCGAACACCCCACGCCCGCTGTCGGCCTCCGCTCCAGTACTGCGCATCCCTCTCCGATCTCGCATTCACTGCTTCAACGCCGTCCTGTTGTGACCGTGTTCCGCAGGACGTCGCCATGGCTCATGTGAGCACTGTGCCAATCTTCCTATAGACGGCTCGCATGGCAGCGGTCGAGAGGCGGAGCTGATGCTTCCGGTTCGGCTAGGACCTGCCGCCCAGTTCGGCAACGCGAGATCCGACCCCTGATGGGCTCGTGAACGGCCGCCGGACGCAAGGACCGGGACGAGTTCGTCTCCGACAAAGAATGGCGGAACGCCGTCAAGGCAACGCTGCTCACAGCCAGGGACGGCCGGGTCCTGTTCTGCAGTCCGGCCAAGGCCCGGAGGCCGCGCCGACATCACCCATGCCCGCCAGTTGGGACTGGTCAGGCAGGTGCTGTCTCGGAAGGCATCTGACGGCGCCGCAGGTCGGGACGGCCCGGCACCCGAGAAGCTGCGTTCAGTCCGTCGCCCAGGTCGCTTCCCTGGCTTCGGCCGGCAGTTCGCCGTGTGGACCGATGGCGTCGGCCACACCCAGACAGGTGCTGCCTCGGAAGACACCGAGTTCGTAGTGCAGGGACCCGGTGTCGACGGAACGGACCGAAAGGGCGATCTCATAGTCGCCCGGGTAGGTCACCTCACCGAGATACTGGATCTGGTACGACCAGGGCAACAGATCCGGCATCGAGCCCCCACCGGTCGTCCCGATCGAGTCCAAGGTGAATGCGGCGATGGCCTCGTCGTACCAAGTGGCCAATGCGATGAAGTTGACATGCTGGTTGGAGTCGACGTCACCGATCCGGGAACGCAGCGGGACCCAGTACGAGTAGTGGGCTCGGTCCAGGCGCTCCGTGCGCGGACGGGTAGCTGCGGACCTTCCTGCCTCCCCTGTCTCCGGTAGCCGCATCTCGTCGAGATCGGCGATCAGTTCGTCTGGAAGCTGGAGTGGCCCCGACTTGTCGGCCAGTACGACAGTTGCGTCGCCACTGCCCACACACGTACCGCCGACCATGATCACCTGTTCGAAGGTGAAGGAGGAGCGCCCGACCCGGCGAACGCCAGTGTGCACCCGAACGCGGGAACCGGCCGGTCCAGCCGGAGCGAGCCGGCTGACCCGTTGGCCGACGAGCAGTATCCGGAACGGGCCGAACCCGCCCTTATCGATGCGGCGTTCGAAACGGTGCAGCCGCAGCCGGATCCGGGCGTCCTCCAGCCAGCGGGCCATGCCGATCGTGCTTGCCGAGTTGCCTCGGCCAAGATCAGCCTGCCGCACCCGGACGTCGACCTGCACGCCAGCGCTCTGATGTTCAGTTGAATTCATGCACGACGACCTCATGTCAACGTCAACTCCGCGACCAGGTCGGACCATGCCTGCCGCGATCGTGTCCCACCGGGAACCCATCGATGCCGGCGCCGACTCCGGTCACCTGGAGCCGGCGCGGCTCGACGGTCATCGGGCGATCGAGATCGCGAAGGGGGTGAATCCGGTGGACCGGATGACGTGCGGGACGAACAGGATCGCGGCTTCCGTGGCGCGGGCGGTCTGGATCCCGCCGAGGTCGGTGATCCATTCCTTGCGCCAGCCGAGGTCGGTGAGCAGGTCGCGGACGGTGTTCTTGGCCTGCGGGTCGTCGCCGGAGAGGAAGGCGTCGGGCGCCTGGGTGAGCATGGCCGGCGCGGTCATCACCGGGAAGAGCATGGTGTTGAGTGTCTTGACGACGTGCGTTTCGGGGAGTGCTTCCTGGAGCTTTTCGGCGAGGCTCGCACCGGGGTGGATGAGGTCGGCGGGCAGTCCGTCCGGTCCGTCGGTGGTGGCGTTGGAGACGTCGACGAGGATCCTGCCGCGCAGTTCCTCGCGCAGGGCGCCGAGTCG